>NZ_VXCQ01000001.1:0-393993 GCF_052850415.1 Acinetobacter sp. 1207_04 | reverse complement strand
ATTTTCTAATGTGTAAGAGAATAATGATATGCAAACAATAAAGATCTATGGATTAACATATCATTGGACTACTTATAAAACTTTAAACTTCAACGAAATACATGGATTAAATTTTGATAATGATGAGATTGAAGTTTTAGAAATTGAAAGTCCAGATTGTGATTTTCATATTATTATTCGTATAGATACACATGAATATCTAAGATTATCAGAAAACTATAATTGGTTTAGAAAAATCCTAAAACGTCCAAAATATCATTCTATTTATATTCATTATTTAATGAGTATGCTCATTCTCGGAACATATTTTTCTAAAAAATATCATATCAATCAAACAGGAATACGACTGTATCTTGCTCGACATAGGATTCGTCGTATTGGTGAGGGAGAAATCGAAAATAAACATATTGAAAAGCTTATACAATTTATCAATAGTGACCGCTTTAAGCCATACATAACAAATTCTAGTGGAACAGCTATTTTAAGAGAAGCATCTGAAAATGAAGTAATTCAAAATACTCCCCATTTAACATAATGGAGGTTATGCGAAGTCTCTTTGTAATAATCCTGTAATATCAATCAATTAGCCTCAATCAAAAAATCAAAAAACCATAAAAAAGCCGATATAGAAACATATCGGCTCTTTTTTACTCAAATCTGATATCTTTTGCCAATTAATTTGATCGTTTTTTAATCAAATTTGGCTTTTCACCTGTGTTATCAATTCATCCAGTGTTTAAATTATCCCCAATTTCTGCGGACAAATATCGGGATAATTTAAGTATGTTGTACGCCTGGGCGCACAAGCATTGAAGGATTTAGCCAATATACCGATGGAACATAATTTCTTATCATGAATACATAGAGAGCAGGATGCTCCATAAAATAAACGAAAGAACAAGGAAATGTTAAAGGTACGACAGGAGTTATACCTCAAGCATCAAATATGTAAAAAAGCCCAACAGGATGTTGGGCTTTTTTATGCCAAAAATTAATACATTAAAATAATTTAACTACTCACCTAGAGATAAAAGCTCATAATCTTTGAATTTTATGACCTCAATCCCTAACCTTTCATTGATCTGTTTTAGTAGGTTTTGGTAAAACATTCTCAATTAAGGGACATAATTATTTACAATATTTATGTCACTTAATTTCAAAATTCATGCGAAATTATGAAATCTATATTTCTTTTTTAGATTTAAAAATGTTTTCAAAAATTTTATTTATTGAAACTACAACCACATCGCTAAGGCGGTGAGGATTTTTGCATCTAAAAAGCATCAGTCACCCCGCCAGATTAAGCGGGGTTTTTTATTACTCCGATAATCTGTAATTCAATATCGGAACTAAAAATGGAAATGTCTCTAAAAAATTCAGTACTTATAATAATTGATATGCAAAATGGTTTGTTTCATGGCGATCATCCTCCATATCAGGCCAACCAATTATTAAAAAATATTTTACAGTTAATTGATTTTTTTAAAAAAGAAAACTTACCAATTGTCTTAGTTAGGCATATTGGGAAAGCTAACACGCCTTTAGCTGCAGATCACCACTTTACCCAAGTAATTCCAGAAATAATGAATCATCAACATTTTGATATAATTTTGGAAAAAACTAAGCCTAGTTGCTTTTACAAAACAAACCTAGATGATTTTTTAAAAAAATTATCGATAAATAAATTGGTTATTGCTGGATTAAAATCTGATTATTGTATAGATACAACTTGTCGTATAGCTTTCGAAAAAGACTATCAAATTACTTTAATAAAAGATGCTCACAGTACGGTAAATACTTCTCTTTTATCTGCTGAACAAATTATTGAGCATCATAATATGATTTTAGGAAATGCTTTTGTTAGTTTAAAAACAACAAATGAATTTGTTCGATGAATATCTAATACAGAGCTAAAAAACTTAGTCATGACTAAGTTTTTTAGCTCTGCATAAAATGTATAATGCTAACTTAAGAAATTATTAACTTTACTTTAAAATTGAAAAAAATCTTATCTGGAAATATTTTCATGGTACTAAATTTAAAATTAACTACCCTTTGTATATTATCTTCTATGCTCGTTGGTTGTGGTGGTGGCGGTGGATCATCAGATCAATTTTCAAATACAACGCCTCCAAAGACGGATTCCTCAACTACAACGCCTCCAAAGACGGATCCCTCAACGACTCCCCCTACTTCGAATACCGATGTAATTCGATACGCATATAGTTATTTCACCAATACAATTTATAAAGCAAATGAAGTACCACAACCAACTCTATTACAAAGAACACCATTGAATTCAGATGGTAGTTTGAATCTTGCAAACACGCAAATTATTGATAGATTACCTAATGCAAAAGTAAATGCGTTAAGTCTATTTGATGCTAAAAACGGTATAGTTTATGCTTATGTTAACCATGGTGATGGTTATCTTTATGGCTATAAAATCGATAAAAATAGCGTTATGAGTAAATTACCATCTATACCTGTAAGCCTCAACAGTTCTACTTCAACATTGAGTATCGATCAATCTAGTCAAACACTCATAACATTCGCAAATAAAGAATTTACCATATATAAAATTCTAGCAGATGGTCAGCTCAAATGGCAGTCTACTTATAAAACTTCAGATTTCCCTGAACTTAATAAAAATATTATTGAAATTAAAAATGATACTGTAAATAACTATTTATATGCGATTGATGATACAGGCTACTTGTATCAATACGATTCTCGAAATTTGAATGTGGGTATTATTCAAAAGATAAATTCATACACTTACCCAATTCAAGAATATCTAAAGCCGAATAGCTATAATTTACAAGTCAGTAAGCAAGGTCGCGTTTATTATGCAATGAATGATCGGTTATTACTTTTACAGCAAGATTCAATAGGTAAATTTGAATTAGTAACAGCTAGTAAGAACTTTGGTCTCAATCTAAATGCTTTTGCGATAGACGAAACTCGTAATAAAATTTATATCGCTAATGTAGGCCAAATTATGGAATTCTATTTAAAAGATGATGGAACTTTACGATCTTATTCAGTAGCTACATCTTGGGACAGTACTAAAGATCCTAGCTCATCAAGCACTCAAAATCGGCCAACTCTTTCCATTAATCCTAATGGGAAATCAGCATTTATTACATCTTTAGATAAAATCCAAGAATTCACAATGAATGCAGAGGGTAAAATGATGTCTGTACCTCATAAGGATCAAACACATGGATTACCAATGCACTTATTAACAGTACACTAATTCATCAAACTTTTGATTATTGATACTAAGTTTGTTAGAGAAAACCTAGCTTAATCGAAAATTGAGACAATAAAAAGCCCAACAGAATGTTGGGCTTTTTTATGCCAAAAATTAATACATTAAAATAATTTAACTACTGACCTAGAGATAAAAGCTCATAATTTTTGAATTTTATGACCTCAATCCCTAACCTTTCATTAATCTGTTTCAGTAGGTTTTGGTAATACACAATTTCATTGTAATAAAAAACTTTAGCTGCCTTTTCGACATCACCAAAACCACCCGCATTTTGTGGTACCACACCAATCAATTGCGGTGGTATGCGATGCCCTGCAAGTTGATCATCACGACTGGCAATTTTAATATTGTAAAATTCATCTTTAGCAGCCACTTCAGCAAGTGGAATAACTTTCACCCCATCCTTCGTTCCACCAGGTGTGTAAATCAATAGATTCTTAAAGTTCCCTGCCCCTTTTGAGTTCTCAAGAGAATCCTCTAAATCCTGAACATCTTCCTGAGTTTGTAGTGCATCAGTCATATGTAAAATAAAACCTGCATGTGCCCCATTTTTATAATAACGACGGCGGAATAGCGTTGCTGCTTCGTTCAGTAAAATTGCATTAATACTACTTAAATAATTAGGCACACCATAAACTTCTTGTCCAATATCAGATTCATACACATGAATCATATCTTGTGGTGCAAATTGATGATTATGGGTTTGATCCCAATCAAGTTGATAATAACGAGATAAATCCAAACCTCGACGCATATTCAGTGCAGGTCTAGATCCAAGCCCAACAATGCCGCCAAAACGGTTACGTTTGACATGCACATAACAATTGGCAAAGGTTAAAAGATTCAAAGCCAAAGCATTAAATTCATGCCGACTTAATAATGGATGAGGGATGTAATCACTGGTCAAAATATTACGTTTTACAATTAATGCACTGGTGTGGTGGCTCGTTGCACGAAATAATTTAGCGGTGGCCAACATATCGTATGGAAGCTCATACCAATCTTGCCATTTTGGACAATACCCATATTCAAATAAAGCATGCCCATCCAAAACAGGTTCAGCCTCACCAAAATTCCTACAGATAATTTTACTTGTTGGAGCCGCTGCTGTTTGTTGTGTTGGCAACACACGAAAGCGATCAAACTGCTGAGATAGCATAGATTTTATATTCATGATTTAAATACTCTGATTCGGCTACGTGTTGCGCCTTGTTGAGATGGATCGGTAATATCGACAATCGGTGCTTTCTCTAAACCATTCATAATTGCCCAAGCCAAATCACCATGCCCATTTTCAGCAGAGCGACTTGTGACCAACGTTTTATTACCGCCACCACTGGTCATGGCTTTTTTAATTGAAAGGAAGGCTTTTGCGACCGTTGTTAGACCGGCATCGAAATTAAGTCGTCTTTTTTGAAATAACTCTTTGGCTCTCAGCCCCATTCGAATTTTCAGTTCAGGGTTATAGTTCAGTCGGGTCAGTGCAGGGAAAAACTTAGATACATATTCAGAAACAGCAAGGCCATTGCCAGTGTTATCAATTCCAATAAACGTGACCTTGTAACGTGCACAAACTTTTTTGATATACAGTGCTTGTTCTTGAGCCGTCTGCCCTTTGAATTGTTTTACTTCTAATATTCGATACGGGGACAAGGACGTTTGCGGTGGAGCAATGACTGCAAGTGCAGCATTATCCCCTGTAAATGACGGATCATAACCAATCCATACTTCCCCTTCATAATGTGGAGTTTGAGTCGGATTAAAATCGTTCCAAATCTCCCAAGAATCGACCATGTTTGGAATAATATCTTTGAGGGGAAAATAAGAACCTGAATCATCAATAAAATCACAATCAAATAAATTGGCGAACTCTTCATCACCATACTCGGCAAGTAAGTCATCCCGATCAAATAAATCACAACCCTTCTCTTCGGCTGCATCTAAAGTCACAATTTGACGTGTCTTTCTATCCGCACATTTGACAGGCATTTTTAATGCGACTTTACTAACATCAATCTCAATTGGAAGTTTGCGCTTACTGTCAGTCCCCGTCCAAAAAGCATAAGCCTCATGCAAAATGCTCGATGGCGTGGACATATAAATTTGCTTATACATCTTCTGTGAAGCCATCGCTGAAGCGACTTTTTTAAACTTTAAAAAATTACGAATCCAAAAGAACTCATCCATGATGACATCACCATGACGACCTTGAGCAGTCAGTGCATTTGTCCCTAAATAATATAGCGTTGCTTGTCCATTCGGCCCATTGACAACAATCGGATCTCCTGTCAATTCAACGCCAATCACTTCCAAACAAAATGCTTTGATGTACTCAATAAATTGATAAGCCTGTGCTCTCGACGCAGACATAAAAATTTTATTCTTTCCTGTTTTAAGTAAATCAATGAACGCCCATAACGCAATGATATACGTCGCCCCAATCTGACGAGACTTCAATAAAATAAAGATTCGAGACCAAGAAATTGCATCCATCCATTCTTGTTGATAAATGAATAAAACATCTTGAAACGCTTGTTCAAGTAAAGCCAAATCATCTTCAGTAATCTGATTTTTAAGTTTTCGTTTTTTCGGATTGTTATTACGATTTTCTAATTTTGGATTCAGATCCGTTTGCGTACCACCTGCACGATATCTTTCTATTCTTGCCCAACGTTCAAATTGGCTACCAATAAAATCCATTTCTTTATAATTGGCATTGCTCTTATTTCCCATAAAAGTCAGGGTCATATAACGGACTTTTAGACCAAGCATTACATCATCAAATAAATCCGCTTTTTCCCAAACATCACGCTGTTTCCAACTTTCTACCGTTGCCCGATTTTCTTCCAATTGCTTTGCAATTTCAGACACAGTCATGCCCATCGCAAACAGGATTCGTCCATGTTGCCGTGGGTTGAGATTCTCGAAAGTCAAAGGATGTGCTGTATTCATGCGCTTAATGTAGCGCTATGTGTTCATTTTCAACGAATAACAAAATCCTGATTAAGCGTTAAACAGGATTCAGGTCGTTGCGACCCTCCTGTCATCACAAGCAGACTGCATACATCAGAAACATAGATGGAAATTTAAAGAATGGGACTACCAGGAGAAGGACGTGTAGAAAAACGCTTTCGAGTTGCCCGTGAAGGTCAAACGGTCGATGGTCGTGAATTGAACCGCCAAGAAATTCAAGACATGGCTGAGACATACAATCCTCAACATTATGCAGGGCGCATCAACATTGAGCATTTTGCAGGTTGGTCACCTGAACCACCATTCAATGCCTATGGAGACATCATCAAAGTTGAAGCGGTTGAAGAAGATGGAAAGCTTTGTCTATACAACACGATTTCTGCCTTACCCAATTTTGTGGCCATGAATAAAAATGGACAAAAAATATATCCCTCCATTGAGTTTTACCGAAATTTTGCAGGGACAAATAAAGCCTATCAAGTCGGTCTTGGCATGACTGATCAACCTGCCTCTTTGGGAACTCAAGCCGTTAAGTTTTCATCCAATCAATTTTCATTACGTACTCAACCCGATTCGGAGATTTATATGTCACTGACAGCTCCAACTGAACAAAACAATTCAGTTCCAACAGATCAAAAAGGCTTTTTTGAGCAGTTAAAAACCATGCTATCACCGAGCCAACCGAAACCTGCAGCACAGCCCGATGATTTTCAGGCCGTAGTGACGCAAGGCTTAGTTACCGCATTGAATGGTATTACTGAATTAAATGAAAAATTTAAAACATTAAATTCAGCCCCTGCGGAAGTAACTCCACCTGTCACCGCACCTGTGACTCAAAACACTGAACAACCCACCACACCGCATGATGCTTTAAGCCAAGCACTCGCACCGATTTTACAATCGATTCAGGGTTTACAAACTCAAATTACTCAACTTTCAACGACTCCTGTCAATAACGCACCTGCAGCCGCAGGCGGTGATGCTGACCGTGTTGATTATTAATAAGGAATTTTTCAATTATGTCAGTCGTTCTTAGTCCCATCGCACGTACAAAATTATCCGCTTACATGGCAGATATTGCCCGTGCCAATCAGGTAGAAGATGTTAAAAATAGTTTTGCCGTACAGCCTGTACCTGAACAAAAAATCATTGCTGCCTATCAAGAGTCTGCCGACTTTTTAAAGCAGATTAATGTTTATCCCGTCGATAATGCCAAAGGTCAAAAAATTGGTCTGCTCATCGGTACCACCATTGCAGGTACCACAGATACCCGTGTCAAAGCACGTACACCTACAGCAGTCGGTACGCTCGATTTATTGGACGAATATGACTGTACTCAAACCAATTATGACGTTGCTTATTATTGGTCACTACTCAATGCATGGAAACATCACCCAGAATTTAAATCCAAGCTTCAAGCCATGGTCATCAATGCCATTGCATTAGATAAGCTGTGTATTGGTTGGAATGGTGTATATCGAGCACCCACGTCTGACCGTGTAGCCAATCCCCTCTTACAAGATGTTAAAAAAGGATGGTTGCAAAAAATTCGTGATATTGCACCTGAGCAACATTACGAAGGGATTGATGACGGTACAGGTAAATTGGTCACCAAAATTGGTGCAGCTCAAGAATTCAAAACACTTGATGGCTTGGTTGAATATGCGGTTGAAGAATACATTGCCGTACAACACCGTGAAAGTGGCTTAGTGGCAATTTGTGGTCGTGGCGTACTCAGCGATAAATACTTACCACTGCTCAATACTATTCAAGATCCAACAGAACAATTGGCTGCACGGACCATTTATGCAAATAAGCAATTGGGTACTTTGCCAGCCATGCATGTTCCAAACTTCCCTGCCAAAACCATTCTAATTACACATCCTAAAAACCTGTCTATTTATCTTCAGTCAGGCACATTGGTGCGTTCTATTGCAGAACAACCTGAGTGGGATCGTGCAGTCGACTTCCAATCTGTCAATGAAGACTTTGTGGTCGAAGACTATACCAAGTGTGTGCTGATCGAAAATATTGAGGTACAACCATAATGTCAAATTCAATGCGTGAACATCGTGAAAAAATGCTTGCAATCAAAGCACAAAAACAAGCGCAAAGCCCTGATCCACGCCTACGAAAAAAAACAGTGATTATGGGTATTGAGCCTGAAAGTGCTGTTTTAAAAGCCAACACTGATTCGGCTACACCTACGGCAAACATTGAATTGCGCTTGTTCAATCACCTGAACCAATTGAAAGACACCAAATCCACTCAGGAAAAAATTGCCAAGAAGAAAGAATGGCTTCCTGAATATTTAGGTTATATCGACGGCTGTTTAGCGGTTTCCCCTTCAGCGCAAAATACAACATTAGTGACTTTAATGATTTGGGCTGTCGATGCAGGTGAATATGAACTTGCGGTGCGTATTGCTGAATATGCCATCTTAAATGAAATGGTCATGCCTGAAGGACATGCCCGTGGTATTGCTGAATTTGTCACAGAACAATCTGCTATCGATTTTTGTGATGATACCGACCTTGCCATTGCTCATGCTGAATTGATTAAAAAAATCATTGAACTGGGTGTCGGTGAGCAAATGGTCGACCAAGCCCGTGCCAAAATCTTCCGTGCATTGGGCGATGCATTGAAAGATGCTCAACCGATTGAAGCACAAAATGCGTATAAAAATGCCTTGCGACTTGATAGTAAAGTCGGCTGTAAAAAAGACCTCACAGCCCTTGAAAAACTATTAACGAAGCAAACAACCGAGTCGTCTCCCGACGCCACTGTCGGCTCGCAGGCTGATACATCTGCAGATCAAACTGCCGATGCCTCAGTACCTGCGTCCACCGACTCCAATGCGACTGATACAGCAACGGCAACGGAGTAAGTCAAATGTTACTAAATGCACCTGTACCTGATAATGAAGTCGAAAATCCTGATGCAATGCGTCCCAATATCAGCATTTCAGATTTGTTGGCACAGGTGCGTTTAGACCAATCCAAGGGTGAAGTACTGCTGACTGAAAAAATCATGCTTGCGATGGACAACATCAATGATCAAACCCTACTCATCCATATCGAAACTGAAACT
Source organism: Acinetobacter sp. 1207_04 (assembly GCF_052850415.1). Taxonomy (NCBI): domain Bacteria; kingdom Pseudomonadati; phylum Pseudomonadota; class Gammaproteobacteria; order Moraxellales; family Moraxellaceae; genus Acinetobacter; species Acinetobacter sp. 1207_04. Next base: position 384,653 of record NZ_VXCQ01000001.1, on the reverse strand, counting down.
GAGATTCGATATTACAAACGTGCAGTGTGCTATGAAGCTGCTGCACTGATTTGTGAAGATAATTTAGATTTTGATACCACAACAACAGGTCAAAGCCGTGGCGAAAATCAACAAGTCAAAACGCAAGCTTTACGTCGAACAGTCAACTACAGCATCGGTAAATTAATCAGTAAAGGCAGACCCAAGCGCAATCGGGTGACTTTAATATGAATCAAATCAAAGCCATGCAAAACGATACCTTGGACTCCATTGCTTATCGCTATTACGGCAATCAGTCGGTGGTGATGTTACCTGCCCTACTTGAAGCAAATTCAACTTTGCAACAAGTCGTTTTAGCAGAACATCAAGTGATTCATTTACCTGAACTCGTACAAGCTCAACGACCACAGACCATCAAATTATGGGATTAGTTATGTTTGAACGCTTAACTTTCCTCAAGGGGAAACCGATGAATGATCCGCTGTCAATAAAGGGATTACCTTGGCTTTTAAAAATTATTGCAGCGATCATGGGTGCAATTCTCGCTCTCATTTTAAGTGGTGATATCGATACCCAAGGTCGTATAAAAATCACTATCGGTGTAATTTTAAAGTTTTCGATCAGTGTCACTATCAGCTTATATGGTGGAGCTGCATGTATTGAATATTACCAATTACAGCAATATTCACACATGACCCAAGGTTTTGTAATGTTGCTTTTTGCCGTATTTGGCATGTTGCTGATAGGGATTTGGTATCAGTCCATGCAGTTACTCAAAGGCAAAACTTTCAGTGAAATTATTATTGAAGTCAAAGCTGCATTTTCAGCCATGTTTAACAAATAAGGAAATCATGATGTCACTTACATTTGATCAAGCCTTTGAACGTCTCATTGGTCACGAAGGTAAATTTACCAATGATCGACAAGACCGTGGCAACTGGACAACAGGTGTTATTGGTAAAGGGGAACTCAAAGGCACAAAGTATGGTATTTCTGCCATGACTTATCCCGATCTCGATATTAAAAATTTAACTCTGGTTCAAGCCAAACAAATCTATAAACGTGATTGGTGGGACAAGATCAATGCTGATCAAATCAATCCTGCAATTGTTTTTCAGGTCTGGGATTTTGCCATTAATGCAGGCATGGGAACGGCTAAACGAAAACTACAACTGGCAGTCGGTGTATTGGATGATGGCATCATCGGTAATCTCACCATCCAAGCCATCAACAAAGCTGAATTAAATGATATTTTATTGAAATTTAATGCAGAACGGTTGAAGTACTACACCAGTTTAAGCACTTGGCCACGTTACGGCAAAGGCTGGACTTTACGTGTTGCAGGTCAACTCAATTATGCTGCAGTGGATAATTAAATCATGATCGCCCTGATCGGTTTAAAAACATTTTTACAAGATAAACTGCCGAATATGACTGCTGATAAATGCCATTTATTTATTGTAAATGGCACTCAAGCAAAAGGTTATATGGATTACACCGTTCGGCTTTTATTTCTAGATTATCGCTCTGATCCGATTGAAGTGATTATGCAGATCCGTCGGTGGCTTAAATCTCAACATTTGCATTTAGATCCGACGGGCAATGACCTTCAAATTTCATTTAGTTCTGAAATTATTGATACTGATACTTTTGATCTTGAAGTTGATTTTCCACAAAGAGATAAAATCGTTATGGATGAGGACAGTTATCATATTTGCCCTGAACTAGTATGGAGCGATTCAAAAGGTGGCTTCTTTCCTAAAGGATCCGAATCATGAATTCTTTTGCTGCTTTAGATCGTTGGTTTGATCAATTCCTTCAACATCTTGAACCCTCTCAACGTCGGGAACTCATGCGTCGTTTGGCTCAAGGGTTAAGAGTTCGCTTCAAAGATCGAATTAAGCAGCAAAAAGAACCGAACGGTAATCGTTTCACCCCTAGAAAAAGAGATCAAATAGGAAATATTAAACGTAAAGGCACAATGTTTAATAAGATTGGCCAACGATTAAAAACCGAATATTCAGCAGAAAAAGCCTCTATCGGTTTTGGTGGACGTTCAGCATACATTGCCAAAGTACATCAAGAAGGTAGAACGATCCGCCCGACTGATCGTGCAAAACCGACTAAATATCCTATTCGTGAATTGGTCGGTTTTAGTCAAGCAGATCAAAAATGGGTTGAAACAGAGTTAGAGAGATTCTTTAGAATATGATTGAACTCAGATGTAAATGTGGAAAATTACTCGGTCGTATTGAAAAAATAACAGTACACCTAGAAATCAAATGCACTCGATGCCGAGTGCTTAATCATTGGAACGCCTAGAGCGTCAGGTTAGATAGCCTTGAGCTACCAACGGAGTCGACATTATGTCCCCGAAAACTAACCCCAACATTGAAGTATCGCAACCAACCTATAATGCCTCAGGTCATTCTTTTTCAGGATGGCTCGGTGGTAAATCTCAGTTGGCTAGAACCATTATTGACATGATGCCTGAGCATCATCATTACTGCGAAGTATTTGGCGGTGCAGGTTGGGTGCTCTTCAAGAAAACTGCCTCAAAGCTTGAAACCATCAACGATATTAATGGCGACTTGGTCAATTTATACCGTGTTTTTAAATATCATCCTGACGCCCTGGTACAAGAGTTTGAAACTCAATTGATCAGTCGTGATGAGTTTGAACGACTCAAAGCCTCTAACTCAAAATCATTAACCGATATTCAACGAGCAGCTCGTTTTTATTATTTATTACGAACGTGCTTTGGTGCAAAAATTGCTGAACCTAACTTTTTCTCTCATGTTGAGCGGAAACCACATTTAAAGCTGGGCGATGAATTAAAATCAGCTTTATCGAAAATCCATCATCGATTGCAAAAAGTAAATATCGAAAATCGTAACTTTGATACCTTAATTCAAAAAATGGATCGACCGACCACCCTGTTTTATTTAGATCCACCCTATTACAACTGCGAAAATTATTATGGTAAAGATATTTTTAGCCGTGAAGACTTTGCAAAACTGAATGAAATTTTACGAAATATTCAAGGTAAGTTTATTCTGAGCCTAAATGATGTCCCTGAGGTGCGTGAGTTATTTAAAGGTTTTTACTTTCAAACTAAAAAAATTCGTTGGTCTTTAAATTGCCAATCTCAAGATGAAAATAATGGTAAAGAAATCATTATCACCAATTTTAAAATTCCTGATTAAGCCCTAAACAGGATTCAACTTCTCGCACTTTAAAAACAAAATGCCCATGCTTTCAAGCATGGGCATTTTTACGTTTAAATCATTATGAGCAATCAACTTTTACGCCAATTTCAAAACCTATCCAGTATTGGGACTGTCATTGCAGTCGATGCTTCAGCGTGGAAAATTCGCTTAAAGATTGATGAAAATGAAACGGATTGGTTACCCATTCCAACGATGGCTGCAGGTGTCGTCAAAATTTGGCGATGCCCATCGTTAGGAGAACAATTTTCTGTGACAGCACAAGGTGGTGAGCTGACCAGTGCAGTACCGCAAATCAGTTTATTTTCAGACAAATTCCCTCCCCCAAGCACCCATCCTGACGAAGTTTACATCCAATTAGGTGACCATTTTTTTATGGTCAATGTCGCTTCAGGTGAGGCTGTTTTTAAACTGAATAAATGCACCTTTGATGTTGCTGAAACTGAATTTACAGGACAGGTCAATATTCTCCAAGACTTGGCTGTAACCCAAGGCATTCATGCCCAACAAGAGATCACCTCGGACATCGATGTCATCGCTCAAAGTATTAGTCTGACCAAGCACAAAACATTAGGTGTCAAAGGTGGCTCAGATATTTCAGGAGACCCAACACCATGAAAGGCATGCATCGCAGTACAGGTAAAGCGATTACAGATCATGATTCATTTCCCGAACATTTATACCAATCTATCCATGACATTCTCAGTACCCTAATCGGCACTCGCTTATGTCGAAGAAATTACGGCTCACTTGTTCCGCACCTAGTGGATCAACCGTGCAATGACTTTACCCGACTTCAAATTATGAATGCCTCAGCAACTGCCCTCATTCGCTTTGAGCCTCGTATCAAAATCAGTCAAGTCCAAGTCAGCCAATCGGCTCATGCTGTGGGGTATTGGCTCATTACTATTTTAGGCAATATCAAAACGATGGTCGGGACTCAGACGGTCAAACAAGAATTTATTATTGGAGCAGCTGCATGAGTGCAAACCGTATCGACCTTTCTGCTTTACCCTTTCCAAATGTGATTGAGCAACTCGACTTTGAAGCGGAGCTATTGGCATGTAAACAGGACGTTATTGCACGAGATCCTGAACTTGAAGCCGTTTTAGACTTTGAAAGTGAACCCATTGTGAAAGTACTCGAAACCTTCGCATATCGTTTATTACTTAAAACATCTCAAATTAACGCCAAAGCCAAAGCACTCATGTTGGCATACGCACAAGGTGCAGATTTAGACCATTTAGCAGCAAACCGAAATGTTTACCGTAAAACCATTATTGAAGCCAATCCTACGGCCAATCCCCCAATCGAAGCCGTTATGGAGGCAGATGAAGATTTACGTCGTAGAGTGCAATTAGAGCCTGAAAGTAAGTCAGCAGGTTCAGTCGGTGCATATCAGTTTTGGGGTTTAGGCGCACACGGTCATGTCAAAGATATTGCAGTCGAAACGCCATCAGCAGGCTATGTCAACGTCTTTGTGCAAAGCCATCTGCATGATATTGCCCCACACACTTTACTCCAAACAGTCGACAAAGAACTCGACCCTGCGACAAGACGTCCTTTTACAGACTATGTCAGCGTAAAGGCAGCCACTCCCTTTGAATGGTCAGTCAACGCCACTTTGGTTTTATTCCCTGGTCCCGATTCTGCTGTGGTTCAAACGACTGCTGAAGAGGCACTCAACACCTACATTAAAATGGTCAATGCTTTGGGTTATGACGTGACTCGTAGCGGAATTTTTCATGCACTTCATGTCGCAGGTGTTCAAAATGTCATTCTCACATCCCCTGCAAATGACATCATTTTAGCCAAAAGTCGTTATGCCAAGTGTGTGGATGTTTCACTCACCATCACGGAGTTCAGAGATGTCTAAACTCCTCCCTCCCAACGCCACAAAACTTGAAAAAAACATAGAGCAGCTTGGTGAAAAAATTACTGCACTTCCCGTCCCTTTTATTAATTTACATCGCATTCATCTTTGCCCTGTTGCTCACTTACCATGGCTTGCATGGGAGCACCGTGTCGAATATTGGCAACCCAATTGGGACGAGTCACAAAAGCGCAATGCCATCACAGAGAGTAAGGCTTTCAACGCTCAACGTGGAACCCAATCGTCCATTAAAAGTTTACTGTCGACCGTGGTACCGCATTTTCAATTAACCGCATGGCATGAGTTCAGCCCCAAACAATTGCCCTTCACCTTTATCGTCAATATTCCGACCACGTACTTACTCAGTATCGATCAACTACTGCAAATATTAACGGCTATTGAAGCCACAAAATCTGCTCGAGATGCCTATTCAATAACGGCAAAAGTGAAAACAGAAAGTCATTTCAATGTGGTGGGTGCATCACATACGGGCGCAAAAGTTTATTTATCTACCCTTTAAAAAGGTCTGAATTATGGCTGCAAAATACTATGTCACGCTGACCGACTATGGTTCATCACTCATTGCACAGGCGCATAATGTGGTCAGTATTGAACTGACTTCAATGGTGATTGGTGACGCCAACAATCAACCGTATGAGCCTATCACGCAAAAAAGCCGAACCACACTAGTCAATGAACGTGCCCGAGTTCCCATTCAATCTGTGAAGGTCATCGGACAAATTGCCCGAGTTTCTGCCACTATTGAAGCCAATATCGGTGGTTTCAATATGCATGAATATGGCTTTATCGATACGACAGGACAACTGGTTTATATTGCCAATTTTCATGGTGCTTATAAGCCTGCCATTGCTGAAGGTGCAGGCGGTGAACTTGAAATTGTCACCGATATCAAAGCCGATTCAGGCGCACAAGTCTTAGTTCAAATTGATCCGAATATCGTCACGGCCAACAAACAATGGGTATTAGATCAACTCAATATTTTCAAAGAAATGATATTGAAACGGCATGACATCGCCATCGGTGATCCTTTTATCACCACATTATTATTCAATAACTCAAATGAAGTCGCTCAGCACAAAGGCTATGGCACATGGAAAAAGTTTGGTGATGGGCATGCTTTAATCAGCCGAGCGACAGATGAAGATGCACCGTCATGGATGAAAAACATCGGTAGCACTGGAGGCTCAAATACACATACATTAACAACAGATGAACTTCCGAAGTTCAAATTGAATTTTGTCACAGGTTGGCCGGGTGGCTCATCCCCTCCTGATTCAACCCGTATCGGTGATAGCCATGGCTTTGCAAATGATGAAACCACAGATGGATTATTTAGACAAAATACCTCAGAAATAGGCGCGAACCAACCGCTTTACATCATTCAAAGCTCGATTGTGATCGATGTTTGGATTCGTTTGACCTAAATTCTAAAATCCTGTTTAAGTCTTAAACAGGATTCAGCTTATAGAATAATAAAAGCTGACACAGCATGATGATTTCAAATCTGTCAAAACAACATATTTGGAGTAATCATGGCTGAGTTCCATCACGGGATTTCCAAGAAAGAACCCACGTCAGGCATCATCCCAATGCGAGATGCGGACACCAATGTCATCGGACTCATCGCCTTTTCAGATGATGCAGATGACAATATTTTTCCACTCGACACACCGACTTTAGTGACATCCATCAATCGAGCACTTACCGCTTCAGGTACTGAGGGAAATTTAAGAGCTGCTTTAGAAACCATGTCTGCCATTACCTCACCGACTTTAGTGGTTGTACGTATCGCAGATCCGTTTAAAGATGAAGATTTAAATCAAAGTTTAGTGATTGGTACTACGCTCGATAACGGTCAACGAACAGGTATTCAAGCCCTACTTACCGCAAAATCTATCTTAGGCATTACACCTAAAATCACCATTGCGCCTGACGTTGAAACGCCCGATGTCGTTCAAGCCCTTGCAGCAGTAAATAAGAAATTACGTGCATTTTCTTATGTCACCCCTCGTGATGAATTTGGTGTCATGCTTGAAACCATGCAAGAAGTGACAGCCTATCGAGACACCCTTTCTCATCGTGAAATCATGCTCATTTGGCCTGAGTTTACTAGTGGTAATGTTTTCTTGGGAAAGTCCCAGCCTGACGATGGTTCAGGCTCCCTCCCCGATCCCGATGGCGGACGCATCGATTACACCATTGGGGGTGTTGTTCATACCAAATATGGTCAAATCGCTGAATACCAAGAATTTAGTCATCAAAATATTACCCATATTCAAGTCTATGAAGGGGTTGAGACTTTAGGCGATGAATCATTTTTCGATAATCAGATCGAAGGTCATCTTGTATTCCCTGATTCGTTAAAAAGAATCAAACAAAATGCACTCGCTCAAAACGCTATTACCAGTGTGGTTTTACCGAAAAACTTAATAACACTTGATAACTATGCCTTTGCATCGAATCAAATTACCACCGTCACTAGCTTAAATCCTATACCGCCTCAGATCAGTACAACCTTTGCATCATTCAATGGCAATCCATTAGCGCAAATCTATGTCCCTGCAGCTTCTGTTGCAGCCTATAAAGCGCAATGGAGTATTTACGCTAGTCTCATTCAACCCATTGCATAGAATCAGGAAAAATTATGACTCTAGAATACGGACCAGGCATTCTCTCTGCCGTTGTAGCAGCAGCTGCTCTTCGTGCTGAAACTGATAAAAAAGTCGGTTGGCACAAATCACTTTCAAATATTCCTGTGACGGGTCCAACAGGGATCAGTCGCCCGATCACATGGGATTTAGAAGATCCCGATACCGATGCAGGGTATTTAAATAGCCAAGAAATCACCACCCTCATTCAGCATCAAGGTTTCCGCTTTTGGGGCAATCGTACTTGTTCTTCAGATCCTAATTTTGCCTTTGAGGTGTCTACACGAACGGCTCAATTTCTACTCGACACCATCATTAATGGCTGTTTTCCCTTTGTCGATGAACCGTTAACGCCTTTTTTAGCCAAAGACATTATCGACTCAATTCATGCAGAGCTTCAAGAACATGTCGGTGCTAAACGCTTACTAGGTGCTTCGGTTTGGTATGACGCCAATGAAAACTCAACCACCCAATTACAGCAAGGGCAAATGTGGGTCGACTATGACTACACCCCTGTTCCACCGCTTGAAAATCTAGGCTTAAACCAACGCATCACAGGACGCTACTTGGTCGATTTTGCACAGATGATCAATGGCGCAAATACAGCAGAAGGAGTTTAAGCATGTTACCAAGAACGCTTAAAAATTTTAATGTCTTCGTCAATATGCATTCATGGGCAACGGTAGCCGAAAGCTTCAACATCCCAAAAATCACCAAAAAGACCGAAGACTTCCGTGGTGCAGGCATGATCGGTGATATCGCTTTAGCCATGGGCTATGAAAAGATGGAAGGTGAAGTCACTTATGCAGGTTTTGATGTCAAACAATACCGCCAATTGGGGGTCTGTGGAACCAATGATTTACCTGTGCGCTATGTTGGTATCTATGAAAACCAAGACACATGCACCATTCAAAATGTCGAAATTTATATGCGTGGCCAAGCATTAGAACTTGATCCTGGTACATCAAAAAATGGCGATAAAACTGAAATTAAAATGACTTACAACTACACCTACTTCCGTATGGAAGTCGATGGCGTGGTTGAAGTTGAACTCGATTTCATTCGAGGTGTTGAACGCTTTGGTGACAGTGATCTTGTTGCCGATATCAAAAAACTCCTTGGTCTTTAACAGACCAAGTTACACCCCTTAATTTTATATTTAAATCCGAGAAAATCATGACTAAAGCAACTGGAAGTACTTCTCAAGAAACTGAACAATCGTCTCAAGAACTGAATACTGAAACCATTACAGATCCGAATGTCAAAACAGCCATTCTCGAAAATCCCATCAAGCGTGGTGATATTCAGATTACAGAAATTCAAATCCGTAAACCCAACGTCGGTACCTTACGCAATTTAAGTTTACAAGACGTACTCAAGTGGGAAATCAATGCAGTCAATACGGTACTGACTCGAGTTACACAACCTGCTCTCAATGTCGCTGAATTAAATGCCATGGATGTATCCGACTACACCACTTTAACCGTGGAACTTACGAGTTTTTTAGTCAGTGCGAAAGCCAAATCCCAAGCAACGTTGATGACGTCATAGCAAACATTGCTGTGGTTTTCCATTGGACACCAAAAGACTGTGAACATTGGGAAATAGAAGAATTAATGCAATGGAATGAACGAGCACGTGCTCGTTCTGAAGTCAATCATTGAACAGGTATATACATGAGTAGTCTCAGTCTAAGTGCAATTTTAACCATCGTGGATGAAGCTACTCGCCCTCTTAAAATGATTCGGCAGTATTCAGACAGTACCGAAAATTCAATTGATGATCTCAAACACAGCCTAGACCGCTTAAATCAAACTTTAGGCGGTTCAAATACGCAGCGCTATAGCCAAAGCTTAAAGCAAACCGAAAAAAATTCTCATGCTATGCGTTCAGCAACCAAAATGTTAGTAACAGAGTACGGTCATGTCGATCATGCACTCACGGCAGTACTGAATAAAACCAAACAATGGGATGCCCAATTAAAACAAAGTCGTCAAAACATGCGAGCCGAATTTAAAACGACCGCCATGGGTTTAGTCGGCATCGGCTATACAGCTTCTATCCCCATCAAAGCCTTTGCAGAAGCTGAAGAAGCCAGTACAAAACTAAAAGTATCCATGATGGACAGTACAGGCAAAGTCGCACCTGAGTTTGAAAAAATCAATCAGTTAGCAACACAGTTAGGTGCACGTCTTCCTGGTTCAAATGCAGACTTCCAATTGATGATGGCGAACCTAGTGCAACAAGGCATTAGTTTCAAATCTATTTTAGGCGGAACTGGTGAAGCTGCAGGGAATCTTGCCGTACTGCTCAAAATGCCCTTTGATGAAGCTGCAACCTTTGCCGCCAAAATGCAAGATGCCACGCAAACGTCTGAAAAAGATATGTTGAGCTTAATGGATACCATTCAACGTACTGCCTATTTAGGCGTAGATCCAACCAATATGCTCGGTGGATTTGCCAAACTAGGTGCAGGCATGAAAATGATCAAGCAAGCAGGTCTTGAGGGTTCTAAAGCAATGGCCCCCCTTTTGGTTATGGCAGATCAAAGTGGCATGACCGATTTAAGTAGTGCAGGTAATGCCTTGACGAAAACCTTTAAGGCAATGTTAGATCAATCTAAAATTGATAAGGCATTAAAAGGTACAAAATTAAAACTCAATTTTAGTGATGGCAAAGGTGAGTTTGGTGGTTTAGACAATATGTTTAAACAACTCGATCAACTCAAATCACTCACCACGCAACAACGGAATGGCATCATCTCAGACATTTTCGGTAATGATGCTGAAAATATGCAAATCTTGAATTTGTTGATCGAAAAAAATAAAAAAGGTTATGACGAAACAATCGACAAAATGAATCGTCAGGCAGATTTACAAACCCGAATTAATGAGCAACTCGGTACATTAAAAAACCTATGGGAACAAGCTGAAGGTGCAATGACCAATGTCATGGTCGACTTGGTGACAGCGATTGCACCTGATTTAAAAGTATTTGTAAATCGAATCAGTGAGATTGCAGAAAAAATCAGTGCATGGGCAAAAGCCAATCCCGAACTTGTGCGTACCATCGCCAAAATTGCGATGCAATTGATCATATTTAAAGTGGCAATGCTTGGACTGAAATACACCACCAATCTATTTTTTGGCGCAATTGTAGGTGTCATTGCAGGCATAACCAAACTTGCCATCTTAATGTTTGTCATTCGTACTGTCGCAGGCAAATTAGGTATTGGTTTACCGTCCCGATTCAACTTAATCGCAAAAAGTATTCAATTGGTCAGTCGAGCCATTACATTCTTAGCGAGTCGAGCTATTCCATTATTGCTTGTCGGCTTACGTGCTATGGCAGTTGCCCTGCTCACAAATCCTTTGACTTGGATTATTGCATCAATCGCCCTAGTCGCATTTGTCATCTATAAATATTGGGGTCCAATCAAAGCCTTTTTTAAAGGCTTTTGGGATGGTATAAAAATGGGGCTTGCTCCACTCATAGACACCTTCCGTACAGCCTTTAATAACCTAAAAAGCACCCTAGCACCCTTACAACCTGTATGGGATGCCTTGGTTGGGGCATGGACTGTTTTTAAAGGCGTACTAGGTGAAATCCTATCACCTATGCAAGCCTCCAATCAGGAACTTCAAAATGCCACCAATTACGGTCAAGCATTAGGGCTATTTATTGGTGCTTTAATCGGAATTTTTACTGAAGCCTTTATGACCATTGGTAGATGGTTGGGCGAAACTGCTGCTCAAATTGTCATCTTTGTTGGCTTGGCAATGAGCGCATGGGAAAGCTTTAAAAGTGGTGTCATGTCCATTGGTGCAAGTATTGTCGATTTTTTACTGTCACCCATTCGTTTAGTGATTGATGCGGTCAATACGCTGACGACGGGGCTCAATAAAATCCCCTTTGTGAATATTCCCAAGATTCCACAAATTCCTCAATTGAGTACCTCGGCTGCTGCAAACATTGTCCCAACCAAAACCATTCAAACTCAGCCGATTGTGCCCTTACGTTTGCCACAAGCAAAAACCTCGGTAAATCATTTTGCCCCTGCACAGATTCATATTTCAGGCGTATCAGATACTCAAGCGGTCGGTGCATTGATGGATCAAAAATTAAAGAATTGGCAACAATCTGTCGTTTCATCTCAAAACCGCAGTTATAGCGACCAGGACTAGGATCAGACCATGTTAATGAGCCTCGGACAGTTTTTATTTAAAATCGATACCTTGATTTTTACTGAAATTCAGCGACAACGTGCGTGGAAATATGCAGAAAATGAAGTGGCTTCAGGTAGAGCCAAAAAACAATATACAGGTGTAGGTTCGGATACCATTACTTTACCTGGTCTCATTTATGAAGAGTATGGTTTCGGTTATCGCTATGCGGTTGATGAACTCGCAACCATGGCAAGTACAGGTCAAGGCTTTGTCTTGATGGATGGTAGCGGTTATTTATACGGTGTCTATGTCATCGACAATATTGACGAAACCAAGACTTACCTTTTAGACAATGGCGTCCCTCGAAAAGTCGATTTCACCATAAAACTTTCCCGTACCGATGACGAACGCATCGAGGAGCAAACAGCACCTGAAACCATCGATGAGGTGGTGACATGATCAAGACACCAATCTGCCTCATTACTGCAGACAACAAGCCTTTAAATGACCTAATTCTCAGCCGAATTATCAGTGTAACGGTAACCGATAATCGTGCAAATGAGGCAGATGAACTCAGCATCGTGCTCGATGACAGTGATGGCACTTTAGAGTTACCCAAACGAGGCGTAAGACTGAATTGTAAAATGGGTTTTATCGGTGAAGAACTGCATGATAAAGGCGACTTTATTGTCGATGAAACTGAATGGTCAGGTACGCCTGATCAAATCACAGTCAAAGCCTCTAGTGCCAATTTTAAAAGCAATCTAAAAGTGGCGCAATCTAAGTCATATCATCGTAAAACCTTTGGCGAAGTTGCCACAGAAATTGCAAGAAAGCATGCGTTAGAACTCGTCATGACAGCAACATTAAAATCCATCAATTTAAATCATATCGATCAAACGAATGAGTCGGATCTCAACCTTTTGGCACGGTTAGCCAAACAAAATGGTGCAGAAATGGCGGTAAAGAAAGATCGCATACTCATCTTCCAAGCAGGTACAGCCAAATCTGCTTCAGGTCAAAATTTATCTTCAATCACATTGACCAGGAACGATGGTGATCAGTTCCGTTATAACGAGCAAGATCGGGAATCAGATTACACTGGTGTTTCTGCAAGTTATCAAGATCTAGGCAAAGCAACACGTAAACGAGTCACTTCAGGCAATCCCGAAAAACGTGGTGGTGGCAACGATCCAACAACCAAAACCAAAGTCATCAAAGGCACATTTGCCAGTAAAGAAGAAGCGCAACGTGCGACAGATGCAAAAATGGCAGAGATCAAACGGCAAATGGCAAAGTTCAGTATCAACCTTGCATTGGGTATGCCTGAAATCAGCACCGAGTCCCCTGTCAAACTAGATGGTTTTAAAAAGGAAATTGATCAATTGAAATGGATTGTAGAAAAAGCCACACATAACTATGCTAAAAGTGGTGGATTGACAACACAATTAGAACTTGAAACTGGTCTTTAGTTATCTGAATTCCTAGGAACATATATTACTTTTAAATCATCATAAATTTCTATTGCAGCATCAATCCCAACAAATAGAAGCCCTGAAATAATAGCAATACCAGTACCGAAAATAAGGGTACTAGCAACTCCAACAACTAATAACCAATCTTCAACAACAAAAGGAGTAAACCAACTATACTTATTAATAATGAAAACTAAAATTTCATTTAATGGAATTATAATGATAGAAGAAAAATAACTGCATGCTAAGAGAAACCTTTTTTTCTTATAACTTTTCTTTAATGATTTAGCTGTAAGCATAATTTTATCATCAACAAACACTGTATCTATAAAATGACGAGCTGTAATTAACTTTTTAATCATTAGGAAAAAACGTTGAGGGAATTCTTTTATCACATAATCCACTTCTAAGTGACTTATTTTTTCAGAACATACTAATGCTTGTGCGGCACTGTCCTTTTCAATTTTTTCTTTATCAGAATTATACTAATTATCTAAATACTCCTTTACGGCTTCTAATCTATTTAAATAAAACTTTCTTCTGTGAGTGAACCGCTTAGATTTGTCTAACCATACTAAAAAGGGGACTAATGCTAGAAAAATAGGTAAAATTTTTATCAATAAATCTAACATTAGATCTCCTTAGTTTAATTTTTACACAGACTCAAGGGTGTTATTTGCAGCATTCTCCAAAAAATCTACTAAGCACTTTGGGCTATCAGCATAATCAGAAAGTGCTGAAAACAAATCTGGATTCTCAATATTGAAAGATAACTTTGTTTTTTGCATCTTTACTTTATCATCTCCCTTCTTTTTATCATTCTCACTTGAATCAACAAAAATTTGAGGATTTTTATTTAAATTATCATTTCTCAACTTATATAAATATTGAGTAATAAAGTAAAACATAAATTTCCCACGAATTAACATAGCTAAATCATCATGAGGTTTCTCTAGATAAAAATCATTAGATTCCTTTAATGCTTCTAAATTAAAATCCTCAATTTTCTTTTTCATAAAACCTAGAACATCAGATTTTAATTCCACACCAGTAAGTGTAATATCAAGCAACTGTCCTAATTTCAATTGACGAGCATTTATTTTAGAATCAATTGCTTTAAGATCAAACATAATTCTATTACATCTCAAATACTTATCCAACTCCAAAATTTTATCAATAAAATCATTTCTAACATACTCAAAGTTTTCTAAGCACCTTTGAAAATCATTATTTCTTTCTTCTTTTCCGTTTAAATGAAATTTAAAATTGACTACTTTTTTAAAAAAATCTTTTGAAACATAGAAATTTTCAATTGAGTAACATGGTGTAATATAGATTTTTTCAGGAAATTCATTATCAGACACTTCATTATAATCTTTATCAATTATACCAAAATGTTTACAATTTCTATATTCCTGCTTAGTATGTTCATGTAAATCCTTGATTATCTGAACTACATTAGATCGTCCAGCACAAGACATCTCAACCCATTTATTATCATATTCGCCAAATTTATTTTGAATTTTATTTAGATAATAATCAATATCATCATCACCCTCTAAGAAAAAAATTACTTTATTTTCATGATCCCGATAAAAATTCATAAAGTCCTGAAAAATTACAGATTCATCATTCAACATATTATCCATAAAATCTAGACGACTAATCTCCATTGAACCCATTAGTCAATCTCCTCAATTTCTAAAGATAAATCACTGGCATATTTTCTCAGATCATTTTTAAAGATAAATGGTGAATGTGTAGCACTTATCAAAAACTGGCATCTATTAGAATTCAAAATTTCAGGAAGAAGTAATATCTGCCACTCTATGGATAATGAAATCTCTGGTTCATCATAAATAATCCAATATTTCTCATCATCTTTTTCATCACCATTAATATTAGTCAAATATAATTTAGTAAATATTAACAGCAACTGTTTTTCACCTGATGAAAGTTTTTCAACACTAATTCTCTTATTATTATCTTTTAGTACATAAATTTCGGAATTTTGATCATTAAATACAACTTTCTTTTTTATCAAAAACTTATTTACAACCTTACAATAATTATCAATAGCCTCATCTATATTTTTTTGCCCATCATAAATCGTTACCATATTATCTAAAACATAAAATAGGGACGAATCATTAATACACTCTTTAAAATCATTATTAATTAAATCTTTAATTTTCTTCCTATCCTTATCATTAAAAACATCTTTATCTAATCTAGATATGACCTTATCAATAGATTTCTTATTTTTAATTAAATTAACAACCTCTACCTTTCTTATCTTTCTATCATTGATAATATTTTTTATCAAAGAGGCAGAAGTTTTAAAAAATCCTTCAGATGTTGAAGCCTTAATTTTATTAGATAAACTTAACCAAACTTTTTCAATGTCCTTTGCTCCAAATTTCATTTCTTTTTTTTCTAGATATTTCTCAACATCATCATCATCATAATAATTATATTCAAAATCCTCTTCATTATCATTATTAAATGAAGAAATACTATGCTCCACCATACGATAGGTTGGTAAATAAATTATTTTTAAATCTTTAAACCTATCAAATAATGCTCTCTCATTTTTTATTTCATCTATCAACCATATTAAATTAAAATCCTCCATTTTTACATAAAATAAATCATCAATATTCTTCTGTAGATCCTTATAGTTAAAATCAACAGACTCTAACCTATAAACACTAAAAATATCATCTATTAGTTTTTTTGCTGTTATTGCTGATTTATAGTAGTCTCTTTTAAATCCCATCCTTCCAATATTATCATCCTGATGCTCTTTACAGAAAAAAATTAAAAATAATACTGCAGCAACCCTATTATCTACACCTTCAATCTTCAAAATATTATTAGAAAATTTCTTAATGTTAGAAAAATCTATATTTTCAAAATCTATTATAATATCATGATTTAAGACAATTTTAAGCAGTTCTTTATAATACTTAAAACTCTCACCATTGACAACAATCTCAATATAATAAAAATCATAATTAAATATTTTTTCATTTCCTGTTAAGAACAAATACAAAATATTTAATATTGTAGTTTTCCCACTTCCATTCTCAGCCACAATGATTTTTTTATTATCAACAACTTTTAAGTCAACATTATACTCCCCATTCAAACCATGAATAGAAAATCTCTCTAAAATAATTTCACTCATTTAAATAATTCCAGTTTTATAAATATATGATAATAAATTACAACATCCACAATCGCACCAACTCACCCTTAACCCTACAGTTGCTATACCAACTCTCATTGAATTTAATTAGCCACCCACGCCCAGCCATACCTTCCAAGCTCATAGCTTCAACTTCTGGGAATTTTCTAAAAACAGAACTGGCAAAGATTTTCTTCTTTCGTATTTCTGGCGTACTTAACCAAACTTTCGCAGTTTCTTTTGGTGGATGAGTTTCAACGGTTTCACATTCATAACAAGACCACGTAAAATTTCCAAGCCATGCATATGCATTACAACGAGTATGGTAAACACCCTTAGATTCAGAAAGCCAAAAGCTTTCCATATATGGTTTTAAAATTATGGCATCACTGTTATTGACCATTTTTCCCTGACAGAAAGGGCATTTTTTTGTAGGTAATTTTGAAAGCTCGCTTACAATCCCATCAAAGATTTGCTTTGCTAGTTCATAATCATTACAGGCAAAATCTTTTTGTAGATGGATATAACTTAAAGCATCAGAAAATGCGTCTGAACCTTTTATTTTTCGTTTTTCTAATGCTTTCATTTCTTTGAGTCGGTCTTGCCCTAACTCATTTACCCATTCCACTAAACGTGAATTAAATTTCTTTGTCATAAGTTTCTAAGCTATTACTGCTTTTATATTAAATTTCCTGCATTCTCTCACAAATTCACAATGTTAAGTATACCATTCAACTAAAATCCAATATTATAGATATTTTAAAAACTCTATTAATTTATATTGAAAATAAAATACAATTTATTATAAAAAATGACACGATGAATCAGCTCATATTGACACAATGATATGGTTCATTATGACCCAATGGGAAGTGTCAAAATGAACTTTTCTTCTATATTAAATAGAATAATTAAATAGAATAATAAAAGAATGCAAATAACCGAAATTAAAAATTCAAACCAACTCAAGACAAACAGATTTAATAAAAACACTTGCAATAAATAAAAATTAAATTATATTGTCCATATCACAGCGAAACTGTGAACGGGCGTGAGAACCTGTTTTATTATCACTGAGCGCAAAACAAAGTCGCTTATGCGGCATTTTTTTTGCCTACTGTTTAGTCAGTCGTTATGGCAGGCTATACAGGGCAGCCTTGTGCTGGCCGTACTCAGTGAACGGTATTCTCACCCCTGTGTAGTCTGTCACCATTACCGTGAGAAGTAATGATGATGGGTTTTATAACTTGTCACTGAGAAAACGACCATGAACACTCAAAACAAAAGTGTGCATTCAGCACCTGCATGTCAAAACCTAGACACACTCTGCATTCAACGCTTACATGCGTCTGACTTTGCACAACCTCAAAAGCTCAGTACTCAAATTTTGAATTTTCTTCGTTCACACAAACGAGGCTAAGT
The DNA here is from genome assembly GCF_052850415.1 of Acinetobacter sp. 1207_04. Taxonomy (NCBI): domain Bacteria; kingdom Pseudomonadati; phylum Pseudomonadota; class Gammaproteobacteria; order Moraxellales; family Moraxellaceae; genus Acinetobacter; species Acinetobacter sp. 1207_04. Next base: position 366,652 of record NZ_VXCQ01000001.1, on the reverse strand, counting down.
CATGCCTAGAAAAATCTATATTCAGACCGAATTAGGCACTGAAAAATGTTGCCCCATGTGTAACGACTACTTCCCTTTTGACGAAGAATTTTATTTTAAAAACGGCATGAAAAACGGTGTTCAAAAGTGGGCTGCTCGTTGTAAAGATTGTTATATGCAGTCCTATCGTACGGGGTATGACATATGATCAAAAAAATTATATTCAGGGTCAAAAATCCACAGAGCAATAAACGTCATTTTTTTGTTTCTTCAAAAAAACTTTATAATCTCATCAATCCAGATGTGTCTTATAAAACCTTTATTGAAACCAATATTATTTGGTCAAAATTAAGAGCAGATATTGATTATCATTATAATCAATCATTTGACTGCTTCAATTTAAGTATAAGCGCAGTTCAAGCGATTCTAATACTTGAAAACACGGAAAAAAGTTGGTCTCTTTTCAACGAATTATCCGATCTCATAAACAGTGGTTTTTCAACCATTAATGAGAAGGGGTAAAAAATCATGGATATTCAAACTAGATTGTCATTATTAGATCAACATTTAGCATTATTAATCGAATCGACTGAAAGTTGTAGCTCACTCACGGGTGAATCAGTAGCTGCGACATTATTTATTATTCAAGAACAGGTTCGACAAATCATACACCAAGATCAACTATCAACAAACCACCCTAAAATGACTATGGCTGCACAAAAGCGATTACAGCCACAGCAAGAAGTAGTTGTAAAATAATTTTATTTATAAAAACGAGTAGGTACTATCCTGCTCGTTTTGGATACAGCAAGTTTAAAGACTCGTCACTTTTCATTTTGTCCAATGCAAATGGCTGTGCCAATTTAATTAAATCAAGATATGTATAATCTTTATTGGGAATAGCTCCAGCAGTCATCAAGCTATCTTCAATATTCATTGCTACGATTAGCAAATAATCAGATAAATCTTCTGTACTGCCATATTCAAAATCAATCAAACGCTTAATCATCATTTATCCTTTCATTTTATATTTGGAAAACTTTCAGCAAAATTTCGCACCAAAGTTAGTAATGTATTTCTCTGACTAGGCTCTACCGTATCCCAAAGTTTAAGTAGTTCCTTTGCCTCATCCGAAAGTAAATCTGGCTGAGTCCGCTCACCAGTAATCAGGTAATAAACATCTATACCTGCTTTATTTAAAGCCTCCAGATCATCTTGCCCCATGACACGCTCGCCTTTTTCATAGCGGAATACTGCCATTTTTTGTTTGTTTATCAAGGATGCAAATTCACTTTGCGACAATCCTAGTCTTGATCGCTCAATACGAATGCGATCCCCTCTTTGATCGGTATTCTCATATACCATTTGATATACACCTATTTAGAAAGTATACCAATTGATATACAATCTTGTTGAACACACACCATTTTAACAAAATTCTTCAACCACCACAGTTGAAAACTGTGGCTTACAAAGGAACCGCATAATGGCTACTCAAGAATCTCAAAAAGAAATCCAAGTTAGCTTTCGCACCACTCCAGATATCAAACGACTTGCACGTATAGAGGCTGCGAAAGAAGACAAAACTTTAAACGAATGGATTAAGCACCTTGTTGAAAAAAATCTTTCCAAGGCTTCTTCTCAAAATTCCGAATAATCATAAGGCCCCGTATTTTAGCCATTCACAGTAATGCAGAGTTTAGAAACAAAAGTACACAAAACAAAATTAAGAGGAGAATGACATGCAGACTTCAATCCAAAACACCGCACGTATTACAGACATTATTTATTTTCATGGTGTGACGTTACAAGTTATTACGTACAAGGGCATTCGATATGTACCTGCTAGACCATTAATTGAGCTCGCAGGAAATGTCTGGAGACGTGCTAAAGAAACGATTATTTCAGGTGATAACGCCATCTTATATGGCACAACAACTATTCAAATACAGAATTTAGACATCCAAAGTCACACTAGTGTGAAGCCAATAGATCTACTTTGCCTTCAATTAGATCGGATCTATATATATTTAGCACGAATCAATACCAATATGATGAAAGCAAAAGGGAATATAGATGCCGCAAATTCACTATTGCGACTTCAAGTCGAATGGGCACAAGTACTACATGACTACGAAACTAAAGGCATCGCTACCAAAGATAAAAATAAAAATGATACCTCTGAACTCATGAACCTCATGAAACTTCGTCAAATGGCAAATCCAACTGAAAAAATTGCGTTTACTCACCTGCTTCATCAAAAAATGACAGAACTCGGTTTACCCATTTCACATCAACAGCAAGATTTATTAAATCAATAAAACAGCTTCAAAAAGATGATTGTCGTCGGGAGCAACAATTACTTAATTGCATAGCTAGAAGGTCTCCATGAGTAAATCAATTGGTTTTTATTGCCCTCACTGTGGCATCCGTATGCACGTATCAAGCCGTAAAAGACCATCACCACTATTACATGAGCTGATTGTTTCTTGTCGAAATGACCAATGCCTTGCCAGTTTTGCAGCAAGCCTAGAAATGACTCGACCAATACAAAACAGCATCAACCCAAATCCTGACATTCAAACAGGACTACCACAGCATAAACGCCAGTGGGAAACAGAACTCGAACATCACATCGAAAGTTTAGAACTCCAAATTTCAATTGATGAACACCAAAAAAATTATGTTGAAGGCTTTATCTCTGCGCTCTTCCATTCGTCAACCATCGACTTGACTAGAGCAACGACATATCGCAACCGACTTCTACAAATGAAACTTTTATAGGCATTAATAATGGATCTTCAGCGTCGTATTGATGACAGACTCAATCAACTTTTCAACTTTAAAAGAGTCGGTGAATGGTATCGCCAAGGTCGATGCCCAAACTGTAATGAAAAGGAACTCTATACCCATGCAGAAACACCTCGCATGGTGAAATGTGGACGCATCAATAAATGTGGCTATGAAGAATATGTCAAAGATATCTGTGAAGAGTTTTTTAAAGATTGGTCTGAGTACCATCCTAAAACACCTGAAAATCCAAACGCTGCAGCAGATGCCTATTTAAAAGAAGGACGTGGCTTCGACCTTAAAAATTTAAAAGGCAGATATACACAGGAACTATATCAAGCGCCTAAAAATAAAAGTTTAGTCAGTGCCACAGTTCGCTTCAAATTGGCAGAAGGTATTTATTGGGAACGTATCATCGACCGTCCTGACCGCTTTGGTCGGCAGAAAGCCAATTTCATTGGTAAATGGACAGGCTTGGCATGGTCAATACATGCCTTAGATGAACTCTGCCATGCAAGCAGTATTTGGATCACAGAAGGCATCTTCAACAGCATTGCCCTCTCACAGTCTGAAATCATCAGCATCAGCAATATGAACAGTGGCAATTATCCATCGCAAATATTAGATGCCATTCATAAACGCTGTCATGAACTCAACAAAGATAAGCCTCGTTTAGTGTGGGCATTAGACAACGATCAAGCAGGTAAAAAGTTTTTATCCAAACATCATAAACAAGCAACGGATCAAGGTTGGATCTCCACTGCTGCCCTGCCACCTGTGCCTATCAATGGAAAATCACTCGATTGGAATGACCTATTTCAACGTGAGCAATTGACTGAAAAAGACCAGGAGAAATATCTCCATTTTGGCAAGCTTCAAATTGTCGAAACACCTGAAGAAGCAGGACTACTTATCTACAATTTTTATGGTAGCAACCTCAGTAAATTCTTTTTCAATCATAAATTCCGTACCTATTGGTGGGAGCTAGATTATGAAAAATATAACAAGGCAGTCCAATACGTTGAGGAAAGCCAACAAGAACAAATGCTCTCAGAAGAAGAAGTCCGCATTCAGGCATTAAAAACCTGTTCTTCAGCAAAAGAAATCTGTAATGCACAGCTTGAACCCCTGTATTTCCAACGCAACGAAATCACAGATGAATCTTGGTACTACTTCCATCTACAAAGCCCATGGGGTGAAACCAAAACTACGTTTACTGCGGAACACATGGCTTCACGCAGTAAATTTAAACCCCGTGTTATGTCTGTCCTTTCAGGCGCCATGTGGACAGGTAGTGACCAACAACTCGAAACTTTTATTAAACGTAAAACTGAAAAATTACGTGAAGTTAAAACGATTGATTTCATCGGCTACAGTAAAGATTATCAAGCTTATATATTCGACCAATACGCTGTGCATAACGGTCAAGTTATCCACAAAAATGAACATGACTTCTATAAAACAGGAAAAAAAGAACTCAAATCTTTAGCCAACTCCCCTGTTATTCACCTCAATCCTAAAAAGGAATTTACGCCCAATTGGTGGAAAGACTTTTATACCTTAAATGGTGCACATGGTTTAATCATTCTTGCGTGGTGGACAGGTACATATTTTGCCGAGCAGATCCGTGCACTCAATTCTTCATACCCATTCTTTGAATTTGTCGGTCAAGCAGGTGCAGGTAAATCGACTTTACTTGAGTTGCTGTGGAAGTTCACTGGACGAGAAGCCTACGAAGGCTTTGATCCAAACAAATCAACCAGTGTCGCAATTTATCGTAACTTTGCTCAAGCCTCAAATATGCCGATCGTTCTGATTGAAGGTGACCGTAACGATCAAAATGGTGGTGCACAAAAAGCTAAATTTAGTTGGGATGAATTAAAAGATGCTTTCAACGGTCGAGCAATTCGCTCGAAAGGCTTAAAAACTGCTGGTAATGAAACCTATGAGCCACCTTTTCGTGGTGCAATCATGATCAGCCAAAACACGCCTATTCAAGCCTCAGAAGCGATTTTGTCTCGTACATTGCATATTACGGTAACCACCAAAGGTCATAACCTAGATAAGAAAAGAATTGCAGATCGTCTATCTCGTATTTCATTAGAAGATGCATGTACTTACATGACGCATTGCTTAAAAAATGAAGCCAAAATTCTGCAAACCTATACAGACAATATTCAAGCACTTGAAGAAGAATTTCATCAAAAAGGCATCACCCATACACGTATAGCCCTGTGCCATGCACAAGTATCCGCAATGATCGATGCACTTGAACAACACGTTTTAAAAGATGTTATCGACTTAGAAGAAATTTGTGATGCCAAACGTATTTTAGAAGATATGGCACGGGAACGAGTAGATCAACTGAGTAGCGACCATCCAATGGTTCAACAATTTTGGGATGCTTACGAATATATGAATGTGAGCCGAAGTGCAGCATTCAGTTTAAATCATCATGATCATGATGCCCAAAGCATCGCAATCAATCTAAATGAAGTCTACAAAGTTGCAGCACGTAACTATCAGTCTTTACCTGATATCAATGAAATGCGGACGCTTCTTCGCTCAAGCCGGCGCTATAAATTTATAGAAATGAACAAACCAGTGAAGTCTAAAAACTTCCCTGCAGATGAAGTTAAAAATGTCACTTCAGACGTTCGTGAACGAGTCGTTAAATGTTGGTTGTTTGCCAATCCAAACTTTCAAAAACAGGGATTAAAAAATGTCTCAAAATAATAATATTGAACTCATTTTAGAAAAAATATTGAAAAAAATTGATCTAATACCGATCGTATCAATTGAACACCAACTATGGAATGAAAAAGATATCGCCCAGTACTTCAAATACTCATTGGACTACACTAGACGCCACATTATTAGTCATTATAATTTCCCACCAAGCAGACAATTACCTACATCTGCCGATGGCGATCGTACCGTTCCTCGTTGGAAAGCAACCGATATTATTAAATTTGCGATGGCATTTGATAAAGCAACTTTGAAATACCCTTAATTCTTATTTTTACGAATATAATTGTTTGGAAATTTTTCTTTTCCTAGTAGCCATAAATAAATATCTATCTGCCGAATAGAGTAATTTTCTAATTGATAAAACTCTCTAAATTTATAAATAATTTCGACAAATCTTTCATAATTTCTTAGATCATCTTTTGAGAATTTATCAAACTTATCTGTTTTACTAAAATGAAGAAGAATTTTAGAAACATAATTATCAAAAATAGGATATGTATCGGAATAGTGATGACTACAATACTTCGTCGCAAAAGAATAGTTTCTAATTACTCTATTATTTGTAGAAACTGTTGCAATTTCATCTACCAAAGATAAATCACGAAGCTTTAAACGATCATCTATTTTTAAAGCTTGGATGTGCTTAGCTACACTCAGAGTATCAAAAATATTTGTACTATAAAGATCATTTAAAACACTTACTTTTAAATGGATATCTTCCAAATCAACATTTTTAAGACAATATTGGTGAAAAAGTCGGTGCAGAGACTTTTCATGATCTTGATATTTTTCTAAACTTTCCCACTGTTCTAAATAAAAAGTAATTTGCTCAATAGATGGTTTACTTATAATTAAGTTCATATTTTTCAGTTAAATAATTTTAAACAATACTACTCAATCCTTTTGACATATTCAATTCTTCCAAAATCTCATCCGTGGTCGGATTGTAATAAACCAATGCTTGTTTTGGATCTTTCCATCCAAAAATCTTACATAAAGTTAAAGCATTTTTAATACGTCTAGCCATTAGACTTGCTGCCTCATGTCGTGAATCATGGAAAGTGAGATCTGCATTTTCCAAACCTGCAGACTTCCTAGCTTTACGAAATAGTGAATCTCTAGAGCTGCTACTAATAGTAAAAACTTTTGGACATGCTTTACGATCAATCTTTAAAGCTAAACTCCACAAGTGCAAAGCAAAATCATCAAGGGGAACATTACGACTAGATCCATTCTTAGTATCAGGCAAACGAATGAATCGCTTCGCTATAAATACATCTGACAATGGTCGATTAACAATTTCACCTGATCTCATACCTGTGGCCATTGCAATCAACCAAATTAAACCAACCTCTTGCATCTTAGTATTTGGAACTGTACCAGGTGTATATTTCAAGGCAGAAAGTATACTTTGTAGTTCATCTATTTCTATTCGACGTTCTCTATGCTCAGGTTTTTTGGGCTTCCGTAAGTTTTCAACTGGGTTAAAGTCGATCCAACCTTTATCACGCCTACACCAGTTAAAAAATGCAGATAAAGTCGAATAATCACGCAGAACACTTGCAGCACTCAAAGGGCGAATTGTTCGGTTCATTACCGTGCTTTCCCATTGCTTTAGATATTCAGGGCGATAATTTACCAATGGCCAATCCACAAAAGGCAGATGATTTTGATAATATTTTAACCGTTGGATCTCTTTTTTCGCTGTTTTCTTATACCTAGATACTTCATTCATATACCTGGTCAATGCGTCTTCAACTGTAAGTACTACCTTATTATTTAATGCCTGTTTAGTTGAAAAATTTAAGAAAAATTCACGTTCTTGAATCTCAGACCATCGCTTTGCATCATTCTTATTTTTAAAAGTTTTACTTTTTCTTTGATTGAAAGCAATAAGATCTGCTCTCCACTTACCACTTTCAAGTTGATAAATTGACAGACTCATAAAGCTCACAACCTCAAAGACTTATACAAAGAAGTACAAGTTAAAAAATGTGTAATAAACGTGTAAATGTATACCTAAGAATACCTCAAAATACCTTAAAAAAACCCAACACTCAGAAACGACGAAGCCCCAAAGCCTTGTATATAAGGGCTTTGGGGCTTCGGAGAATATTACTATTCTGAATTTGGTCCCGAGGGTCGGACTCGAACCGACACATCATCTCTGATAGTGGATTTTGAATCCACCGCGTCTACCAATTTCACCACCTCGGGATGAGAGGTATAATAGCGGTTTTCTCAAGCATGTCAACGTATTAAAATTACGTTTGTTTATTTTTAAAGCAAAATACTTTAGATTGAATTATAAACCACCAAATTCAGCGTTTTATTTCAAAAAGCGCTATACTAAAAGCAGTATTTCTTATTGTTTTTGCTGCCACTCCTATGCAACTGTCCGATTTTAATTTTGACCTTCCCGATGAATTGATTGCCCGTTACCCACTTGAAACACGTAGTGCTTCTCGACTTCTGCACTTAAGTGCAGATGGTCGTTATCAAGATCACCACTTCACCGATATTTTAGACTTATTTGAAGAAGGTGATTTATTGGTACTCAATGACACCAAAGTCATGAAAGCTCGCTTAAAAGGTAAACGTGCTTCTGGCGGTGCTGTTGAAGTTTTGGTTGAACGTATTTTTGATCAGACCACTGCACATTGCCACATTAAAGCAAGTAATGCACCTAAAGCAGGTGCGGAGCTATTTATTGGTCCTGATTCGGTTAAAGCCACGGTGACAGGTCGTCATGAAAATTTATTTATTGTTGAATTTTCACAGCCTATTTTAAAAGTTTTAGATCTATACGGTGCTTTACCCATTCCACCCTATTTCAACCGTGATGCGGAAGCAATTGATACTGAACGCTATCAAACCGTTTTCAATGATCCGACCAAACTAGCAAGTGTCGCAGCACCTACAGCAAGCCTACATTTTGATGATAAGCTACTGCAAAAACTTGCTGATAAGGGCATACAAAAAACATTTGTCACTTTACATGTTGGTGCAGGTACATTCTTACCTGTACGTACGCTCGATATTGAAAATCACATCATGCACAGTGAATGGTGTGAAGTTTCAGAAGATGCTGCAAAAATGATTCAAGAAACTAAAGCACGTGGCAATAAAGTCATTGCTGTAGGAACAACTGCGACTCGTGCAACAGAAAGTGCCGCACAGGCATGCGGCGGTCAAATTGGCGCATGGACAGGTGATACACAAATCTTTATCTATCCAGGTTATAAGTTCTGTGTGGTAGATCGTTTAATTACCAATTTCCATTTGCCTGAATCAACTTTACTCATGCTCGTTTCTGCACTATCTAACCGTGACAATATTTTAAATGCCTACAAACATGCTGTAGACAGTCAATATCGTTTCTTTAGTTATGGCGATGCAATGCTGATTGATCAGGCAAATTAAGCGTAATATTTGTATTTAAAAAAGGCCACGCATTAAAAATACAATGCTTGGTCTTTTCAGAATTCACTCTATATTCTTAAATATCTCCACACGATCCGCTTATTAACTTACATCTAAAAAAATATATAAAAGCCAACAAATATTTGCCTGTAAAATTTATTCTGTCATGATAATTTAATCTCAAATTTTCCGTATAAATACACAGTAAAAAAATAATGACATCATTTTTCACACAATTTAAAAATGCCTTTTCAGGACAAAATCAGAATAACCAAATTGCCTTGCATAATATTCAACGCTTGCAAGATATTATGCGTAATCCCCCTCCATCTGAGCATTTATATACCCTACTTAATGAATGGGAAGGTGATAATAATCTTGAAATCCATAATTACAGTTTTATGTTATGGATCACTTTGGCTGTGGTTTGTCTGATTCTCACTTTTATTTTGCATTATGGATTTCTCCTACTCTCCATAGGATTGGTCATTTATGCTTTTGTTAAACGAACCTCAACTTCTGCGCGCGATGATTTAATTAAGCATATGCAAAATTATTGGCTTGAGCGAAAGTATCAGATCTATTTTGGGCAAAGTAGATATAGTGAAATAGATGATTTTAGTGATAATCACACAAATAATGCTCATGAAAATAGACAGCAAAAATGGGCTCAATTTGACCATCCATTTAGTTTCCCCTATTTCCAATTAGGTAATCATGCCAACGACATTCAACACTGTATGTACGGAGAGTGGCACATTCAAGGAAAAGATTATCCATTCATGTTATTCAACTACCATTATGTCGATAAAAATGTTAACAAAGACGAGGACGGTAAAGAAACCATTTCATATGATCATCATGACTTATACTGTGTAATGGTTGAGGGATTCCCAGGGCGTGGTACGAGTATTTCGAGTCAGCAAAAACGTCAATCTCGTTTAGGTGTCAAATGGACTTCGGGGGATATCAAGTTTGACCAAGCCTATCAACTCAGTGGTATTGATGAGATGCATTTAGCGAAATTCTTTTCACCACAAAATATTTTATCGCTTGAAACTGCAATGCAATCCTTTCATGGCGATTTTTATGTTCATCCTCAAACAAGCATGCTGTGTTGGCTATTTAAAAAAAATATTATACAAAGTTCATCCGAAGATCTAAGAATTCGTACCGTACATGAACTCGCTGAAAGTCTCTTACAGTTAAAGATGCCTGAATATGAAAAAATGACACAGATTATGCAGACGTTGATTCCTGAGCTGAGCTCGTAGTTAAAATATAGTACTCCTTATCATTGAAACTAACCAATCGAACAATTAAGTAAGAGGCATAAAAATTTATATTTTCAACTCTACCTTTAAAATGATCCTATATTCTCACCCTATCAAAATCGCTTTTTTATTCTTCGGCTTTATCGCATAATCAATTTTACTTCAAATCTTTTCTAGCCGATTTCAATTTATGCCCATTGATACTGTTCAACATTTTATGCATGTCACCACCCATAAAAACAAACAGGTCATGCACAATGTCGCTCGACTTTGGACAATTGGGCAACAAGCAAAATCAGATCAAGATATTTTAGATGCCTTACATCCTTGGAATGATAATAAAGAACTGTATTTTTATAATAACCTACCTCGCTTACTGTTTATCTCAGGTGTTTTGACCTGTTTATTCGGGTGGGTTATTCATCACTATATTCCATTTATTTTAAGTTTTATTACAGGCGCACTGTGTTGTTTTTTGGCTTATCTTATTTATGAAAGTGATGAACCGATTAATGAAGTGATTGCTTTTCTTGAAGAGCGCATCATGTTGTTACGCTATGATCTACATTTTAACAAAATGCCAGGACATATTACGACAACATCCAATTCTATTTTGGTGATGAGTAAATTACGTCAAGCATTCCCACTATTTTCGCAAGGCAATGCGAGTAATGAAATAGTACAATTTGCAGCAACGACTTGGCATGATGATGGTACTGAACATCAGGTTTTAATCTTTCACTATCACTATGTCGATGAACTTTCCATTCACGGTGTCGATTTAAAAAAACAAAAAATCAAAGATATTCATACGGATCAATGGGGCGTGTTTATTTTTCAAATGCCACCACTTGGTTTTGCCGCAAGTAATAAACACGATCAATTTGTCTATCCATACCATCAAAAATGGCAAAGTAGCGATATTTTGGTCAATCAAAAAATCAATATTTTCGGTTATGAACAGCATCAACTCGCTCGAACTATTAGCCCGAGTCAGACCTTAAAACTGAGTGATTTTTTTGAAGATTATAACGGTGATCTGATTTATCATTTTCAAGAAAATATTTTCTGTTATTGTGGTGATCAAAATCTGCTTCGAGTTTCACACCGAAAACGTGAAATTCGTGATATTTCGACTTTACGTGGGCATCTACGCACCTTAACCATGCCTGAATATGAAAAATTTAAACAGAGCATGCTAAAATTTATCTCATAAATGCTTTATTCCACTAAAGCTAACAACATTTACCACAACATTATAGGAATAACAAAATGGGATTATTGGTTTTTATTGGTATTTTTGTCCTTCTCGCGATTTGGGGCATTTCCATTCGCAATAATATTGTACGTTATTTCAATGCAACCAAACGTGCTTGGGCAGAGGTTGCCAATTTTGAACGCCAAAAAATAAAAACGCTTGAAACACTCGAACAAACCTTATCGCAATATACCCAATTTGAAAAATCGACTTTAGAAAAAGTAACTGAATTACGTCGACAGATCATGAATTTAAATATCAACAACACTGATGTTTCTCAATTGCAACATATTGAAAAACTTAGCCAAGAAATGATGAAAGGCTTAAATGTTGTCGTTGAAAACTATCCAGAACTCAAAGCCGACACACTGTATGCAAAAATGATGGATGACATTCAAGAACAAAATGAAAATGTTGGTGCTGCAATTACCATTTTTAACCGCAATGTAGAAGAATTTAACAACACCATTGAAATTTTCCCAAATAATATGGTGAATACATTGACGCTGTCGAAAAAACCAATCCGTCCATTTTCAGATGCTGTCGCTATGCAAAACTTTGATTATCGCCCAAACTTTTAAGCTATTTTTTGTATATCAATTTACATTCTCAGCCAAATAACACAAAATACATAACGAAAATTAAATATTACAAAAATAAGGCTGAGAAATTTGAAATGTTCGATTTACAAAGTAACAAAACTGAATATATATCCGAATTAAAAACCGCACTCATTGCTGAATATGATGCTTTTTACAAAAAATATCGGGAACATCATATCTACGCTTTCAGCCTCGTATTAGATGAGTTTTTAAGCCCCCAATATACAACTGTATCGACTGAAAAAAGTTTACTAACTGAACAGGAAAATAAATTTCAATATTTACCTGAGCGGGATAAATGGTTAGTAGAAAAATGGCAATATCGTCATCAAATTGATGGTGGAATCAATTATCTAAGCCATAAAATGGCGACTTTTTTCCAACAATCACGTTTAAGTCTAACCCAAACAACATCTGTTGAGCGTGATCAGGAAAATATGTTGATTTTTTATTTGGAAGCGATGCGTGCTGCACGATCTGAAATATTTCAACTCACGCCAAAACAATCTGCTCAAGTACTGTTTTTTATTTGGAAACCTACGAGCCCAGAATTTTCAGTTAAATCACTTGAGGCATTAAATACATCGTCATCGCTATTATACGAAGCCATTGCAAGTCTCAAATCTCAGCAAATTGTCAAACCAAAAACCAAACTTAAGCTAACAACCATTGAAAAAGACTTACTCATTGATCTTGCACAAGCCCTTGAAATTGAACCTTATGATGATATGGAAATTGCGCAACATGCCTATATGCTGTCTCTTGAACCTTATTTCCTTGAAATTAGTCCCTATATTCAACATTTAATCAATGATATTGCTGCTATGGATAACGGAGATTTGGTTCTACAAAAATGGGATATTCAAGCGCGCATCCAACAGTTCTATAATATTTAAAAAGCACACCAACTAAAAGCATTCCCAAGTTGAGTTTTTCACCCCACTGAAAAACTCAACTTGCAACAAAATATGCTTTATAGATGACCTACTTTGTCAACTAAACAATCTATTGTGTTTTTACAAAATGAATTCAAACATATAGATCATCATTTAAGCATATTTTACAGCGTTTATACGCAACCTTCATGTCAGATTCATATAATTCATTTATGATGAAAATACATGCAATAGTGGCTTTTCACGCTAGAATCAGAGAAAATAGCCCCCTTTTTTGCAATGCTTAATCAGCGAACTGTTTTTTCGCTAGATCCGGATTATTTATGAAGTTTGAAAAATTAGGTCAGTCGGGGCGCGCCCGTCGTGGTCGCCTCACGCTTGAACATGGTGTGATTGAAACCCCTGTATTTATGCCTGTGGGTACATATGGCACGGTTAAAGGCATGCTACCTCGTGATCTTGAAGAGATCAAAGCACAAATTATTTTGGGCAATACATTTCACCTTTACCTACGTCCCGGTTTAGATGTGATCCGTGAACACGGCGGTTTACATGGTTTCATGAAATGGAATAAACCAATTTTGACCGATTCAGGCGGCTTCCAAGTCTTTAGTCTTGGTGCAATGCGTAAAATCAAAGAAGAAGGTGTCACATTCCGCTCGCCTATTGATGGTTCTAAAGTTTTCTTATCACCTGAAATTTCAATGGATATTCAACATACATTGAATTCTGACATCGTCATGATTTTTGATGAATGTACACCCTATCCTGCGACACATGAAGAAGCTCAAAAATCTTTACAACTGTCACTGCGTTGGGCAAAGCGCTGTAAAACACAGCACCATGATGTCTTAAAAAATAGAAATGCCCTATTTGGTATTATTCAAGGCGGTATGTATGAAGACCTCCGTGAAGAATCACTTGCAGGCTTAAAAGAAATTGATTTTGATGGTTTTGCGATTGGTGGTCTTTCTGTCGGTGAGCCGAAAGAAGAAATGATCAAGGTTTTAGATTATCTACCGGTTAAAATGCCTGCTGATAAGCCACGTTACTTAATGGGCGTGGGTAAACCTGAAGACATCGTTGAAGCGATTCGTCGTGGCGTTGATATGTTTGACTGCGTCATGCCAACACGTAATGCACGTAATGGTCACTATTTTGTCACCGATGGTTTGGTACGTATTCGTAACAGTCAATATCGTCATGATCAACGTCCGCTTGATCCACACTGTGATTGTTATACCTGTACGAACTTTACGCGCGCATATTTATTCCATCTTGAAAAATGTGGCGAAATGCTTGCTTCAATGCTCGGTACGATTCACAACTTACGTTATTACCAACGTTTTACCCAAGACATTCGCGATGCACTCGATAATGGAACTTTTGATGAGTACGTCAAAGATTTCTATCAACGTCGTGGACTCGATGTTCCCCCTTGTCCTGAAGATTAATACCCCAATATAAATTCAACGTAAATATTCGTTTATCAATATTTGCGCTGAATCCAAAGACAAGGTAAATTGCAGAACAAGTCAATTTATATCATTAAGGGGAAAATGCATATTTTTAAATCAAATATGAAAAAATCCCCTTGTATGACACAGATTTTTTTACTTTTAGGAAACTGAAATGAGTTTATTTATTTCCACTGCTCACGCTGCTGAAGCGGCTCAAGGCCCTGGCTTAACAGCTAACTTATTGATGATTGCTGTTTTCGTTGCAATCTTCTATTTCCTTATTTGGCGTCCACAAGCTAAACGTGCGAAAGAACACCGCACCCTAATTGAAAGTTTAGGTGTAGGTAGTGAAGTTGTTTTCGCTGGTGGTTTAATGGGTAAAGTCCTTAAAATCGAAGGTGATTTTGCAGTGGTTGAACTAAACCGTGGCAACGAAGTAAAAATTCAACGTGCAAGTGTTATTTCAGTTTTACCTGAAGGCACCTTAAATAACCTTTAATCATAAAACAGTCGTGCCCTAGCACGACTTTTTCATTTTAAGAAGAAAGCAAATGCGTTACCCTGCATGGAAATATATACTGATCCTGATTGTTTTAGTGGTCAGTACATTATACGCACTGCCAAGTTTGTATCCTGATGAACCTGCTGTTCAAATTTCTGGTGCCAAGGCAGGTACCGTCATTGATCAGTCCATTATACAAAAAGCAGAGCAAATACTAAAAAGCGAAAGCATCAATAGTCATGACAATACCTTTTCCAATAATGCTGCCCTATTGCGTCTAGATTCATCTGAAGCTCAGTTGAAAGCGAAGTCTGTATTGGCAACAGGTTTAGGCGATGAATATACTGTTGCATTAAACCTTGCGCCAACCACTCCAGAATGGCTACAAAAAATTGGTGCTAAGCCAATGAAGCTCGGTTTGGACTTACGTGGTGGTGTTCACTTCCTACTTGAAGTAGATATGGACAAAGCTATTTCACAGCGCATGGAAACTTCTGCAACCGATTTACGTCGTGACTTCCGTGACAATAAAATTAAATTTAATAGTCTGTCACTGAACAATAATGTTATTACCCTCCAGTTTGCAAACAACGATGATCGTTCTGCTGCAATGGATTTCTTACGTCGTAATGGAAATAAATACGATCAGCAAGCACTTGCAACTGAATCAGGTGCAACACTTAAACTGACGTATAATGCTGCTGCAAAACAAGAAATTCAAACCTATGCGCTCGATCAAAACTTAACTACTTTACGTAACCGTATTAATGAGTTAGGTGTAGCTGAAGCATTGGTTCAAAGCCAAGGTAGCAACCGTATTGTAGTTGAATTACCAGGTGTACAAGATACTGCGGAAGCAAAACGTGTCTTGGGTCGTACAGCGAATCTAGAGTTCCGTCTTGTTTCTGATCTTAATGATCAATATATCGACCGATCTACAGGTAAATCTAATGGTCAGCCTTTGCCTCCTGGGACTGAGCTTTTTGCTTATGAGTCTTTGGATAGTGGTCGTGAGTTGCTCTTGAACCGTAACCGTATTTTGACGGGTGAACGCGTTCAAAATGCATCAAGTGGTTTTAGCCAAGATTCTGGCGGCGCAGAAGTTAACATTACGCTAGACAATGCTGGCGGTAAACTCATGGCAGATGCGACACGCAATGCTGTGGGCAAACGTATGGCGGTACTGTTTATTGAAAATAAACAGAAAATTACTACCGTAACCGACCCTGTGACTGGCGTACAAACCCAAGTGCGTACACCCTACTCAGAGTCTGTTGTCATCAATGCCGCAACGATTCAAGCCGTTCTCGGTGCCCAATTCCGTATCACAGGTCTAGATTCTCCACAAGAAGCAGCTGAACTTGCACTTATGCTTCGTGCTGGTGCTCTCGCTGCACCAATGTACTTCGTTGAAGAACGTGTGGTTGGTCCTAGTCTTGGTCAAGAAAACATCGACAAAGGTGTACTTTCAACTCAAGTTGGTTTCATCCTTGTTGCTATTTGGATGATTGTTTTCTTCCGTTTATTTGGTCTTATTGCCGATATTGCATTGGTCATTAACCTTGCGATGCTGCTTACTGTTATGTCTTGGCTTGGTGCATCACTCACCCTACCAGGGATTGCAGGGATCGTCATTACAATTGGTATGGCAGTCGATGCCAACGTACTAATCTGTGAGCGAATACGAGAAGAAATGCGTTGGGGTGCATCGCCCAAACAAGCCATTATTGCGGGTTATGATCGTGCATATAACACCATTTTCGACTCAAACTTAACCACATTCTTGGTTGCGTTTATTCTGTTTGCAATTGGTACAGGCCCGATCAAAGGCTTTGCTGTAACACTCATGATTGGTATCGTTTGCTCAATGTTTACAGCTATTACTGTAACTCGTGCAATCGTCCAATTGATCTACGGCAAAAAACGTGACTTGAAAAAGTTGAGCATTTAAGGAGATCGATCATGACTGAAGTGACTCAACAAAATCAGAAACAATACAGCCGTCCAGATGATGAACATGTAATTAATTTCATGAAAATTGCAAAGCCTGCTGCAATTTTCTCGATCATCCTCACCATCGCGAGTATTTTCTTTATTGTAACTAAAGGTCTAAATTTAGGTTTAGACTTTACTGGTGGTGTATCTGCCGAATTGAATTATAGTGAGCCTGTAAAACCTGAAAGCGTCAGTAAAGCACTTTCTAGCGCAGGTTTTAAAGATCCTGTGGTTCAAACTTTGGGTACAAACCGTGATCTCATTGTGCGTATGCCAGCACAAGATGATGTCAAAGTAGATGACTTAAGTAACACCATTGCTAAAGCTGTACAGTTACCTGGAAATACGGTTGAAGTAAATAAAGTCGATGTTGTCGGTGGTCAGGTCGGTAACGAGCTGTATTTGCGCTCAGCAGGTGCTGTTGCCCTTGCAATGTTACTTATGCTTGTTTATGTGACTATCCGCTTCGAGTTTAAGCTCGCTGTTGGTGCAGTTTTGTCATTACTCCATGATGTTATCGTAACATTGGGTATTTTCGCTTTAATGCAATGGCCATTTGACTTAACGGTACTTGCGGCAGTACTTGCACTGATCGGTTTCTCACTCAACGATAACATTGTTGTATCAGATCGTATCCGTGAAAACTTCCGTAAAATTCGTGGGGCAGAACCACTTGAGATCGTCAATATTGCTTTAACCGAAACATTAAAACGTACTATTCACACCTCTATGACCCTATTACTCGTAGTTCTTTCTATGATGATTTTGGGTGGTGATGGCCTAAAATGGTTCTCTGTTGCGATGTTTGTCGGTGTATTTGTCGGTACATATTCTTCAATCTATATTGGTACAGCCTTCTCTTTATGGCGTGGTCTAAATCGCAATGATTTCATTGTTCAGGTTAAACCTGAATTTGAAGAAGAAGAGCATATTCCACACTAAAACATTCAAATAGAATTTAAATAAAAAACCATCTTCGGATGGTTTTTTATTACGTTCAATAATTCTGACTAGTCCAACCGATTGATCTGAATAATCGGGAATGCAAACCCCTTACAAGAATCTTCCGAGCGCCAAGCAACAGTGAGTATTGCCTGTCCAAGATTAAAATTTTGATAAGCAAAGACACCAATTAAAGGATGTTCACAACGCCCACCATCATTCACGGGATGAGCATGCGTATTCAACTCATTCAAACTTAGGCGAATCCCCAGCCCTGATGCCTTCAAGACCGCCTCTTTGCTTGTCCAAACTTTAAACCAATACAATGGATCAAAACCGGTCATTTCCCATGTTCGATATTCTTCAAGATGAAAAGCATGTTTAGCCAAAGCCTCAAAGCGGACTTTACGGTCTAGGTCTTCAATATCCACACCAATATCACGGGCGCTGCAAGTTGTCGCTAAGACATAATGTTTTTGGCTATGCGAGTGATTAAAAAATAAATGAGATTGTTTACTCAGAAACGGTTTACCATATTCTGTTCGCTCAATATCACTCTCCGAAATATTTTGATTGAGCTGGACCGATAAAAGCCGATTACGTATTTGTGCAATATGTGCATTTTTATATTGTATAAACTTCTTTAAATCTAAAAAATCTTCTTTTTTTAAAGGATACAGTTGAGCCAATGTTTGAAAATAAATATGTATCATTCGCTTTGTCATACATTCGACTACCCTTCTATATTGGGTTAAATTCTACCTGAGAATTTACAAAGATCTTCTTTTCAATATCACTATCGCTGTACTTTAATCTCCAATATATTTAGCTCAATCGAGCTTGACTAAAAATCACAAATTATTCCTATACAGTATTTTTATTAAAAATTAATAACCAATACACACCTTAGCTTTAAGAAAATTAACCAACCTACTGATAATAATAAATATTTATTTCAAATTATTCTGCTTTATATTATATTTCATTAGCGTACAAAAAAACATCAACAACATGGGGAGTTTATTATGTTGATAAAAACAATTTTAATTATTGGAATGAGCTTAGTATCTATTGGTATATATGCTAAGGGGTGGCTTGATGTTGCAACTTCAGTCATGGGAGCACAAAATGCAGTCGTGATGGATCAAGCTGAAGCAAGAATGAATCAAAGCCAAGCGCAAGCAAATGCTGCTATAGCACGTGCGGATCAAGGCTATGCTTCTCATTATAATCAAACATCTAATCAGAATAATGGTGTTTTTTCGACAGGATACTTAAAGTCTCTAGACTGCACAGATTTAGCTGTGGAAAAAAGAACTTTCGAACGCACACTAGAAGCATCTGAAACATCAGTTAGTCAAAATAGTACGATTGGTTTATCTAAATGGGCAGGTGTTGCTGGAACAGCACTCAATGCATTTTCAGGTCAATCTGAAACCTTAGGTAAAATGGGACAAATAGCAAATTCATTCTCGGGTCAGAACAACAATGCTCAAGCGCAAGCTAACGTTGCATCTGGACAAGTATCTATAGAGACTGCACGTGCGAATATTGAAAATATTGCTATTTATCAAAATGCTAAAAAATGTAATCTTTAATACATGATAAATATAAAAAAGCCTGCATTTGCAGGCTTTTTTATATTTATCAACTATAAGATGAAATTAACGCTTAAATTTCTTTTCAGCTTTCTTAAATTTCTGAACATAACGACGCTTACGTGCTGCAACACGCTCATCAATCATTGATTTACGCCCTTCAAATGGATTTTCAGACGTTTTAAATTCGATACGTACTGGCGTACCTTCAAGCTTATATACTTTACGGAATACGTTTTCTAAATAACGACGATAATCTGCAGGGGTTTTATCAACCTTATTACCATGTACCACAATCGTTGGTGGATTTTGCCCGCCCATATGCGCATAACGCATTTTAATACGACGACCACCAACCATTGGTGGCTGGTGTGCTTCAGTTGCATCATTCAAAATTTGTGTAATTTTCGCAGGTGAAACTTTCAAATGCGATGAGTCATAGGCACGATGAATTGACGGATATAAATCCCCCACACCTGTACCGTGCAATGCAGAAATTAAGTGTACTTTCGCCCACGGAATAAAATCGAAACGACGATCTACATCCAATTTACATTGTTTGCGATCGTATTCAGTCATGTTATCCCATTTGTTGATGGCAACAACCATGGCACGACCGGCCTCAAGTGCATAACCAATCAAATGTAAATCTTGCTCAACCACACCTTCACGGGCATCTAAAACAACCACAATGACATGTGCATCTTTAATAGCTTGTAGCGTTTTCACAATTGAGAATTTCTCAATCATCTCATCTACTTTACCTTTACGGCGTACACCTGCAGTATCAATTAATGTGTATTGGCGACCATCACGCTCATAAGGAATGTAAATCGAGTCACGTGTTGTACCTGGCTCATCAAACGCAACAACACGCTCTTCACCCAACAAACGGTTTACAAGTGTAGATTTCCCTACGTTAGGGCGACCAATGATTGCCAAACGTAAACCTGTTGCCTTATCATGTTCCGCTTCATCTTCATCGTCTGGAACTTCAGAAAGTACTTCTTCAAGCATTTGCTGAACGCCACGACCATGACTAGCCGCCACTTGCATTGGCTCGCCCATACCGAGTTTGTAAAACTCAACAAGCGCCGCTTCTGCATGTACGCCGTCAACTTTGTTTGCAACTAAATAAACTTTTTTACCTAGCGTACGAAGTTCACGCGCAATTTGCTCATCCGATGCTAACAATCCAGCACGTGCATCTACGACAAAAACAATAATATCGGCTTCATTAATGGCAGTCTTTGATTGCTCAGCCATATATGAGTCAATTCCCCCTTCATTTTCACCAATACCCCCAGTATCAACGACAATGAAAGATTTATTTTCATACTTAGCGTCGCCATATTTACGGTCACGAGTAAGACCTGCAAAGTCAGCAACGAGGGCATCACGGCTCTTGGTAATCTGGTTAAATAACGTTGATTTGCCGACGTTTGGACGACCAATGAGCGCAATTACGGGTTTCATAAAATAACCTTTATTCAAGATCAGCCAGTATGACTGGTCTGAACATCAGAAATGTATCGGAAGAAAACAGGCATATGCCTAAAATAAAAACACGGGGTATCGATTTTTCAATCACCCCGAGTTTTAGAATATAGTGTCTTTAGTTTAACACAAGACCGTTAAAAAATTAACGACTCTGCCAAATGCTTAATTCACCTTTGCGTGTCGCAACAAATAATTGGTTGTCAAGCACACGTAGTGTACGCACTTCGCCACTGGTTTTCGCACGCCCTACAAGAGTTCCAGTATTTGGATCAATCAGATGTAAAACTCCATCCAAATCCCCAACCACCAATTGTTGTCCGAGTAACACTGGGTTACTTAAATTACGGTTTAACAATTGCTCATTTTCCCACAACTCTTGACCTGTTGCTAAATCAAAAGCTTTTAATTTGCCATCACGTTGTGCAACAAAAACTTTATTTTCTGCAACTTCCGGACGGTTAATACTACTTGCATCAACACTCCAAGCCACACGCTGTGCTGCCAAATCAAGTACAGTCACTTGTCCTTGGAAGCTATTGGTCACAACATACTGACCTACAACAACAGGCTCAGCATCAATATCGACCAAGCGCTGAATATCAGAGCGACCATCAGACACTGCAACACGGCGCTGCATACGTGGAGCACCAGTTAAACTATCAATGGCATATAAATAACCATTTGATGATGCTACAGCAATGGTACGAGGATCTAGACTAACAGGTGATGCTTGACCACGTAAGCTAAATGCTGCATTTGCCATTTTATAGGTCCAAGCTTGTTGACCTGTTGCTTCATCCAGTGCAAAAACAGTACCATCATTGGCCACTAAAATCACACGTCCTGTTTGAATCAAAGCTGGACTAATCACTGCACCAGACAATTGTGCAGTCCATTTTTGCTCACCCGTTTGTTGATCTAAAGCAAAAACTTGACCTTTACGGCTTGCGACAACAACTAAGCCATCAGCTGCTTCAACACCAGAAGTCAACTCCTGTTTAGTCACTTTGGTTTCCCAAAGACGTTGTTTACCTTTATATGCTGTAACTTCACCTTTAGGATTCATCGCGAAAATTACGCCATTATCGACATCTAAACGTAAACGTAATGGGTCTTGCTCAGAAGATGCGGAAACCTTATGTGAAAATACTTCAGTTAAACTGGTTGCTTGCACTAATTTTGGTAACGGATTCGGTTTTACTTTTTCAACTTTAACTTTGTTACTTGAACATCCAACCATAGCAACCGATAAAATTGCTAATGCAAACGGTATTTTATATTTTATATCCATCAAGACTCATCCACTTGTGTTTCCAGAACCGGGCGTTCAAGTTCAGGATCATCTACTAATATTCCAACACTTTCGAGTTTAATTTGTAAAATCTGACGTTCTTGTTTACGTTCAAGTAAACTGTCCCATGCAGCTTGATACGATTTTTTTGCATTTTCAATATCATTTTTAGCAACATAAATATCACCTTTTTCTTCTTCGGCTGTCGCTTTAAATGCTGGCTCTGTGACACTTGCAAGGGTTTTCAAAGCTTCATCATATTTCTTTTGTGCAAGCTGTGCATTGGCAAGGCGTAATTTTACAATCTGCAAAATACCTGCATCTTTTAACTTTGAATTTTCAACTTTTTTCAGCTCACGTTCTGCTGTTGCATAATCACCTTTATCATAAGCAATACGCGCCATAATAAATTGTGACTCAATCGCATGAATTGAATCAGGATTTTCTTTAACCAATTTATCTGCTGATGCAACCAACGCACTATAAGCCGCAGGATTTGTTGCTGCAACTTTAGCATCTTCAATTAATTGTTGGATTTTTGCTGTACGAACTTGATTTTCTGCTAGCGTTTTCTTCTGCCAATATTCCCAACCGAAAAAGGCAATCAACGCAATTAAAATTCCACTCAACATTGCTGAGCCATATTTTTTGAAAAATGACTTTAAACCATCAAGTTGTTCATCTTCAGTCATCGCGTTCATGTGACTACCCTTTCCTTTATGGTTGACTTATTGTGAAGAAAATTTTTCTGTAAAAACGGATACCACTTCAGTTACGGCAACGTCAAACTGTTCGGCCGTAGCCAATTGTTTTACCGTAAATTGTTGTGCTTCCCATTCACGTTCACCGAGAATTAAAGCATAAACTGCACCCGATTGGTCTGCTTTTTTCATCTGACTTTTCATTGAGCCATAAGAGCCCACTTTCAAGCGGATTGAACTATTCGCAGTTTCGAGTTGATCACGAATTTGTTCTGCAAGAACCAAGGCTTTACCTTGTGATGCTGGATCTGCAACAAGGAACAGTTCACATTCACGTACGGGTGTATTATCTTCAAGTTGCTCTAGAAGAAGTAATAAACGCTCCATGCCCATCGCAAAACCAACAGCCGGTACAGATTGATCTGGTTTACCTTTGAGTTGACCAACCAAACCGTCATAACGTCCGCCTGCACATACAGTGCCTTGCGAACCTAAATGTGTGGTTGTCCATTCAAAAACTGTTTTATTGTAGTAATCTAGGCCACGAACCAATTTTTGGTTAATAACAAATTCTAAGCCAGCATCAGTTAAATACTGTTTGAGTTGCTCAAAATGAGCCAGTGTTTCTTCACCCATGAAATCATGCAATTTTGGTGCATTTTCAAGAATCTGCTGCGTTTTCACATCCTTAGAATCTAAAATACGCAGTGGATTGGTCTCTAAACGGCGCTGAGAATCTTCATCAAGATCAGCTTTATGCGACGTTAAAAACTCAACCAAAGCAGCACGGAATTCAGCACGTTCAGCAGATTCACCAAGTGTATTTAATTCAAGTTGTACTTTGTCCGCAATGCCCATACGTTTCCACAAACGTGCAGTCATCAAAATCAATTCTGCTTCTTGATCTGGTGTTGCAATACCAAAAGTTTCTACACCAAACTGATGAAACTGACGATAACGACCTTTTTGCGGTTTTTCATAACGGAACATTGGACCCACATACCAAACACGCGGGTTTGCGCCACGAAGTAAGTTGTGTTCCAACATTGCACGTACGCAACCTGCGGTACCTTCAGGACGCAAAGTCAAAGATTCAGGTGGATTACCTTTGTCTAGGAATGTATACATTTCCTTTTCAACAATATCGGTTGCATCACCAATAGAACGTTTGAATAAATTGGTTTGTTCAACAATCGGCAAACGAATTTGTTGATAACCATAAGCATCCATCAACGATGCGAGATGTTGTTCTAAACGTCTCCATGCAGCAGTCTGAGATGGAAGAACATCATTAAAACCTTTAATTGCAACTATTGAACTCATGACTTACTCAAAAACTTGTACGAATAATTTCTTTAGCTTTAGCTTCTTCAAGCTCGATAACACGTTGACGAACCATCGCCTCAATTTCATCAACCAACTGATTGGTATCAATCAAATGGCTCTTTTCACCATTACGATAAACCAATGAACGTGGTGCTGCGCCCACTACACCAATGTCTGCTTCTTTGGCTTCACCTGGACCATTGACCTTACAACCAATCACCGAAACATCCATTGGAGTACGAACATCTTCAAGACGTTCTTCTAAAGCTTGCATCACTTGAATCACGTTAAATTCTTGACGTGAACAACTTGGACAAGCAATAAAATTAATCCCGTTTGAACGCAAACTGAGTGATTTTAGAATATCAAAACCAATCTTAATTTCTTCTTCCGGCTCTGCTGCCAATGAAATACGCATAGTGTCACCAATGCCTTCCATAAGCAGACCACCTAAAGCAATCGCAGACTTGACTGAACCTGTACGGTAAACACCTGCCTCAGTTACACCCAAATGTAGCGGATTATCAATTTGTGCCGACAATAAACGATACGCATCCATGGTCAAAAACACATTAGATGCTTTAACTGAAATTTTAAACTCTTGGAAATCCAAACGGTCTAAAATATCAATATGACGCATAGCAGATTCAAGTAAAGCCTGACCTGTCGGTTCGCCATACTTCTTCTGAATGTCTTTTTCTAGCGAACCGGCATTGACACCAATACGCATAGAAATATCATTGTGGCGCGCTGCTGCAACAACCTCACGAATTTTGGCTTCTGAGCCAATATTTCCAGGGTTAATACGCAAACAATCTGCACCTAAATCGGCAACACGTAATGCAATTTTATAATCAAAATGAATATCGGCAACCAAAGGAACTGGCGAACGCTTACGAATTTCACCAAACGCTTCCGCAGCTTCCATACTTGGCACTGACACCCGCATGATGTCTGCACCAACATCGGCACAGCGTTCAATCTGTGCAACCGTTGCATCTACATCACACGTTTCAGTATTGGTCATACTTTGGATGCTGATTGGGGCATCGCCACCCACATACACTGAACCAACTCGGATTTTACGTGTCGGACGGCGTTTGATCGGATTTACAATCATGATAATGCTCTACGCTTTGTCCATTAACGAGACAAACGGAATTCTGCCTTTCCGTTCACTGTATATGGAGACAATGAAATCTGCTCGTTATTTAGAGTCAATGATACAGCTGTCGCATCATCAAGACGAATTTGGAATGGTGAGTTACCATTTAAAGTCAATGTCGATGACTGACGACCTGATGCTAAAACTTTACCCGTACTATCCACAATATGTACAGATGTCGGATGGCTAAAATTCAACACCATCTGTTCACCTGTTGCTGAAGTCGCATTATTCAAATTCAACACTTCAACTTCAGATTCTTGCTGTGGTTTTACCTCGGTATCATCAGATTTTGATGATGACCAATTTTGAACAGCCGCAATCACGCCCCAAATCACAGCAATTGCAATAATTGCAATTAAACTACGTTTGAGCCATTTTCTATTACGGTCACTGTTTGAACCTGGCAATTTACCCATAATTTTAATAGGTGAATTATTTAAAGCATGATTCGGTAACAAACCCGTATCATTCTGATAAATATCATCAAAACGTTGAATAATAGTTGAAGCATCGACTTTTAAATATTTTGCATAAGCACGATAGTAACCTTTAATAAAGGTCGCTTCTGGCAAACTCTTATAATCGTCCTGTTCTAATGCCTGTAACGTTTTTAATGGCATCTTTAAATCAGCAGCAACATCATTAATATCACGAATCTGTGAAACTCTGATCTGGCGCAGATATTCTCCAGGACGTTGAACATTGCCCAAAGAGTTCTGTACTGCATTTGAACCAGTAGGTTGCTGTGAATTCGGATTTACTTCCATACGGCCTCAGTACTGTACTGTAATTGCAAATAGCGTTTATATTCCTGACTTTCTGGAAATAATGCACGGAGCTGATTCACTAGCACCTGCATTCCCATCGTGTCATTATTGGCCCGCGCAATACGCAGCCCAATCCAAAGTGCCCGAGGGCTTAGGTTTTTCTGCCCCATCACACGAACATATTGTTCGTAAAGCTGAGTGGCAGACGGTATATTACGCTGTAAATAGAAAATTTCGGATAACTCTAACATTGATACAACAGAATCGCGATTTACAGTCAGTGCTTGCTTGAATGTTTTTTCAGCATTTGCAACATCACCAACCTTTAAATAGATCCGCCCTAAGTTTTCTAACGCACGATAACGTTGTTCATACCCTAAAGTTGTTCCCGCAATACTTAGTTGTTCAATAGCTTCATTATAGCGCCCCATCTGATACAAGTACGTACCATAATTATTACGCGCTTGGGCATCTTTAGGATCTATCGAAAGGGCTCGCTTAAAATAAGCATCAGCCTTTTCCATATTTTCCTTACTACCTTCTTGTTGCAACAACACCCCCATCATCATGTTGGCTGTTGCATCTCGTGATTCCGCTTCAAGTGCCTGATCTAAAGCGCGTTTAGCAGCATCTAAATCGCCTGTACGAATATATTCTGCTGCAAGTTGCGTTCTAACTTTGGCTGCTTTTTCGGGGTCTTTTTTAACAATCGTACCGGATGTTGTGGTTTGACAACCCTGCATATGCATTGCAGCAACACATATTGCAATCATTAAACCTGTTTTTTTATATCCAAATATATGCAAAATCAGCCCCCAAAAAATTTAACCTTGTGATCGTATAATTACATTCTGTTCTTCAACTTTTTTCTTCCATTGTTCTGCACGGCGGGTACGATCCGCAACCTGTCCAACAAGTTGCCCACATGCTGCATCAATATCATCACCGCGCGTCTGACGAATCGTACACACAAAACCAGCATCAGACAAAGTTTTTTGGAAAGAAATAATACGATTTCGGCTTGAACGACCATAAGGTGCATGCGGAAATGGATTAAATGGAATGAGGTTAATTTTACTTGGTAAGTTTTTCAGTAACTTAATCATTTGCTGTGCATGTTCAGGCTGATCATTAACGCCTTCTAACATCACATATTCAATAGTCACATGCTTACGGGAACTTTCATTACCATCTTTGGCAATATAACGCTGACATGCTGCAATAAGTTTTTCTAATGGATATTTTTTATTGATTGGAACCAATTCATTACGAAGTTCATCATTTGGTGCATGCAATGAAATTGCCAAAGCAACATCAATATCTTTCACCAATTGATCAATTTTAGGCACAACGCCAGACGTTGAAAGTGTTACACGGCGCTTAGACATACCATAAGCAAAGTCATCAAGCATAATATGCATTGAACTGAGCACAGCATCATAGTTGAGCAAAGGCTCGCCCATACCCATCATCACGACATTAGTCACTGAACGTTCACGATCCGCAACAGGAACATCTTCCATATAAGAATAGTTTGCAACCCATAACTGTCCAATAATTTCATCTGGCGTTAAATCACGTTGAAAACCCTGCTTACCTGTCGAGCAAAATGAACAGTCAAGTGCACAACCCACTTGTGAAGAAATACACAAAGTACGACGCAATCCTGAGCGGTGTTCCGCAGGAATCAATACAGTTTCTACAAGAGAGCCTGCACCCTCTCCGACACGAAAGACCCACTTACGAGTACCATCTTTAGAATAATTTTTATGAACAACTTCGGGTGCTTTAATTTCAGCAATTTTTTCTAATTTCTCACGCAACTTTGCTGAAATATTACTCATTTCAGCAAAATCAGTCACAAAGAACTGATGTACCCATTTCATCACCTGACCTGCGCGGAATTTTTTCTCACCCATATCTTCAAAAAACTTTTCCAGCTGCGCACGGGACATTCCCAATAAATTCACTTTCTGAACAGGATTGATCTGTGCAGACTTTAATGGTGCTTGCTGTTGTTCATCAAATGTTGATGATGAAGCGACAACTTCAG
This sequence comes from Acinetobacter sp. 1207_04, assembly GCF_052850415.1. Taxonomy (NCBI): domain Bacteria; kingdom Pseudomonadati; phylum Pseudomonadota; class Gammaproteobacteria; order Moraxellales; family Moraxellaceae; genus Acinetobacter; species Acinetobacter sp. 1207_04. The sequence goes on along the minus strand of NZ_VXCQ01000001.1, from coordinate 338,376 downwards.
AATTCATGTGTAGTACCTAAACCATGCTGGGAGATGAAAGATGCTCAATATATAAGCGGATAATATTTTAAAGGAATAAAAAAACCAGACAAGTATTATATCACTTATCTGGTTCTTGGTCTGTTAACAATTTATAAATCGTGAAACACGATTTTGACGTTCAGCAGACCTAACGCAGTTCGAATTAACGAGTACGTGGGCAAACTTCAGTTTGAGCGAAGAAGTAGTTAACTTCACGATCAGCAGAAGCTACAGAGTCAGAACCGTGAGCAGCATTTTCATCGATGCTTACAGCGAAATCTGCACGGATAGTACCAGGAGCAGCTTCTTTAGGGTTTGTAGCGCCTAAAATTTCACGGTGAGCAAGAACTGCGTTTTCGCCTTCAAGAACTGAAACAACAACTGGACCAGAAGTCATGAACGCAACTAAATCACCAAAGAAACCACGTTCTTTGTGTTCAGCATAAAAACCTTCAGCTTCAGCTTTAGAAAGCTGTTTCATTTTAGTTGCAACAATTTTAATACCCGCTTTTTCGAAACGAGAGAAAATGTCACCAATGTTGTTATTGCCAACAGCATCTGGTTTTACGATAGATAAAGTACGTTCAATAGCCATTGATAGGCTCCTTAAGTCAAATTGACACGAAAATTTTGCGCATTATAACGGTATAAAATGCTTTTTTCTGCGTTTGATGTGTAAAAAATAAGTTTTTTTAGACAGATTGATTAATTTGCTTCGTCAATCCATGCCATTTGAATACCTTCAAGCAAACCTTCAGTCGATTTAGTCGGATCATCGGTGAAATTAGGCAATGCGCAAATCCAAGCATGCATATCGGTAAAACGTACCCATTGTGGATCGACATCGGGGTGTGCGTCTAAAAGTTCAATGGCGATATCAAGCGTATCTGTCCAACGTAAGCCCATAGCAATTTCCTGTAGTTTTAAGCGCTACTACTTTAGCAAATTTATGGTCCATTGAAGAGAATTTACCAAGTAATTTATGCACATCAATAACGCATATTTACAACATGATATTCAATAATGGCGCACAGAGAATAGTTAAACTTGCGACAGTTATCCCAATCAACGCACCGACAATCACATCACTCGGATAATGTAAACCTAAAACCATACGAGATAAGGCAACCAATATCGTGAAAGGCAACATTAAAAATAACAGGATAGGTGCAATATAACCAAGTACCGTTGTTGCCATGACTGCATGCAATGTATGACCAGAGGGAAAGCTGAAATGATCGAGTGGACGCTCACCCATCACAATCACCTGATGTACTTGGTAAGGTCGAGGACGTACTGTGGTTTTTTTCAATACTTTGTAAATTGCTGTACCAATGCTTCCGCCCAACAAAATATAAAGCAATTGAAAACCGTAAGCAAAACCCTTTTGTAGCCAGACCAATAACACCATGGCATACCAAAAAGCACCATCACCCAACCGACTAATAATTTTAAAAAATAGTGCTATACGCTGAACATTGGATAAATGGTTCAGGTAAATGCAGCCTTTCAAATCGAGATCAAGTATTTTAATTTTTGTGGCTTTTAAATTCATAATGATGCTCCTCTTTCTCAGCGGAGTGAAGCACAACATTTGTGCAATATAAAATTGATAAATTTATGAGACCATTCGACGATCCTGTACAACTTGATACAGCGCTGTTTCAAATTGCTGTACCGCATGTTGCCAACCTGTTTTTTGTACTTGTTGCATCGCAACTTGTCCCATTTGGTGCAATATTGCTTGTTCAGGAAGTTGTAACATTGTTTGAGTAAAGACTTCCGTTCGCCCTAGTGGGCACAACCAACCCGATTGCTGATGTTGAATTTGTTGCTGTGCACAGGCGTAATCATAAGCAATTACGGGTAAACCACTCGCCATTGCCTCAAGCACAACATTACCAAAGGTTTCAACTTGGCTCGCAAATACAAAAACATCTGCACTTGCATAAGCTTCAGCAAGTTCCATGCCGACAAGACTACCTGTAAAAATAACTTCAGATGCTATGGGCATTTTCTGTAAGCGTGAAAGATCAGGACCATCACCAACAATCACTAATTTAACTTTCTGTTGTTGTCTAAGCATGAGTTGATAAGCGCCTATCAACACATGGATTTCTTTTTCAGGCGATAAACGTCCCACATACAGCATGACACGTGTATTTTCATCGGCACCCCAACGCTTACGTAAAATTGCTGATCGATACTTCGAGGAAAAACGCTGCGTATCGACACCTCGCCCAACCACTGCCAACGGACAAGTTACACCAAAAGCTCTCAGTCCTTGCTCTGTATGCTTACTCGGGACACAGGTCAGTTGAGTATGATTATGAAACCATCGTAAATAATGCTGGATTGGCTTAACCAAAAATGCTAAATCAAAGAAACGACTAAATTCTTGAAAGGGCGAATGAAAACCACTAGATACCACAATTTTGCGAACTTTAGCGACATGTAAAGCAGCAAAACCCAAAGGTCCTTCCGTCACAATATGCACCACATCAGGTTCAAAACTGTCTATCGCCTGTGTAACCTTGCCATATTGTGGCCAACCAAATTGCATACTTGGATAACGCGGAATACCTTGTGGCATAACCAAGCATTCTTTATTTGGTGAAAATTCCTTACATTTTTGTTTTTGCGTAGGACGAATTAATAAAATTTTATGTCCCTGCTTTTGCAGACCTTTACAGAGTTGTAATAAAGACAAGGCTACACCATTAATTTCAGGTGCCCAAGTTTCAGTCACAATCGCAATTTTAAGGCGTGGGCGAGTCAACTTCTCCAAAGATGTCTTATGATTTACCTGAGAATGCTGATTATTTTTACGAAAGTAAATTTTAAAATATTCAGGAAAATTTTGTTGTTTGTAATACAAGGCTTCTGCGTACGGTCTAGTCATACGTCACCTGATCTGTTTTATTTTCTAGAGTTTAATCTGCATTATTGACAGTTTTATGATAATTATATGACCGTTTTTTGACTCACCCAAAAACATCACATTGGAGCAAACCACATCGTAATATTTTTCTGCCTGCATACGAATAAAAGCCTGATACCCTAATTGCACTGTAATAAAATATATTTCTTCCCTATTTTTATATTTTACTCTACAAAAAACAGCCCACATATTTGATTATTGACTACTCATACTTATTTTTGTGCTGAGCTTATACACAATTGCCCTTAGAATATGATGATTATTTTAATCATAAAAAAACTTTAAATAGCTTTAAACTGAATGACTAACAACTAAATAAAACTATTGAAAGATTTATTTACACTACTGTCTAATCTATTCATCTTAGTCAAGACTAGACAGTATATTTATACATTTATGATCATAAAATATTGATATTTTGACATAAATTAAATCTGTCATCATATTTAACCCTATCTTTAAAACTCAAGACTGACATATAAATGATCTTGATAAGTACCTGCTGGTGTAAAAGCTGTTGGTCGCTCCAACAATTGAACCAACACGACAAATTTTTCATTTATACCTGCTGGTTGCACTAAAGGAACATTCCAGCGTGAACTAGAAGCACCTGTAATATTCATTTGAGTTCTCAGCTTGTTGTTGCGCTGGTTAACCAAATAGCTTGCTCCATTCGTATTTGTTAAGTTTCGAGCATTAAACTGAATGGCATATCTCGTATCACATGAAACCGTAAAAGAGGTTGCCGCCTGACTCAAATAAGATGAACTTAATCTTAATTGATTTGATGTAAATCGATCAATCTGACATGGTTTCGCATCCACAGAAGCCACATAAAAGAATGATGCAATGATGATACAAACTTGAAGTTTCATATCCTACTCCTTCTATTTACAACTTATATCAACAGGCTGATTATTTTGCTCAGTCTGTTTATCCTTAACGACTAACTCAGCCTTACAATCCTGCTCCTCCTTTGACTTGATTGTTAAATGATATGTTTGTGGTATCAAACCATACAAAGTGACTGTTCCATCCGAAGATAAAGGATAGACATCTCCATCACTATTATTGACATAAACTTCCGAAGCAGCATCGAAGGTTTTTCCTTGAGCATTAACAGGACGAACAGTCACTTGTTTGGCATGATATATTGGAAAATCAATTGCATAACCACGCTGATTTAATGCTGTAATTTGCTTATTGGAATATAAAATTTTATCTTCAACAGGTAGCTGATTTTCATCAAAAGCGATGTCATATTTCACATAAGGAATAATGTCATGTACAAAGGCATAACCTTCTTTATTGGTTTTATCAACATGATTTAAAGCCCGATAAATATCAATGTCTGGATAAGAGTCAACTTTCACCAACGCAAATGCGTTATCTACTGCTTTGGTAAAGTTGAACTTTTTATTCAACATAACAACTGCACCACGATAGTAAACCTGCGACTCTCGATAAGAATCACTTTGTTGATGACTCAACTCCAAATCACCGACTTCAGTTTTTAAACGACCATCTACATTATATAAAATCTCGCCATTTCTCCGATTTGCACCGAAAGCATAGTCAAAACCAACTTGATTCGTATCATTTTTAACAAATTGAACATTACTATCTTCAGCGGTCGAATGACTCATATATAAAGTTTTTTGACTATCAAAACTATAACTTAACGATAGTGTCGCACCTGAGTCAGAACGATCTCCTGTTTCATTAAAATAATTTAAACCGAGAATCATTTTTCGCCCAATTTGACGACTAAAACCAGCACGGAATATTCGCCTATCATCTCGTTCAAAAGTTTCATTTTTATAATATTTTTGTTCTGCAAAATTCAAATTAATATTTTGCACCAGTGGAACACCACTTATGCCCAAATAGACAAGATTCTCAAATTTTGGATAGCTACTTTCATTATTTAGCTCATCTCCTAAAAACTTAAAATGTTGTTCGGTATATTTACTATTTGCACCAAAGGAGAAACGACCAATGTCTTTACTTAATGATAAACCATATGAAAAATTGGTATCATTTCGATCATCATGTGAAGCTTGAGCAACACTTTCAAATAAAAACCAATTGCTTACCGCTTGTGTCCACATTAATCCTAGATTTTGAATATCTTGACTATATAACGCATTAATACCTAATGATGTACTATTTGATATACCTCTTCTGAAAAATGTGTTCGCAAAAAAATCACGGTAATCACTACTTTCTAAATTGTAGTTATAACGCAACTTTCCGAGGGAAACATTGTATTCATTCAAGCCCGGACGAAGTAATTTACTGGTCACCATAATTGGAAAACTCTGAACACTCCGATTACCCAAAATATCTTCAACAACAATTTGAGCATTACCAGATTGTTGAATTTGTGCACCCGTCTGTAAATTATAATCCCCAGGACTAACTTTTTGATTATAAATATTGACGCCATTAACGTAGAGTTCAACTGTCGATGGCACTCGAGCACTACCTTCCAAAGAAGGTACATTCCAATAAATAAAGTTAGGTCTTTCTGTAAAATTAGTTCCCCAACTTAACCCACCAAAACGCAGTGAATTGATAAGTGGATTGTAAACTGTTGTGGTATCACCCAATGTCAGCCTTGTCATTTTTTCTGGAAATTCAAAATCAATGCTACTGTTGAGACGAATAAACTTATTTATTTCATCCTGATTTTGATAAAGCATCGCATTTTTAAATAGCCAAAAATCTTTAAAAACACCAAGTTCAGTTAAGCCGCTATAGCGATTTCCAGCATCACTATTGGCATAAAATAATTCATAATTAAAAAATCCACCTAGACTCGCTTTCTCAGGCATTTGAATAGTTTGATCAAATGTATTGGAAATAAAAAAACCTGAAGGTACCGTGACTTTTATTGCTTGTGACCCTTCATCAAAAAGCGATTGAACCTGTCCATCTGAAATAGAACAAAATTCGGGTTTCGACTGTAAGATTTGAAATCGTGCAATATCAATTCCCTTTTCTTTTAAAATACTGCATTCAATATAAAATTGATTGTTTTGTTTAATGAGCGTGACATCCGTATTCATATCCAACTCATTGACCCACAAATTTGCAAGAATTGGATCTACATTAGATTCACTCGCCTGAGCACTAAAGGCCCAGAAAATATTAATCATGATTAATATTTTATTTTTAATAGGCATATAACCCCCTACAAACTACATACTAGTCTGAAATTTGGAATTCAACGACCTTGTCATCTTTATCTGTATTGACTTGGACAGCATATTTTTGAGCACTATTTAATCGAGTATTTCCAAGATCATAGCTATAGCTCTTTTTAGCCAATAAATAATTCATTTCATTACTTTTAAAGATTTCTTTTTTTGCAGTATCAACTATTTTTAAATTTGTAATTTGAACATGTGAATTTGCTTCATTGATAACTTTCAACTGGCTTCCAGAATGTTTAAAGATAAGCTTTAAATCATCTTGCTTACCGACAAAAAGCGGTAAGTTGAAATTAAATAAAAAGTTAACCGAATTATCTTTGACCACTTGTGGCATTTCTTCAAGAATAATACGCCAAGCTTTTTCTTGACCACTCTCAACAATTGAAGCAACAGGACGTGAAAAACCAATTCTAATGGTTTGTTGTTTATATGGATTTAGGATAAAACTTTTTGGATTGATCATCACACTATCATCTGGACTTAAAATATTTTTCCCAGATTCATCTTGTGTCCAACTCAATGCCTTAATTTCAAATATTTTTTTTTCGGTTTCATCGATAGATTCAACAGTTAATGTTGTTGATTTTTGTTTTGCCGTATCACGAATATAAAGCTGAACAGGATTAACAGCCACACCCGCATAAGTTATGCTACCCAATAGCATGCTTATGGTAAAAAAAGAGATTCTTTTTTTCATTTTTACACCCTCTTATTCTGAAAAATAAAACCTAACTCAATTAAGTCATTAAGTTAGGTTCATATCGGGCTTATATGTGTTTAGTAGAACACTCTGATTTTGTATGTATCAGTATAAGTGCCAGCTTTATTTGCTGCTGTTGTTGCAGGATTATCTACGGTCACTGTGTAGTTATCAGTACCAAAACCTACATGGTTTGAAGTACCCCAACCCACTGCACCACCATTCGTTTTAATTGTTGTACTCACTTTCGCCAATGGATCGGTTACATGACGTACAAATGTTGCTGAACTTGTGCCTGCGTTAGCAGTGGATAACTCCAATACATAGTTTGTATTACTTTGTATTGAATATGCCGAAGTTTTAGTACCACCATTCGCACTTAAAACAATCGGATTCCCCCCAGTAACTACACATTTTTTAGGAACTTCGAGTGTAATTGGAATATCCTTACTACATCCTAGCTCTGTACAGCTATTCCAGTCTGGACCACCACCTCCACCACCACCTTTTTCTGCAAGTTCGTCTGCATAAACGCCTGTTGAACAAACACCCAATACCAATGTCGCTAATGCGGCCTGTGTCATTTTATTCATGTTATTTCTCCCATTTTTCTTTATTCAAGAAAATGTTTTAGTAAATAAAACAATCCACAACTACACATATTTTCAACTCTTCTTTGAGTTATCGTGTAACTGCAACTAAAAGCTTATTCCCATCTTTCTAAACTTGACTGAAATATAATCAATTCACATGATTTATCACATACTCGTATTTTTAATAAAAGTTATAACCAAACTACTGTTTTAATTATTTATTGAATAAAAAAAATATCATCGAAATTACAATGCAAAATCATAAAATCAATTACTTACATCACTAAACACAACAAATATATAATTTTTATAAGATTTTATAATTTACAAAATATTTCTAGACTTTTCATTTTGAATTATAACGTTACAAAAACCGCCTATTTTTTTATCATTATTAAAAAAAAATATTCAGACTTCTTCTTGATTATTTTACTATTCCATTAAACTATTTAGAATATCTAAACACTTAATTAAATTATGGATTAATAATGCGCAAATTACGTCACATTTTGCTCAAATTTGTGCGAATAAATATATGGTATTTATAAGTTAAACCAACAGATGTTTAAAAAATCAAGTAAAAACCAATCTATAGAAATGTTAAATAATAATAACAAGTGAATAGATTATTTCAGCGGTTCCTGCACATTATCAAAGAATACAGACTGGACTTCTAAATTGACCATTGAATAGAATCACCTCAAACAAAAACCACCAACCAGTAGAGTTAAAAAAATTAAAAAACAGCTAGATATTAAAAAAAAATACCAAAAAAAAGGCAGTTTTTAACTGCCTTATATATTCAACCTATGCCTCTTACTGACGATCAATTTTCCTTAACAGACCTTTCTCTACTTGATATATTTGTCCATTACCAAAATCAATTTGTTGTTTTTCACCATGTAATACTGGTAAACCTACAATTTTTTCCATTTGTGCTGAACGCTGAAACTGACTAGTCTTTGGGTTATACATCCAATAGATATAACGTTTATCTGCAATATCTTTACCACCCGATAAGTCAGATAAAATGACATCATAATAACCATCAAAGTTAATATCCATATAACCCATACTACCGGCATAGGCGGTAAAACCTGTCAGGCTTTGGACAATCGAGTTATCAACTTTATTCAAAACATCAACTCGCTTTAACGCATTTCCAAGCGGTTGCTTAGGATCATTTTGACCATAAAATTTAAAAATAAATGTTGGTTTATTTGCAACTTTAAATGCTGGTTCAAACTGCATCGACTTACCTGTAGTTTCTGCATTTTCAGAAAATAGAACCTTGAAATTCCCCGTGTTGGCATTTAATGTTCCGCTAATTTGATATTTCCCAGCCTCATCACGCTCACTCGCTACCGACTTCATAATGATCTGATCTGCTTTTTGAGTACCTTTAAATGCAATCTCTTTTACGCTCATCAAGTCATATAAAGTGCCATGTGGATTGGGAATACCTGCATATAAGCTCATGAAATAGCGACCTTCACCCGATTTCAACATTCGTTGCATCGATACACGTACGCCTGACAAAGGTTTAAGCTCAGTTGATACGATTTGTGCAGTTTCAGCAAAGCTAAAGCATGAGATAGACAATGCAGTCAAAGTGATAAGTAGTTGCTTTTTCATGAGTTAGCCCAAAAAATTAAATTCATAATAAGTATTAAAATTATGCGTAATCTATCACAATTAAATTTTATAAGCAGTATTATAAATACTGTAAAGCCCCCATTATCCCAAGCAAAAAATCTGCATATTGAATTGAAAACAAGTTTTCAATAAAAAACCCACTCAATTGAGTGGGTTTTTTTAAAGAACTAAGTTTTAGTTCTTTTCTTTATCTACGATTTTATTCGCTTGAATCCAAGGCATCATAGAACGTAACTTGTTACCTGTTACTTCGATGCCATGTGCAGCATTTTGACGACGACGAGCAGTCATAGAAGGATAGTTTAAAGCACCTTCGTTAATAAACATTTTCGCATATTCGCCAGATTGGATACGCTTAAGTGCATTACGCATTGCTTCACGAGATTGTTCATTGATAACTTCAGTACCAGTTACATATTCACCATATTCAGCATTATTCGATACTGAATAGTTCATGTCTGCGATACCGCCTTCGAACATCAAGTCAACGATCAATTTAAGTTCGTGTAGACATTCAAAATACGCCATTTCTGGTGCATAACCCGCTTCAACCAAAGTTTCGAAGCCCATTTTAACCAATTCAACCGCACCACCACAAAGAACTGCTTGCTCACCAAAAAGGTCAGTTTCAGTTTCTTCACGGAATGAAGTTTCGATGATACCTGTACGACCACCACCCACGCCTGAAGCGTAAGAAAGTGCTACGTTGCGCGCATTACCAGAAGCATCTTGGTGAATAGCGATTAAGTCAGGAACACCTGAACCACGTTGGTATTCTGAACGTACTGTGTGACCTGGTGCTTTTGGAGCAACCATGATTACATCTAAGTCAGCACGTGGAACAACTTGGTTATAAAGAATAGAGAAGCCGTGAGCAAATGCTAAAGTTGCACCTTGCTTAATATTCGGTTCAATTACGTCACGGTAAAGTTGTGATTGGAACTCATCTGGAGTCAAAATCATAACAACGTCAGCTTGAGCAACAGCAGCAGGAACTTCTGAAACTTTAAGACCAGAATTTTCAGCTTTTTTCCAAGAAGTAGAACCTGCACGTAGACCAACAGTTACATCAACGCCAGAATCTTTAAGGTTAAGCGCATGTGCATGACCTTGTGAACCGTAACCAATAATTGCTACTTTTTTGCCTTGGATGATCGATAAGTCTGTGTCTTTATCATAAAAAATTTGCATTGCTGTCTCCGCTTAAATGCTTTGTTTCCTCGTCTTAACCTGAGGATCTTGTTTTGATCAATTTACAGGTTAAGTCCCTCTCCTGTTTGTAAGGAGAGGTTATACATGAGGTTATAAAAAATCAATTAACCAAATGGTTAAAACCTTAAATTTTTAATATCTGAAAAAATTAAATCGATAAAACTTTTTCGCCACGGGCAATACCAGATACACCTGAACGCACGACTTCTAAGATCGTGTTTTCAGCAAGTGCATCAATAAAACCGTCAATTTTCTCTGTTGTCCCTGCAATCTGAATCGTGTAAGTCGTTGGTGTTACATCAACCACCTGACCACGAAAGATGTCTGCTGTACGCTTAATTTCAGCACGCGCAGAACCAAGCGCTTTTACTTTAATCAGCATCAACTCACGTTCAATGTGTGCACCTTCTGACAAATCTACAACTTTCACAACTTCAACTAATTTGTTTAATTGCTTCGTGATTTGTTCAATTTTATGATCATCACCATAAGTCGTCAGCGTTAAACGTGACATGGTTGCATCTTCAGTTGGCGCAACGTTTAGCGTTTCAATGTTATAACCACGTTGAGAAAACAAACCAACTAAACGAGATAACGCACCAGCTTCGTTTTCAACGAGTACAGAAATTATATGTCTCATTCAGTGCGCTCCCCTTTGCCTAACCACATATCTTTCATCGATTGACCTGCAATCAACATTGGATAAACGTGTTCTGCACGATCTACCATAACGTTGATAAATACGCACTTATCATTTATTGCCATTGCTTCAGCAAGTTTTGACTCAAGTTCATCGGCATGATCAATTTGAATACCCACATGACCGTAAGCTTCCATCAATTTTGCAAAATCAGGCAATGAATCAATATAAGAACTTGAATGACGCCCTTCGTAATTCATATCTTGCCATTGTTTAACCATACCCAAAGCCTGGTTATTCAAACAAAGAATTTTGACATTCAAGTCATACTGTTTACAGGTAGACAACTCTTGGATACACATCTGAATTGATGCTTCACCTGTAATACAAACTACATCTTGCTCTGGGAATGCAAGTTTTGCTGCCATTGCGTATGGCAAACCTACACCCATTGTGCCCAAACCACCTGAATTGATCCATTGACGTGGACGTGTATAACGGTAGTAGTTCGCACCAAACATTTGATGTTGACCAACATCAGACGTAATGATCGCTTGGCTATTGGTGATTTTATCGAGCGCTTCAACCACTTGCTGTGGCTTCATTACCCCATTTTCACCCGCTTCATAACGTAAGCCGTGAACTTTGCGCCACTCATCAATTTGAGACCACCAAGCCGAAATATCTTCAGGGTTTGGCTTAGAAACATTGAGTTGTTTTAACTGGCTCAACATTTCCTGCAACACAGGCTCAACCGCGCCCACAATTGGAATGTGCGCCATAATGGTTTTTGAAATTGTTGCAGGATCAATATCAATGTGAATGACTTTTGCATTGGTACAGAACTTTGCAGGGTTATTGGTTACACGGTCATCGAAACGAGCACCAATTGCCAAAATAACATCTGCATTATGCATGGTCATATTAGCTTCATAGGTTCCGTGCATACCCAACATACCAATGAATTGAGGATCATTGCCCGGGAACGCACCCAAGCCCATCAATGTATTGGTTACAGGGTAATTTAATAAGTGTGCAAGCTCTGTCAATAATGCAGATGCATTGCCCTGAACCACACCGCCCCCCGTATAAATCACAGGACGTTTAGCATTCAATAACTCATCAATTGCTTTACGAATCTGACCAGAATGCCCACGATGTGGCGGCTGATAAGAGCGCATTTTTACTTTTTCAGGATATTCGTAAGCAAATTTATCAACAGGATTGGTCACATCTTTTGGAATATCAACAACCACAGGACCTGGACGACCTGAAGATGCAATATAAAATGCTTTTTTAATAATGCCTGGAATTTCACTTGCATGACGCACTTGGAAACTATGTTTTACGATTGGTCGAGATACGCCAACCATATCGGTTTCTTGGAATGCATCTTCGCCAATTAAATGTGACGGAACCTGACCTGATAAGATCACCATTGGAATGGAGTCCATGTAAGCAGTCGCAATTGGCGTTACAGTGTTGGTGGCACCTGGACCTGAGGTCACAAGGACAACGCCTGTTTTACCCGTTACACGCGAGTATGCATCTGCCATATGACCAGCAGCTTGCTCATGGCGTACAAGGTAATGATTGATTTTTTCTTGTCTAAATAGCGCATCATAAATATGTAAAACTGCGCCGCCTGGATACCCAAAAACATGTTCTACGCCTTCATCCGCTAAAGCGCGAACAAGCATGTCACCACCAGATAAAAGTTCCAACGTATTCACCCTAATCTTTATTCCACGACCTGTATGGGAGACATACAGCGTGCTTCATTGATTGACTTGTGTGCACTGTTATAGCACACATATTTCATAAGTTTTTGCTGCAATATAAAAAAATGTGACTGCACTGTCTTTTAAAAAGTTTGGTCAACCTAAAATACGCTGGGATAAGCATATTTAAGTAATATTCAATTTTTCGGCTTAGAAAAATTGGTACTGCAAGCGATGTATTTATTCAAAGGGTGGTCGAATAAAAACACATAAAACTGTTTAGGCATTTTTGTAGGTTCAGCGACCAAAGTCAAGGTTTCAAAGACGCTTTTCTGGATTATTTTCAGTCTAATATTTTAAGCAACACATAACTTTTTTTTATCAATTGTATTTTTTATCATTAATTTTATTATTAACTTTTGCACTAAAAAAAGAACTAGCCTTTTCATTTTCTAAAAATCGTATAAAATACAGACAGAAATAAAAATCTCATCACAACCCTTATTGTTGATGTATCCATCCATTTCTTCCGATAAAATAATCACAAAATATTTTTCTGCATATATAAGGTAATTCACATGCAAAAGCTTCAATGGTTCAAAACTTCTTTGCTCTCTGTTGCTTTGGTTTCAATCACAGCCTTCACCGCAACACAAAGCTTTGCCAAGCAATATTATAAATGGGTCGATGCAAATGGCTCTACCCACTACACCACTACACCACCACCAGCAAAAGCGAAAAAACACGGTAAAGTCGATACTTATGGTGCTTCACGTAGTTCTTCTAGTGCACCGGTACAAAATAATACAACATCACAGCCTCAAAATAATGCAACACAGAATAATACCGAACAAGCTCAGCATATTCCTGTTGCTCAATCTCAAAGTGCGCCTGTCGAAAATCGCCTAGATGCACCACAATAAAATTTTCAAATATTTCACATCATTTTAGCTGTATAAATTTCAGCGCAAAACTCACTTTTTAGTGCGTTTTGCGCTATGCTGTATTTCAAATTTTCTAACCGTTCTCTTATATTACGTATATGACTACTCACATTGACCCTGAATATCAAGCAAGTGCGATTGAACCGACTGTCCAACAGGACTGGGAAACTCGCAAATCATTCAAAGTTGCCGACATTGTAGAAGGCCCACGTCGTTATATTCTCTCGATGTTCCCTTACCCAAGTGGCAAACTGCATATGGGTCATGTGCGTAACTATACCATTGGTGATGTGATCAGCCGTTTCCACCGCCTCAAAGGTGAAACCGTACTACAACCGATGGGTTGGGATGCCTTTGGTCTACCCGCTGAAAATGCTGCAATTGCGCATCAAGTTGCGCCTGCAAAATGGACATTTGAAAACATCGCGTATATGCGAGACCAACTGAAAAAATTAGGTCTTGCTGTCGATTGGGATCGTGAATTTGCAACCTGTACGCCTGAATATTATCGTTGGGAACAATGGTTATTTGTTCAGCTTTATAAAAAAGGTTTAATTTACCGTAAACTTTCAACAGTAAACTGGGATCCTGTCGATCAAACTGTATTGGCGAATGAACAAGTTGAAAATGGTCGCGGTTGGCGTTCAGGTGCATTGGTTGAAAAACGTGATATTCCAATGTATTACTTCCGTATTACAGACTATGCACAAGAATTATTAGATGATTTAGATACGCTTAAAGACGGTTGGCCACAACAAGTATTGACCATGCAGCGTAACTGGATTGGTCGTTCACAAGGGATGGACATTACTTTTCCATCAGCAAACCCTGATGTTTATGCAGATGGTTTAACAGTATTTACCACACGTGCCGACACCTTAATGGGTGTAACGTATGTTGCAGTTGCAGCAGAACATCCAATAGCGCTTAAAGCTGCTGAAACAAATCCAACATTGGCTGCATTCATTGAAGAATGTCGTATGGGTTCAGTAGCAGAGGCTGATCTTGCCACTGCAGAAAAGAAAGGCATGGCAACAGGTTTATCTGTTAAGCATCCAGTCACAGGCGAAGAAGTTCCTGTTTGGATTGCAAACTACGTGTTGATGTCCTATGGCTCAGGCGCAGTGATGGCTGTTCCCGCACATGACGAACGCGATTTTGAGTTTGCCAATAAATTTGGTTTAAATATCCAACAAGTGATTGATGCTAAAGGTGCAGAAGATGCAGATTTTGATGCAAGCACTTGGCAAGAATGGTACGGTTCAAAAGAAGGTACATTGGTCAATTCAGGCGAATTTGATGGTCTAAATTTACAAGTGGCTTATGATGCCTTCCTTGCAAAATTAGCACCAACAGAGCTTGCGAATTCTAAAGTTCAATTCCGTTTACGTGACTGGGGTGTATCTCGTCAACGTTATTGGGGTTGTCCAATTCCAATGATCAACTGTACCAAGTGTGGTCAAGTACCTGTACCTGAAGACCAGCTTCCTGTGGTTTTACCAACCAATGTCGTTCCCGATGGCTCTGGTAATCCACTGAATAAAATGCCTGAGTTCTATGAAACGACATGTCCAACCTGTGGTGGCGAAGCTCGTCGTGAAACTGATACTTTAGATACTTTCGTAGAATCTTCTTGGTACTATGCGCGTTACGCATCACCTGAATTTACAGGCGGTATTGTTGATCCAGCTGCAGGTCAAACCTGGTTACCTGTAAATCAATATATCGGTGGTGTTGAACATGCCATTCTTCATTTACTATATGCACGCTTCTTCCATAAATTAATGCGTGATGAAGGTGTCGTACAAGGCAATGAACCATTCACCAATTTGTTAACCCAAGGTATGGTTCTTGCAGATACTTACTACCGTGAAGCAGATTCAGGTAAGAAAACATGGTTTAACCCTGCTGATATTGACCTTGAACGTGATGAAAAAGGTCGAATCATTTCTGCAAAATATCAAGGTGATGGCCAAGACGTTGTGGTTGGTGGTCAAGAGAAAATGTCGAAATCGAAAAATAACGGTATCGACCCACAATCTATTATTGACCAATACGGTGCAGATACTGCACGTGTATTTATGATGTTTGCTGCGCCACCTGATCAATCACTTGAATGGTCTGATGCTGGTGTTGAAGGCGCGAATCGCTTCTTAAAACGTGTATGGCGTTTAACGGCAGGCTTCCTTGAAAAAAGCAACAATGCATCTGCAATTGATACCACAAAATTATCAACAGAAGCGCAAGACTTACGCCGTAAAACCCATGAAACCATCCAAAAAGTGGGTGATGACATCGAACGTCGTCATGCATTTAACACAGCAATTGCAGCGATGATGGAATTGCTGAATGCAAATAATAAGTTTGAAACTAAAGATGATAATGATGTTGCTGTTGCTCGCGAATCAATCACCACGCTTTTAACTTTGCTTGCGCCATTTGCACCGCATTTAAGCCAAGTGTTATTGGCGAAGTTTGATATTGAGTTAACATCTGTTTTATTTCCTCAAGTGGATAAATCAGCTTTAACCCGTAATACGCAAACTATTGTGGTTCAGGTGAATGGTAAACTTCGTGGCAAATTAGAAGTTGCAGTTGATATTTCTAAAGATGATATTTTGGCACTTGCGAAAGCATTGCCTGAAGTTCAACAATTCTTGACAGGTCCAACCAAGAAAGAAATTGTTGTTCCAAACAAATTAGTCAATTTGGTGGTTTAATGCTTTTAAGCCTCCCTTTTTGAAGGTGAGAACATCGCTTCGCAAGGGAGAGTTTTAAATAAATGAATCCCCCGAAGTCCCCCTTTTGCAAAGGGGCACTTCCTCTCCAAAAATAAAAAGAGAGATTCTCCTCTCTTTTTTAAAAGGACTTGCGTAGCGATGCTACTCAGGAGGGATTTAAAACAAAACCCAAACAAAGCCCGTTGTCAGTCAACGGGCTTTGACTTTACAATCAAGATTCCAATTGGGAAGATATTCCCATCAATTTTTAGACAAGATGAACAGAGGACAAAACATGCACTTAGCACAACGTTTGGCAGCAATTGTTTTAACTTTAGGCTTAAGTGCGGGCTTAGTCGGCTGTGGCTTTCATTTAAAAGGGACAAACCCTCAAACAACACCTTTGGTCTATACTAAACTTGAATTGGCTTTGCCTAAAAATGCCAGCGACCTTGAGAAAAAACTCAGCGTTTATTTGGCTGCAAGTGGCGTACAGCTCAGCAATGCAAACGATGCTTACGTTTTACGTGTACTCAATTACACACCCTATCGCCATGAGCTCAACGGTACATTGGTTGAAACATTACTCCGCCTGAGTGTCACCTTCCAAATTGAAGATCGCCAAGGTAATCCAATTACAGAACCTCGTACATTAACGTCATCTCGTAGCTATCAATACAACATCAATACGGTCAATACCGACGATCAACAATATCATTATTTAAGTCAGATCATGGTTGATGATATTGCTCAACAAATTTCCCGCCAAATTTCGGCAAATCGCTTACCAAAAGCAAAAGTGAACGCAACGCTTCCAACTCAACAAGCTGTTCAATAATCGGTTGTACTCATTCTTATGAAATTCGATTATATTCAAGCACTCAAACGCACACATGAAGCCCGTGGTGCTTGGATTATGCACGGTCAAGAGCCTTTGCTTGAGCAAAACTTGATAGATGCTTTTCGCAAGAGTTGGAACATCCAAGAAGTTGAACGCCAACGCTTTGACATTAGTAGCGTAAGTGAGTGGAAAAATGTCTTTAATGCACTCAATAGTTTGTCACTATTTTCGCAAAATCTTGCGATTGAAGTTCATGGTAATATCAAACCTGATGCCAATGCGCTTAAACTTCTAAAACAATACATTCAGCATAATGAACATAATTTACTACTGATTATTATGCCGAAGCAGGATGCGAGTAGCCTAAAATCTGCATTCTTTCAAATGGTCGAAGCTAATGGTGTCGTGGTTCAACTGACTGCGAATTACCCTCAAGATCGTCAACGAATTTTAAGTATTGAAGCTGAAAAATTAGGCATTGAACTGAATCAGGATGCTTGGTCTTGGCTTGAACAACACCATGAACATAATTTATTGGCTGCTCGTAATAGCTTAATGCGTGTCGCAGATACCTTTCCTGAACAAAAACAGATTCAAATCGAACAGTTGTATGAATGTTTACAAGATCAATCTCGCTATACGACATTTGATTTAAGTGATGCCCTCATTGCAGGAAATTTAGCTCAATCTGCACGTATTTTTCAATTTTTAATATCTGCAGGTGAGCCCGCAAGTTTAGTTTTATGGACGATTAGTAAAGAAATGCGTCTTCTCATGCAACTTTTTGAGCAACCACAAAATGCACTACAACTTGGTATTTGGAAAACCAAAATTTCCAATTACCAACAAGCCTTAAGACGACTCAATCCACAGGCTTTTTTACATTGGCCACAACTTCTGTTACGCATTGATGCTGCCATTAAAGGGATGAGCAAAGAAAATCCTGAGCATTTAATTCTGCAAAGTATTACTGAACTTTGTGGTAAAACTCTATTCCGCTAAGTGATCATTTTCATGATGCCATTTAATAAAAACCCAAAACTCTTCAACACCCACATAGAAAAATAAGTCATTGTATTATAAATATATTTACAGAAATCTCAAATAAACATCTTAGGCTTAATATTTATGTCTATAGCATTAACACCTGATCAAATTCAACAGCTTAAAACACTATTTTCAAAGGCTGATAGTCTAATTTTTAGTGCTGGTGCAGGCATGGGAGTCGATTCAGGTCTACCTGATTTTCGGGGCAATCAAGGGATGTGGAAAGTCTACCCTGAACTTGGGCGAAAAAACTTTGATTTTACTCAAATTGCCAATCCTGCCGCATTTCGTTCTCAGCCTCACCTTGCTTGGGGCTTTTATGGACATCGCTTGGCTTTATACCGTAAAACCCAACCTCATCAAGGCTTTCAACTTCTAAAGCAACTCGCAGAGCAATTGAATATACCCTATTTTGTATTTACCTCTAATGTCGATGGTCAATTTCAAAAAGCGGGTTTTGATCCAAAATTCATTTATGAATGTCATGGTTCTATTCATCATATCCAATGCCTCAATGCATGTACCAATGAAGTTGAAACTTCCGACACGCTTAAACCTCAAATTAACTCAGATAGTTGTCAATGGCTTGGCAATCTTCCTAAATGTCTTGAATGTGGTGGCTTAATGCGTCCCAATATTCTCATGTTCAATGATGCAACATGGATTTCAACACAGTCAGATCAGCAAGATAAACGCTTAAAAAAGTGGTTAAATCAATACCGCTCACCTTTAGTCATTGAAATAGGCGCAGGCACCGCTATTCCGAGTGTTCGCATGTTTAGTGAACAGTTTTCACCTCATCTTCTTCGGATCAATCCACGTGAGGCAAAAGTGGCTAAAAATGGTGGAATGTCACTTCCATATACTGCACTCAATGCTATTTCATTGATTTTTAATGCACTCATCACCAATTAAAAGTAAATAATTCTCATTTAAGTTTCAAAAAATCCACGCTTTATCCTTATTTCATCTCTATAATTTGTCCATCTTTCAGTTTGCCTAGACTTGCAACTATGCCAAAAATAAAACCGTCAAAAATCATTGTCATTGTATTGGGCATTGCCCTACTTATTGGACTCACATGGGCATATTTCAAACCAAAAAATACCCAACCACAGTACATCAGCACTGAGGTCACACGGGGTGATATTGAAGATTCAGTCCTTGCAACAGGTGATCTTGAAGCGACTAAAATGGTCAGTGTGGGTGCGCAGGTATCGGGTCAGGTCAAACGCATGTATGTAAAATTGGGTGATCAAGTCAAACAAGGGCAATTGATTGCACAAATTGACTCTGTACGTCAGACCAATGATCTTAAAACAGCTGAAGCAAGTATTAAAAATCAACAAGCACAACTTGCAACCAAACAAGCGAACTTGACCAAAGTCGAAGCGGAATATAACCGTCAAAATACGATGTATGCACAAGATGCGACATCAAAAGCAGAACTTGAATCTGCTTTGGCAAGTTTTAAAACGGCACAAGCCGATATTGCTGCGGTCAATGCACAAATTGAGCAATCTCGCCTCACCCTTGCAACAGCAAAAGAAGATTTAGGTTATACGCAAATTCTTGCACCTATTGATGGTACGGTTGTTGCGATTGTGACTGAAGAAGGTCAAACGGTAAATGCGAATCAAAGTGCGCCAACCATTGTTAAACTTGCAAAACTCGACACTATGACCATTAAGGCTCAAATTTCTGAAGCCGATGTTATGAAAGTTCAAGAAGGTCAAACGGTTTATTTCACCACATTGGGTGATAGCGAGAAAAAACGCTATGCAACTTTACGTCAAGTCGAGCCTGCACCAGATTCAATCAATACAGAAACAAGTAATAATTCAACATCTACGTCAAGTACAGCAATTTATTATAATGCCCTATTTGATGTTCCAAATGATGATGGCAAATTGCGTATTGATATGACTGCACAGGTTTATATCATTTTAAATGAAGCAAAAAATACCCTTACTGTACCTTCAGCGGCACTTCAAGTATCAAACCGTTCAAAGCGAGCAAGCAGTAAAGATGCTTCATCAGCAGATCTGAAATCAGGTCAAAATACAAATACCACGGGTACAAATAAAGACAGTAAAAATAGCCCACAAGGCGAACGTCCTGAACGCCTAGAACTCACAGCAGATGAAAAAGCACTTATTGAACAAGGCAAAGCTTCTGTTGCAACAGTTCGTGTCTTACAAGCTGATGGTTCAGTAAAACGTAAACAAGTTTTAATTGGACTAAACAACCGAGTCACGGCACAAGTTTTACGTGGCTTAAATGAAGGCGACAATGTTGTTATTGCTGATGGTTCTGATACGTCTAACGATTCAGCAAAACGTAGCAATAAAAACAGCGGCCCAATGAGATTATAAGCATGGATCAGAACAACAATCAGAAGAAACAACCTCTGCTTGAGGTTCGTGATCTGATTCGTGAATTCCCTGCGGGTGAGTCCACCATTCAGATTCTAAAGCGTATTAATTTAGAGATTTTTGCAGGAGAATTGGTTGCCATTGTTGGGCAATCAGGTTCAGGTAAATCGACCCTAATGAACATTCTCGGTTGCTTAGATAAACCGACATCGGGTAGTTATAAAGTCAGTGGGCGTGAAACAGGACAACTTGAACCCGATGAGTTGGCACAACTGCGCCGAGAATATTTTGGTTTTATTTTCCAACGCTATCATTTACTTGGTGATTTAAATGCAGCGGGAAATGTCGAAGTGCCTGCCATTTATGCAGGGCTTGATCCTGAAGAACGTCAAAAACGTTCACATGAACTTTTGAGTGAACTGGGACTTAGTGACAAAACTCAAAACCGTCCAAGTCAATTGTCGGGGGGGCAACAGCAACGTGTTTCCATTGCCCGTGCGCTGATGAATGGCGGTGATGTAATTCTTGCCGATGAGCCTACTGGTGCCTTGGACAAAAACAGTGGTGTTGAAGTCATGCGTATTTTGCGTGAATTGAATGCCAAAGGACACACCATCATTCTTGTCACACATGATATGAATGTGGCAAAAAATGCAACCCGTATTATTGAGATTAGTGATGGAAATATTATTTCCGATCAACCTAATGTACCTGAAGTTCAGGTTGCAGAAGATCACAGCTTTGATGCGAATATCAATAAAGTACAGAAAAAATCATCGACTTTTCGTGCCACTTTAGACCGCTTTAGTGAAGCCTTTAATATGGCATTGTTAGCGATGAATGCACATCGTATGCGTACATTTTTGACTATGCTTGGGATCATTATTGGTATTGCTTCTGTGGTTTCTGTAGTTGCACTGGGTAATGGTTCACAAAAACAAATTTTAGAAAATATTAGCAGTTTAGGCACCAATACCATCACTGTGTATCAAGGGCGAGGTTTTGGCGATAACTCCAAAACAGCACAAGTCAAAACCCTTATTCCAGCAGATGCAGAGGCACTTTCAGAACAACCTTATGTCGATGGTGTTAGTCCATCGGTCAGCTCAAGTGTCACAGGACGTTTTAAAGACACAGAAGCCTCCATTAGTGTCAATGGTGTAGGCGAGGACTTCTTTTACGTCAAAGGACTCACCTTCCAATCTGGACAAGCCTTTGACAAACAAAGCGTAACTGAACGTGCGCAAGATGTTGTCATTGATTCCAATACCAAAAATACATTCTTTGCTGATGGTACAAATCCTGTTGGACAGGTCATTTTATTGGGTAATTTACCAAGTCGAATTATTGGTGTGACCGATGCACAAAAGAGCATGATGGGGAATTCTGACAGTTTGAATGTGTATTTACCTTATTCTACTGTGATGAGCCGTATGCTCGGGCAGTCTAACGTCCGCAATATTATTGTTCGAGTAAAAGATGAATACCCAAGTGCGATTGCTGAAAATGCCATTCTTACTTTACTTGAGCAACGTCATGGCGCACAAGATGTCTTTACGCAAAACTCCGACAGTATTCGTGAAACCATTGAGCAAACCACTCAAACTATGACCCTGCTTGTGTCTGCTATTGCTGTGATCTCGCTCATTGTGGGTGGTATTGGTGTCATGAACATTATGTTGGTATCAGTGACCGAACGCACGCAGGAAATTGGTGTACGAATGGCTGTAGGTGCACGTCAAAGTGACATTCTGCAACAATTCCTCATCGAAGCGATTTTGGTTTGTATTTTGGGCGGTATTTTAGGTGTGTTGTTATCGCTCGGTATTGGGCAGGTGATTGGACACTTTGCCAAAGGTACATTCCAAATGGCGTATTCGACAACGTCCATTATCGCAGCCTTTGTTTGTTCAACCATTATTGGTGTAGTGTTTGGATTTATTCCCGCACGTAATGCCGCACAGCTCGATCCTGTCGATGCACTGTCTAGAGAATAAGGACTCCATTTATGCAAATGAATATGACAAAACTTGCAGCCGCCTTAGTTCTAGGAAGCTCACTCATTGGGTGTGCGGCTGTGGTGAAAACACCGTATCAAGCCCCTGCCGTACAAATTCCTGAAGGTTTTGCTTATAACAAAGCCAATCAAGCACAACTGCATACCGATGTATATGCAGACCAATGGTGGACGCTATTTGGTGATCAGCAACTCAATACCCTAGTCAATCAAGTCTTAACGCAAAATACCGATTTAGCCGTTGCAGGCATCCAGTTACAACAAGCACGTTTACGTGCAGGCTTGGCAGCAAATCAGCAAGGTATTCGGGTCAACTCTGGTGTTTCTACAGGACATCGCTTTGATTTAAATTCAGGCGATGACACATCATCTGGACTTTCACTCAGTGCAGGCGTGAGTTATGAAGTTGATTTATTTGGTAAACTTGCACGTCAAACTGAAGTAAGTCGTTGGGAAGCTTTAGCGACTGAGCAAGATTTACAAGCGACAGGTCAAAGTCTGATTGCTACAACTGCCAATTTATACTGGCAATTAGGTTATTTAAATGAACGCTATAATACTGTTCAGCAAAATTTAGCATCAACGCAAAAAACCTATGAATTAGTACGCTCACAATATAAAGCAGGCGCAGTTTCAGGCTTAGATTTAACCCAAGCAGAACAGGCTGTACAAAGCCAAAAAGCAAGCTTGAGCCAAATTGATCAGCAACGTGTTGAAACGCGTACAGCGTTGGCTGTGCTACTGCAAATACCTGTACAACAGCTCAATATTCAAGAACCAAAACAACTGCCACGTATTAGTCTACCTAAAGTATCTGCTGGTTTGCCTGCTGAATTACTCTCACGTCGCCCCGATTTAAAAGCGGCTGAGTTACGTTTACGTGAAGCTTTGGCATCTAAAGATGCGACCAAAGCAAGCTACTATCCTTCAATAAGTTTAACGGGAAATTTAGGTTCAAGCAGTACCTCACTGACACAGCTTTTACAAAATCCCGCGCTGTCTTTGGGTGCAAATTTAAGTCTGCCTTTTCTTCAATATAACGATATGAAAAAGGACTTAAAAATAAGTGAATTGGACTATGAAAAAACCATTATTCAATATCGCCAAACCTTATATCAAGCTTTTGCTGATACTGAAAATGCATTGTCTAATCGTAGCGAGCTAGACAAACAAGTGGCTTTACAGCAACGTAATTTAGAACTTGCAGATAAAACTGAACGTCTGACCCAAGTACGTTATAAGAATGGTGCAATTGCGTTAAAAAATCTTTTGGATGCACAAGAAACTACACGTAATGCACGCCTGACCTTAGTACAGACCAAACAAAGCCAATACAATGCTTATGTGACACTAATGCAAGCTTTGGGTGGAAGTCCAATAAAACAACTCCCGTTAGTTGAATAGTTTTATTGTTTAAGCTTGTTATTTTCTATTAAAAATAAAAAAGAGCTTCAATTGAAGCTCTTTTTTATTTACAAAATTTCTATGCCTATATTTACGATAAATTAAGCTTCTGGCTTTTCTTCAGCAATTTTCACACGAATACCATGACCATGTAAGCGTAAAGTATTTAAACCTTTCACTGCTTTAACACCTTCACGTGCATTTGGCATATCAACAAAAGCAAAACCTTTCGACTTACCTGTTGCTGCATCCATAATCAAATCACATGCGGCTACAGTGCCGTATTGTTTAAACAATTCAAGCAGTTCTGCTTCAGTTACAGTACGCTGTAAACTACGAACTAAAATTTTCATCTCACAACCTTCAATCTAAAATAGGCAAAAAACATCAAAAAGCACTCGCCTACACTACTTTTTGAATGAAAACGGGATTGCTATAGTTTAATCGAGATCAATGCCAAAATCTAAATTAATCGCCTGTCGTTCGAGTAAAGCACTTTTAACGGTTTGTTGACGCTGTTTATAATGTGTTTCCGTGGTACATAAATGACGTGTTAGATCATTGAGAAAATAGCTTTCAACCTTACGACCTTGCTCATCAACTTGACTACTTGCCCACATATTTAAATTTTGTTTGGTCAATATTAGCTCATTCTTCGCACGTGTCATCGCCACATAAAGCACACGGCGTTCTTCTTCAACTTCATCAAAATTTCCTTGCGCTCGAGCATGAGGGTACTGTCCTGCAGACACATTTGCCACATAACAGACTTTTTGCTCTGTACCTTTTGCTGAGTGGATGGTAATAAGTGTGACTACATCATCTTGCGATTGACGTTCAATTTCTGAAATGGACACAGGATCTAAAACATATTCTTCTAAAAACTCACTGAGCTGAGAATGTTTAGATGCAAGTTGTTTGACGAGATCAAAATCACCTATACGCTTGTTCCAATCTTTCTTAGCATAATTTTCTTCAAGCTGGTTAAGAATCGCTTCCACACCCAATTTTACGCAAGCTTCCACTTCCGTTTTGAGTACATTCATTTGTTTCATAATCAGCAATGTACTTTCAGGAATGCGCCCAAATTTTTCGAGTTTTTCAGTAATTTTATCGAAATCGGGCTCAGCTAGTAATTGTTGAGCAAGTTTACTTGCACTCACATCGCCCACACCATTCCACAGCGTCAGAAAACGCATCCACGCAATGTCATCGAGCGGATTGGCAATCACACGTAATAAGCTGAGTAAATCCTTCACATGCGCTGTTTCAAGTAGTTTCATGCCACCAATAAAACGATACGGCACATTCGCTTGAATAAATGCAGCTTCAATATGTCGTGCAGCAAAGGCCGAACGCACCAAAACCATATGATTGTTCCAAGCAGAACCTTCAAGCAAATGACGCTCTTTAATGTCAATGGCAATCCATTTGGCTTCATCAAATTCATTCGGAAATACGTGCATACGAGGTTTAATGCCGTCACCGCGATAAGCCTCAAGTTTTTTATCATAATCAATTGAGCTTTGATCCAACAACCAATTGGAAAAATCTAAAATTTCTTGGGTTGAACGATAATTTTTTTCGAGTTTGAAAATTTCAGCATCAGGTACACGATCTTTAAAATGGTGAATGTTTTCAAAATCTGCACCACGAAAACCGTAAATCGACTGTGCATCATCACCGACACAGAACAATGAAGTTTTGTCTTTTAAAGGTTCTAAAATTGCCCATTGCAAAGGGTTTGTATCCTGCATTTCATCGACAAGTATGTGATGACAAAGTGATGCAACATAGTCAGTTAGACCTTCCGATTGCGCTAAACCTGAAGCCACCACAGCCAAAATATCGTCATAATCTAAAAAATAACGTGCCTGTTTCCGAGCTTCGTACTCTTTCATTACTTCGGCAATTTGATCTTTATATTCTAAAAATTCAGGCATCTGCTTTTCTAAAGCAAGGCTGAGTTTTTGACGAGTATTTCGTGCAAATGAATACAGATCACAGAGTTCTTTCGGCTTTGGTAAGGCATTTGGATTCTTTTTATCGTCTTTGCCACGAATCAGGCGAAACAACATGAGCTGATCATCACGATCAATAATTGAAAATTGATCTAAGCCAAATGCTTTTGGTACACGGCGCAACAAATACATGCAGAATGTATGGAATGTTGATGCACGTAAGCCTTTAGCATCATCACCCAAAGCAAGTTCAACACGAGCGACTATTTCACTTGCTGAACGACGAGTAAAAGTGAGAATTTGGATTTGATTGGCAGGCACGCCTTGATCAATCAGATAGGCTGCTCGTGCCACGATGGTTTTGGTTTTACCACAACCTGCCCCTGCAAGGACTAGACTGTGCTTAGTTTCAGTCATAGCAGCTTGTTTTTGTTGAGGGTTTAATTCGTTAATCAGGTTGGCTAAACTCATGGGTACTCATCACATTGTGGATGATGCTAGTTTAACAGAGCTATAGGTAAATGAGGCGGTTTCTACTTTAAGATGATGTCATCTTAACATAAGCTATAATTTCACTTATAAACTCGAATTGTATGGCGATCAATTACTTGATAATTCAAGCCCAATTTCTTCGTTGTTACATCAAGATATACGAGAAAATTTTGGTCTCGTAAATTAATAGGAAAGCTTTTTTTCGTATCTATATTTTTATCAAAAATGACTTTTATCCCTTTTTCATGTTGGATGAGATATGCCACAGTACCGATTGAATTATCTTCGAATCGGAAAGAGGTTTTCTTCCCTTGTTGTAAATAATTTTTGACTTCATTTGTCATATCAGATTGAGCAAAACCAAAATTTTGAATACTCAACATTAAAATACCAACCATTATTTTTTTCATTTTTGATCTCTATATTATTTCAATACCTTAACCACATTAACACAACAGCGTTCCAAATTTTTTTCACCATTTTTTAATGCCGTTTGCAAATCACATGCACCATCTACTATGCCGAAAATTGCAGTAAATCCCTCATCATATAATTCCTCAATACCTTTCCCCACATATCCTGCAAAGGCAATCACAGGTTTATTGAATCGCTTCGCTACTTGTGCCACACCAAATGGTGTTTTACCAAACTTCGTTTGAAAGTCAATTCCCCCCTCACCTGTAAATACATAATCTGCCTGGGCAATTTTTTCACTTAACCCTGTTTCTTCAATCACAATTTCCACACCTGAGCGAATCTTTGCCCCTGCAAAAGCCATTAAACCAAAACCCAACCCACCTGCTGCGCCCGTACCTTGAACATGGGCAATATCAAGATTTAATTGCTGTTTAACCAAGTTAGCAAAATGGCTGAGATTTTGATCTAAAACATCTACCATTTCAGATGTTGCACCTTTTTGTGGAGCAAATACATGAGATGCGCCATTTTCACCACATAAAGGATTATTTACATCACTGGCAATAACAATTTCAGTCGATTTCAAACGTGGATCAAGTTGTGAAAGATCAATGCTTTGAATTTGATCCAGTTGACCACCACCCACTTGAACAGCCTGACCATTTTCATCCAAAAATTTTACACCTAACGCCTGTGCCATGCCTGCACCTGCATCATTAGTCACACTGCCACCTAAACCAATAATGATTTTGGATACACCTAATTCTAAAGCCACTTTAATTATTTCCCCTGTACCTAAAGTCGATGTCAGTAACGGATTTCGCTGTGATGATTCAATCAGGTGAATACCATTTGCTAACGCCATTTCAATCACAGCGGTTTGATCATTTTCAATTAAGCCAAAATAACTTTGCACTTTTTGCTGAATAAATGGACCTGAAACATCTAGCTCAACTTTTCGACCATTTCTGGCAGCAACTAAGGCATCTACCGTTCCCTCACCGCCGTCTGCCATAGGTACATAAATAAATTGTGCATCGGGTAGAGCTTTTACAATGCCTCGTTGCATAGCAGCACAAGCTTGCTCAGCCGTCATACTTTCTTTAAATGAATCAGGTGCTAGGAGAAAAGTTTTCATAATTTGTGAATATTTGATGTTTCAAATATTATTAACACAAATCTAAGCTTAGATAAATTTTCATTCATAAACGATAACTACAAAATAAAAATGCCTGATTAAATCATCAGGCATTTCTTTAAATCAATAATATTTAACATTTAATAACTTGCGGGAGGAATCCGTTTAATTGCTGCAGCAAAAGTGAGATAATTCACGCCTTGAAATAAGATATCAACAGCTAAAAATAAACCTAGCACCCAAAATGGCGCATCTGGTGAAGCTAAAATCATAATACCTGTAATGAGTGTGAGTAAGCCCGAAAATAATGTCCACCCCCAACCTGACATTGGTTTAAGTATAAATGCATTAAATATTCGAATAAAACCAGCAATTAACAATGCAACCGCCAATAAATTTGTGAGTACTATGGCTGTAGTGATTGGTGATTTAAATGCGTAATATCCAGCCACAAGATACAAAATACCAAATAGCGCCCATAACCATCGAAAACCGCCATCAAAGATTTTAAATGCAGCAATAAGATGAAGTACACCGCCGATCATCATCAATACACCAAATAGTGTAACAACTGTGAGTGTTGCCATACCTAAAGATGCCAATAAAACTAAACCAAAGATGACGAGCAATGCCCCCAATAACAAATACCATTTACGATTTTCATGTAATTGATGACGAACAAGATCATTTCCCACAGTTTTCATCTGACGTACTCCTCTGTTCTATATTCATTTTTTAATTGAAGTTTTATTGTTAGCTCAAATATTTCCAACTGTCTGTTTCATTTTGTCGATTACTTTTAACTATTGAGCTGAAATATTTTCTATGATTTATGATCATTGTGGATAAAACAATATTTATCCACATTATAACTTCTTAAGTTTTCAACAAATACTTATCACTATTTCATCCAACCTATTTCCTGTGCCGTTGTTGGACTCATCATCGTATCTTGTAAGCTTTTAGGCGTCACACTTTTATTTTCAGATAACGGAATATAACCGCCCATGATTTCCGCCATACTTTGTGGATACAAAGGTTTACGATCAGGCTCTGCATATCCCAAAGGATAAATTGGCTGTCCACTTAGCATGTCATATTTATCTGTTGCACCAAAGGCATGCAATAACTCATGTGTCGCAACCACTTGATTCGAGCCACGATATTTTTCGGATGCAAATAAATTGACTGTACCAATGCGACCACGTTGTAATGCCACAGAATGCTTAAGTACATTGGTTTTTTGCGGATTATAAAAATTTAAATAAAGTGTTACATCGGGAGAACCATCTGCACTTTGATGCTGTTTCCAAGCATAATAACGGAATTTTAAACTCCATAAAATATTATCCAACATACTGTTCGATACTGGTACTTTCGGAGGAAGTTCCGTCAATGTTCGCCCCAATTGAAAGTCAAAAAAGATAGCTTGCCCACGGAACTGTCTAGAATTTTCAGCTAGGAAATGCTGTGTTTGATCTAGGTTTTCAATGGAAATTTGCTCAATATATTTTGCCGTTACTGGATCCCCATCAGCATTGATAGGATGTAGCAATACAATCACTGATTTGTTCCAATCTTGATTCATATCTTGCCAAGTACTAAATGCTGCCCATGCTAAAATCAGCAGTAATATCGAAACTCGAATTTTTTTCCACACTTCAATATACTCCTTGATTCTATCTTTTCATTATGCTGAATAATCTTTCAGTTTTATTTAATTTTTAGGAGTAATGATGGCTTTTGTAGTACGAAATTTTCCCAAATAAAATCATACAACTTTCTCTGATTTGAAAATACTGCTAATTTTTTTGCTTTTTGTATACTACACCACTGATATTCTGTATGTTCATGATTCAATTCAATGCTCTGATTCGGCTCACAATAGCCAACAAAGACAGGGATCATTTCAATCACATTTAAGCTCGGTTCATAAAACTGTTCAATAAAATCTGCACTAAATAATTGCTGAACATGAGTGCCCGTTTCTTCTAGAATTTCACGTAATATAGCTTGACTCGCAGTTTCGTTAGGCTCAACTTTACCTGCAACATGACACCAAAAATTACCCTTAACACGGTTCATTAGCAAAATTTTGAGTTCACCTTCTATTTCTGATAATAGAACGGCTGAAACGACGACTGAACGAATTGGAATCATAAGTAAGTGACTTCACTTTATTCAATTATATATTTCACATCATATAAAAAATGCCCACTAAAGTGAGCATTTTATTTGTATTTTTAAGCGCGCTAAAACTTAAGCTTCAACCCATTTTCCATCTTGGTAAACCAAAGACCATTTGGTTTGTTTTCCTTCAGGCGTTTCAGAACCAATATATTGCACTTGGTTTTTACGACTGAATTTTACCAAAGTTGGGTTTCCTTCAGGATCTTGATCGGGTGCTTGCAAAATAAATTGGTATTTTGGATCAAGCTGATCAGCAACGGTACGTAGCTCTGCAACCTTCGGTGCACGAGTTTCACGAACTTTCGGGAACTTACTTGCAGCTAAGAATAAACCTGCTGCACCATCACGTAAAACAAAGAAGTCATCGTGCTTAGTTGAACGTAAATGTTCCATTTTGATCGGATCTACACGAGGTGGTGCAGGCTGACCACTTTTTAAAACTTTACGCGTATTATCACAACTCATACAGGCAAAATAAGGACCGAAACGCCCAGTTTTCAACTGCATTTCGCCATCACACTTATCGCATGGAATAGTTGGACCATCATAGCCTTTGATCTTGAACTCACCTTCTTCAAGCTCATAACCATCACAATCTGGATTATTCCCACAAATATGTAATTTACGTCCACCATCAATCACATAACTGTCCATTGCTGTTTCACAGATTGGACAACGTTTTTTCGACATCAAATCTGCAGTTTCAGCAGAGTCATCATCAGATAAAATTGCAAGTGACTCTACAGGTGTCAGGTTCAACGTTCCTTTACAACGCTCTTTCGGTGGTAAGTTATAACCTGAACATCCTAAGAATACGCCTGTTGTACCTGTACGAATCTGCATTGGGCGTTCGCATTCTTTACAATGCACAGCTTCAACTTCGACAGGTAAATTACGGCGCATGCCATTTTCACCCTGAGCTTTGGTTAAACGCTGTTTAAAATCGCCATAGAAGCTATTGAGTAGTTCTTTCCAATTACGTTCACCATCGGCAACTTTATCGAGTTGAGCTTCCAAATCTGCGGTAAATGCATAATTCATCAGATTATTAAAGTTTTCATCTAGACGATCTGTAACAATCTCGCCCATCTTCTCTGCATAAAGGCGACGGTTATCAAGCTTCACATAACCACGGTCTTGAATAGTCGAAATAATCGCAGCATAAGTCGATGGACGACCAATGCCTTTTTTCTCTAACTCTTTGACCAACGATGCTTCAGTAAAACGTGCAGGCGGTTTAGTAAAGTGCTGTGAAGGGTCAAGTTTTTCAAGACTTAAAACTTCACCAACTTTTACAGCAGGCAATAATACATCATCATCAGATTTGTTTTGACCACGAACACGGGTAAAACCATCAAAAACTAAAGTACGACCTTTGGCTTTGAGTTCAATGCCATTAGCATCTACCAGAATAGTCGATGACAAATACTCAGCAGGTGTCATCTGACATGCCACAAACTGACGCCAAATCAGATCATATAAACGCTGTGCATCACGTTCCACACCTACTAAGCTGTCACCTTTTAAAGTCACATCAGATGGACGAATCGCTTCATGGGCTTCTTGCGCACCTGCTTTATTACCATAACGATTTGGCTTTACAGGAACATACTTTTGACCAAATTCAGTTTCAATATGTGTACGTACCATATTGACTGCATCATCACTTAAGAACGTTGAGTCAGTACGCATATAGGTAATAAAACCAGCTTCGTACAAGCGCTGTGCCAACATCATAGTTTTCTTCACTGAGAAGCCCAGACGGGTACTGGCTGCCTGTTGCAAAGTCGATGTGATATACGGCGAACTTGGATTAACCTTGGTTGGTTTATCTTCACGTACAGCGACTTTATATTCCGCATCATTTAAAATTTTTAATAAAGCATCTGTTTGCGCTTTATTTTGCAATTTTAAAGTTTTACCACCTTGTTTGACGGCTTCTAAACGAATGTGATCTTTTTTAGATTTCGTATCAGCAAAAACTTGCCAATATTCTTCAGGAATAAAAGCACGAATCTCACGTTCACGCTCAACAACAAGTTTAGTGGCAACAGATTGAACACGACCTGCCGATAAACCACGGGCAATTTTTTCCCAAAGTAATGGTGAAATCATAAAGCCCACAACACGGTCTAAGAAACGACGTGCTTGTTGTGCATTAACTTTATCAATATCAAGGCGAGAAGGTTGTTTGAAGGCTTCTTGAATCGCATTTTTAGTGATTTCGTTGAAGACTACACGTTGATAACGTGACTCATCACCACCAATCACTTCTTTTAAATGCCAAGCAATCGCTTCCCCTTCCCTATCCATATCCGTTGCGAGATAAACTTCGTCAACTTGTGAAGCAAGCTTTTTCAGTTCCGCAACGACATGTTCTTTACCTGGCAATACTTCGTACTTGGCTTTCCAATCATGTTCTGGATCAACGCCCATACGATTAACGAGGGCATTTTGAGCTTTTTCAGCTTTCTGTTCATCCGTCAATTTGGTGCGTGTTACTGGTTTTTTTTCAGTCGACTTACTTGAACCACCAGTAGGTAAATCACGAACATGACCAACCGATGATTTCACAATGTAATTTGAGCCAAGATATTTATTAATGGTTTTCGCTTTTGCAGGCGACTCCACAATCACTAGGGCACGTTTTTTTCCAGCATCAGGAGAGTCTGCTGTAGTGCTTTTGCTTGTTGTAGAGCGAGGAGCTTTCGCCATGTGAACTGTTAATCCTATTTTTAAAGTTAAATTTCAGCCAAATGCAGTAGATATGCTTTCATATCTTCTAGCTGGGATGCTTTTAGGTCTGATTCTTCATCCCAATAAATGCCCACATAGTTAGCCTGCATATCAATAGCATAAATCCCTTTTAATGCAATGGGAAAATCATTAAATTTCTCATCACCCTGAATCAGTTTCAGTTTTTGATCTTCGACTTTGGCACGCATTAAAGGTAAGCGAGTATCAGGCATTATTACACTATAATATGCGACCATGCTCGCACGGTTTTCTGTTGCCATTGGTACACCCGTCCAATCAGGTGCAACAATTAACCGAGGATTTAAACCCATTTTACGGGCTTTTTCCCGCATCATTCCCAATGCTTTTTCTCTTGGGCTGACACGTAGTCCAAAAATTGATCCCAATAAAAAAACACCAATAAAAATCGCAACCCAAAGACCTGTGTGTTCCATAACTCACCTTTTCATTCTCCTATTAGATTTGCATAAGCAATAGGTCAAAGGCAAGTTTTAAATGTTTCACAATCTCATTGGTAGATTAAAATACAACAATAATTATTTATAGGACATTCATATAATTATGATTTTTGAAATTAGGTAATAAATTCTGAATATTACCCGTTACTTTTGGTCAATAAAAAGGATTACCCATATTCATCAAAAAATAATGACTTTAAACACTAAGTCATGGTCTTAATTCAAGTACATCTCATGGCTATAAACCACCTCATAACCATTCCAATAAATATACCCTTTTTCAATCAGCTCTTTCAGTAAAAGTCGAATGTCAGATTGTGGGAACATCTCTTCAAGCATGTCACGTAAAGCATAAATATCTTTAGGTTTATCTGTTTTTAGATCATGCAACTTACGAATCACTTCCATTTGCATGGGATCAATTTGTGTAAAATTTTTAAATAAAGGGCGCTGCACACCATGAACATCTTCACTTAAAGCATCATCCATGCGAACCAATTGATGCGTATCAGATTGTAAATTCTCCAGAATCGTATCAATTTTTTCCAATTTTGACTGCTCAATTTCTTTATTGAGATCAAGATCGACCCATTGTTTCAAAACCTTTTTCCGCACAGATACTTTCTGTTCTTCACGGCGAATAATATTTAGGTTAATAAGTATTCCCACTAAATTTTGAGCTTTTTCTGGGACAATTTTTAAAATATTACTCACTGAATTACGTAAACTTTCTACTGTATTAGGCTGACCTGTCATTTGCCCCAAAGCATCACAATATTTTTTAACCAAGCTCAATTGTGGCTTTTGTCTAATCGTTTCAATATCGGGTAAAGATACTTTTTTCTTACTAGATAATTTGACTGGTTCACGTTCAATTTGAATCAAACTACAATCTAAATTGGAAGAAGCCATCATCTTGACCAACAAAGTGCTTTCAGGCATGGCTGATATAACTTCTGTATGGGTTTCAGGCTCAAGCAACGCCATTAACTGTCCAACAATCATGGCATATTCAAATTCTTTTTCACGTGCAGGTGGTGTCTCTAAAATGACAATCTGCCCACTGCTGATCCATGTTGAAAGCTCAGTCATATCTTCAAGTGCAAACTCAAACTGACCTGTACAATTAAAAAAGTAAATGACAGGATAGTGCTCAACAATATCGCTTAACATTTTTGCTGTCGGCATATTATTTTCAAGGTCAAGCAAAACAACTTTTTTTAACATGGGAGAGTATAATTGTGTAGAACAGAAAAGAGATATTACACAAACCTTTATGAAAAAGGTCAAATAAAATAGATAAATAAATAGATTTTATGGTAAAAATCACTCAATAAAAACATCAAAAAACTCCATAAATTATAAGTAAAATTATGGAGTTAATGTTGTTTTTTTAATCTAAAAATAATAATTAATGGACTTCAAATTCTGCATCTGCAGGGTCAAATCGCCAAGTTCGAACAATACGTAGTTCTGAAATATCTTTCATTTTGGCATCAAAACGACCAAAAGGCGCACCCTTTCGAACAGAGTTTTTCGCAGCTTCATCCAAAACACTATGTCCTGAACTATCAATCAAACGGATGGCACGAATCCCACCTTCCCGATTCAAAATTACCATTAAACGCACTTCGCCCGATAAGCGTTGTTGTTTAGCCAAATCAGGATAATATTGATTGCCGTACGCTTCTACTTTTTCACGAAATTTATCGAGATAGCCTGCCGAAGCATCCTGTTTTGCTTGAATACCATCAAGCGTTTTAATTTGTTGCAAGCGACTAAAATTTTGCTGTTTCTGCATATATTGGGCTTCTAGACTCGCCACCATAGCAGCTTTTGCCTGAAACTGACTTTGCATTTCATCTAAGGCTTTTTTACGTTCACTCTCTTCGGTTTGCTTCTGCCAACTCAACACTGTCATCAGCACTTTTTCTTCAAATTTGAGTTCACGTTTTTGTTGAATTTGTTCAAGCGCTTGTAATTGCTGATCGCCTGCACTGATATCTTCAGACTGTGCTGGCATTTCGCTGGTCATTCTATGCGCTTCGCGAAATATTCCTGAACCTTGCTGATCTTCTTGTGCCAAAAAATCTGCATTTTTTATTTTTTCACTACTTGGTCGCAATGTCACAGCAATATCTTTACTCTGTGTGTCTGATTCTGTAGGCATACCAAACTGTATTGCTAAAACTCCACCGTGCACAAGAATAGCTGTTAAAACAGCGCCTAAAAATAAGCGATCGTGCCACCACGTTGAAACAGGCTTTGGGAAATGAACTATCGTTTTTATCATGATTTTAAACCGATCAAACACCTGATCTTGAAAACAAAAAGAGTATAAAACAGTACGAACCTACAGTGGTTTTAAACAGTTATCACAATTATGCTAAAGCGTGATGATGATAAAAATTTCCGACCTGTTATTTTAAATCAAGAAAAATGGTGCATGGAATTTTGCTAAACTGCAATCACTAGACTTGAAAATTTTTAAAAAATCGACAAGATAACAGCCCTATAAAATGTCGTTCACTTAGGAAAACATCTATGCCGACGTTGCTTACCAACATTGCGAATCGCATTCGTCAAGTATATCAAAAGGCGGAAGGATTCATAGAAGAAGAACGAGAGTTTCCTGTTTCTCAAGTTTTTCTGAACGCGACATTTAAGCGTTTTGTCACCGATAATGTCAAAATTCTTGAAGATTTACACGCCGATTTACATGATGATTGGTTACGCCTATATGCGACAATCAACGTCAAAGGTATGCATTTGGTTTTAGGTGTAAACCTCAAATTGGTTCAGATGGAATTTAACAAAGATATGCAGCTAATCGTCTTTGAACAAATCAGCAATACTGAAATTATTGAAGCACGCTATCCAAGTATTTGGATGAAAATGGCGGTAAAATGCGCAGTATTTTTCTATCATAATTTTTTACATAGCGACCCTTTAGGTCCAATTTTACAAAAATTTAATGTCATTGAAGTCAAAGATGATTTACTGCATTTGGACTTAAATCGTTGGCTCGGAAAAAATCGTTCAATCATGCAAACACTAAACAAGGTTCATGTGAACCATGCTGAACTTAGAGAAACCGAACTTGTTGTTGTAGGCAATGTCAATTTAGCTGCGGTCTTTAGCAAACTTGCGGTCAATCGTATGTCTTCTACTTTTGAAGATGATGAGGATCTACCTGAAGAAACAGTCACTCCGATCCGACAGAAAGAAAATACTTAACCTATGCATACGGAACACAAGTTAAATTCAAAAGATACACAACTCTACATTTTTGCGCTAAAAACTGATTTCTTCTCCTTAATTGAGTCGCATAATAGCGAGAATGAACCATCGCAATTGAATTTGCACAGGATTATTTCAAATGACACAATATCTATTTAAAACACCCGTCTTTAAAAAATTAGGTCTTGCTACAGGAACAACTGCTGTCCTGCTACTGTCAGCTTTTTCAGGACAAGCCTATGCAATGAGTCCATTTCAGGCAACTTATCAATTTGCCTACAACGGTAAAAATGTCGGAACAGCAACCCGTACATTAAGCCAAAGTGGTAACAACTGGAATTATGTCTTTGCAGCCAAAGCAGCAGGACTTGCATCAGCAACAGAAACGAGCAATTTTACGTTCAACAATGGTCAAATCATTTCAAATAACTTCACTCGAACAAGTAAAGTTTTAGTCCACAATGATACGATGAGCATCAAATTTAACCCTGCTGCTAAAGTCATTAACACCAATAAAAGCAATAAAGCACGCTCATTTGCTTGGAAAGTAGGTGCATTGGATGAACTAAATGCTGAACTCCAATTACGTGAAGATTTAAAAAACAATGGATTAAAAGCAACTTATCTGATTGCAGGTGCAAAAAGTCTTGAAGCACGTCGCTTTGTGAAACAAGGCAATGAAACAGTTAAAACGCCTTATGGGACATATAACACTCTTAAAGTTGTCTTAACACATGATAATGGCTCAAAAAGTTCAACCTTCTGGCTTGCACCCAATTTGGACTATTTACCCGTTAAAATGGCGCATCAAGATGAGAAAACATCATTTAGCTTGTTGTTGACTGGTTACAAAAAATAAGTAACTTTTCAATATTTAATCATTTTCAGCTTGCTTTTTTTTTAGTGCTTTCTAAAATATGCGTTTGCTATAAATAGCACCTTGCTCTTAGAGGAATCTCCCGTGCACGCTCTGGAACAGAAAATCCTGGCTGAAGGTATTGTCTTATCTGACGAAGTACTAAAAGTCGACTCATTCTTAAATCACCAAATTGATCCTGTGATGATGCAGCAAATTGGACAGGAATTTGCTCGTCTATTTAAAGATTCAGGTATTACTAAAATTATTACCATTGAGGCTTCAGGTATTGCTCCTGCAGTCATGGCAGGTCTTGAACTTGGTGTTCCTGTTATTTTTGCACGTAAATATCAATCTTTAACCCTTAAAGATGATTTGTATCGTTCAAAAGTATTTTCTTTTACCAAACAAATTGAAAGCACCATTGCGATTTCAAAGAAACACATCAATGAAAATGACAAAGCTCTTGTGATTGATGACTTTCTTGCCAATGGTCAAGCTGCATTAGGTCTTGCTGATCTTATTCATCAAGCCAATGCTGAAGTCGTAGGTATTGGTATCGTAATTGAAAAATCATTCCAACCAGGTCGTGAACTTCTACTCGATAAAGGTTACCGTGTAGAGTCTTTGGCTCGTGTAGAGTCTTTGGCAAATGGTACAGTAACTTTTGTTCAAGAATAAAAGCTAAACAAATTATTGTCGAAAAGCGCTACGATAAATCACTCGTGGCGCTTTTTTATGCCTGACCTTTATCTCAAATAAAAAGATCATTTTCATCATTCATTTCAGTGCATCGTTCTACTATATTGGTTTACATATAAAAATTAGACACGGATGTACAATGCAATCACTGACGCAAAATTTAATTGATCTACTCAATGTAAAACAAATCGATCAATATCTCTTTCAAGGACAATGTACTCAACTGTTTGGCTCGCATTTATTTGGTGGACAAATTCTCGGGCAATCGCTGATTGCAGCCTCTAAAACCACAGATCGCCCTGCACATTCACTTCATGCTTATTTTATTCGTAGTGGTCGAACTGATGCGCCAATTTTATTTAAAGTTAAAAATCTCAGAGATGGACGAAGCCTTGCCACACGACAAGTACATGCGATACAAGATGGTGAAGTTATTTTTTCTGCAATGATTTCATTTGCTAAACCTGAAGAAGGTTTGAATTATCAACTACCTGAGCCTGAGTACCCTGCACCAGAAACACTCATGTCAGAGCAAGAATATAAACAAATGATTTTTGATGATATTCCTGAATATATGCGTAAAACAATTATGCGACAGTTTAACCTACGCATGCATCCAATCAATCCGCTCAATCCATTTCGCCCAAAAAAAGCCGAAGCAAAGTATGCCGAATATATGCAAACCTTTGATCCTATTCCACCCGAACATGATCAAGTCATGATCCATCAAGCGATTATTGCGTATTATTCAGATTACAACTTACTGACGACATCGTTACGACCACATAGCGTAAGCTATGCCAATGGCAGTGTCCGCAGCGCAAGTCTTGATCATAGTCTGCATTTTCATCACAAATTCAAAGCCGATGAATGGTTACTTTATGACATGGACGCTACACGCACGAGTCAATCACGTGGAATTAATTTCGGACGTCTATGGCAAAATGGGCAACTTGTCTGTAGCGTCACGCAAGAAAGCCTCATGCGAGTACCACAATAATGGATACTTATCACACCAATCTATTGACATAAAATATCAAAATTTCAGTCATTGTTGATTTACAATTCAAAGCTATACTAAACAGGTATATCTGCTTTACATCGCTTACCGACAATACATGTAAAATAGATATTCGTAACAGACAGAAACGTATCGATTCACCATAACTCGATAAAGACAAATGGACTTTGCCGAGCGAGTAAAAATCAATGACTGATGTACAAGCTTTAAGTTGCCCAAAATGTGGCTCAACTGAAATTGCCAAACGTAATCATGAACAATTACTGCAAAAAACTGGCGGTGTTTTATTATCTGCTGCAGGCACAACCGCAGGAACAGTCGGTGGTGCAGCATCTGGTGCAACCATAGGTGCTGCTATTGGTGCTGTTGCTGCAGGACCACTCGGTGTCATCATGGGTGGAACTATTGGTACACTTGTTGGCGCAGTCGGCATTGGCATTACAGGTGGTTTTTTAGGACATCGTTTTGGTAAAAAAGCAGGTGAAATTGTTGATCAAAATATTTACCTTGATTATCAATGTTTAAAATGCAAGCATCGTTTTAAAGCACCCGATTCTGAACAAATAACTCAAATCAATCACAAAGATCAATAATTTTGCTTTGTTGTAAAGTTTTATTGTGAGCATTAAAAAGTCAGCATATTTAAGCTGACTTTTTATGCAAAAATGAATCAATCAAGATGATTGTAATTTTTTAACCACTTCACCTAAGCGTTTACCTTGTACTTCACACAAAATTTTCTCATCTTGGCTGAGGCTTTGATCATGGCGTGGACCACTGACATGCGTTGCACCATAAGGTGTTCCACCCGTTTTGGTATTAGATAGAGCAGGGGTTGCATTGCTTAACCCCATAATCATCATGCCATGATGAAACAAGGGCGGAAGCATGGTGAGTAATGTACTTTCCTGCCCACCATGCATTGAACCTGATGATGTAAATACGCAAGCAGGCTTATTGTGCAACGCACCATTCAGCCATAGGCTTGTTGTTTGATCCCAAAAATATTTCATTTCCGATGCCATATTACCAAAGCGTGTTGGCGAACCAAGTGCCAAGCCTGAACAGTTTTGTAAATCATCTAAAGAACAATAAATATCACCTTCTTCAGGAATACTCGCTTCAGCTTGCTGAACCACAGTGGATAAATTGGGTACTGTACGTATTTTTACTGCCACGCCTGCAGACTCAATACCATTGGCAATCAGGTGTGCCATTTCTCTGGTTGAGCCATATTTGCTGTAATATAAAACCAATACGTACGCTTGCATCTTTGACTCAAATTTATAGAAAAAGAAAACTATACGATATTTTCACCATTTTTTGGTTAAGCTAGTAATGTAAATTGTAAGAATGATGAATAAAAACAGAGACCCAAGCTTTATGATGAATTTGTTAAAGAAACTACCCTTTTACGACAAGACTTGGTTTCAATTTATTTTTTTTGTTTTAAAACGTTTTGAAGCTGACCGTTGCCGAGAGCAAGCAGGCTCACTTACCTATACAACCCTATTTGCCGTTGTACCGATGTTGACGGTTTTTTTAGTGATTATTTCATCCATTAAAGCACTTGAACCCGCCCGTCAACAATTACAACAAATGATTTATAGCAACTTTCTACCTAAAACGAGTATTGCATTCGATAAGGCATTTAATGTCTTCACAGAAAATTCGAGCAATTTGACTGTAATTGGTGTGCTATTTTTATTTATTACCACAGTGATGATGCTCACAAGTATTGAAACCGTGTTTAATCGTATTTGGCGCGTCACTGATACCCGTAGTGGAATAGTAGGTTTCATGCGTTATTGGACGATTATTTCTCTCGGTCCAATTCTACTCGGTAGTGCTTTTGCAATTTCATCAACGCTTGCCTCTATGAGCATTTTAAGCAACAGCTTTGGCGGTTATCAACTCGATGGCGCATTTTTATTGAAAATGCTGTCTTTCGGTCTGACCATTCTTGGCTTTTTCATTCTGTATTGGACTATTCCCAATCGTACTGTACCCATTCGGGCAGCGATGATTGCGGGATTATTTGGTGCTGTTGTGTTTGAGTTACTGAAACACCTATTTGGTTTCGTCATGACCAATTTTACAAGCTATACCATTGTGTATGGCGCATTTGCGGCTATTCCTATTTTCTTATTATGGATTTTTTTATCATGGAATATCGTACTGCTTGGTGTAGAAATCAGTTATGCTCTGACTGCATTTCACGCCCATCAAACTCAAAATCGCCATCCTATTCTCATGCTACTCGATTTATTACAACTGTTTTATAACAAACAGAAGCATGGTCAAGTGGTTACAGATGCCGAAGCCTTAGACATTATTGGACGTAGCGAGATTGGGCATTGGCCTAGTTATGTATCCATGCTTGAAAAGCAAAAGTTAATTAGACGTACAGATAATAATGAATATGTCTTGGCACGCAATTTAGATACGATTGATTTTTGGACATTTTATAAAGCATTACCCTACCCATTACCACGGCGTAGTGAAATTGGTGGCATTCCAGCAAATCATCATTGGATGCAACGTATTGCCCCTGCACTCATCGAATCTGATGAATATCTAGCGGCTAAACTTTCTATTCCGCTTTCGACCATTTTAGATGAAAAATAATGATCAAAAATATTAAACAAAAAGACCTCAAATGAGGTCTTTTTGCTTTTATACATAAAATCTGCCGAATGATTTGATTAACTTATTGCTCTTGAATTACTGAACCAACCTCGAATACTAACGACCATAATTCCACACATCACCAATATTGTTCCGACAATAAAATTCAATTCAATTTTTTCATCCAAGAACCATACTCCAAATAACATGCCAAAAATTGGAGTTAAAAATGAAAATACACCGATTTTTGAAGCAAGATAATGTCTAAGTAACCAAAACCAAAGTAATAAACAGAAAAACGATACAACCAAAGTTTGGAAAGCCAAAGTCGACAATGTGAGCCATGTCCAATTGATCTCCGATTGCCCTGTAAAATATGCCAATGGAAACATGACCACAAATGCTCCAATCAATTGATAGAACATAGTATGAGTCGGATGTGCTTCGCCCAATTTACTCATACGCAGTGAAATGGTCGTCAATGCCCAAAATAGCCCTGCCATCAATGCCAAAAAATCACCATAAAGCACTTGCATCAAGTTTTGTGACTGTGTCGCATCTCTCCCCACAAAAGTCACAATGATGCCGATAAAAGCAAGTAAAATTCCACCCCACTGAAATTTGGATAATCGTTCAGATGGAAATTTAAAATGCAGCCCTAATGCAGTAAAAATTGGTGAGGTATACAAGAACATAACCGTATGTGAAGCAGAGGTATAACGTAGCGCTTCAGCGACTAAAACAAACTCAGCAGTAAATAAAAGTGCAACCAAAATTCCAGGACGTAAATATTCTTTTGACAATAAACCAACCCCTTCGGGTAAACGAATCAATGGAAAGACCAAAATTGCTGCCAAACCCGAACGTAATGCCAATTGCATCATCGGTGAAATATCTGTCGCAGCCAATTTTAAGACCACTTGCTGTAAACCCAAAATAATGCACAGTATGAGCATGAGTATAGAGGCTTTCGAATCGAGATCCTGACGTTGATCCACAAGGCATTCTCAAAAGATAAACAATGCATTACTATAAAACTGTCAATTTTGAAATATATATTTCATTTCAGACAAAAGATCATCTCTTTCAGGCAATTTCACACTTATGGTCAAAAAGTCATTTTCAAAACATTCGACTGAGCAACTGTTAAAACTCGAAACCAATGATGAAATAGTTGCACCCTTATGGATTGATTTTAGGGATGATCCTGCACAGTCTGTTTACCCAGTTCATGGTCATGCTTGGGGGGAATTTATCTATGCATTTAATGGTGTTATGCAGGTCACTATTGATCAAATTAACTATATTACTCCACCACCTCATGGACTATGGTTACCGCCACACATACAACATAGCGGGCTCAATCGGACTTCTGTGTCACATGGAACGTTATATATCCATGAAAGCCTGTGTCATGCACTTCCAAGCCAAGCCGGTATTATGTTGTCCTCAGCATTAGTGTCAGCGATTTTTCTGCATTTAAAGCAACATCGCCTGCCCGATACTCATCCTGAACACATCCGACTTTTACACGTTCTACATGATCAACTTCAACATGCGGAACTGATTGGAAATTATTTACCGCATACAGAACATGTGGGGCTTAAAAAAATTTTAGATTATTTGCATCAGCATCCT
The DNA here is from genome assembly GCF_052850415.1 of Acinetobacter sp. 1207_04. Taxonomy (NCBI): domain Bacteria; kingdom Pseudomonadati; phylum Pseudomonadota; class Gammaproteobacteria; order Moraxellales; family Moraxellaceae; genus Acinetobacter; species Acinetobacter sp. 1207_04. The sequence continues at coordinate 294,828 of NZ_VXCQ01000001.1, read as the reverse complement.
GCCGATCAAAGTAATTTGGCTGTCTTATCTCAGAAAATGAATATGACTGAACGCACGTTGGCACGCTTGTGCCAAAAAGAATTAAACATGTCTTTACATGAATGGCGACAGCGTTTAAAAGTGACTCAAGCTATGTCAATGCTCAATCGAGGGCAAAGTGTCGAGCATATTGCCTATGATTTGGGTTATGCCAATGCTTCTGCATTCATTAATATGTTTAAGCGTTGGATGAATATCACGCCTGATCAGTTTCGTAAACAGTGTCAAAGCTGATGATGATTCACATATAAGTTCAAGAAAACACTTATAAAAAATGGATTGAAATTTACATTCCAATCCATTAATTCTAATAACTTACCATTTATTTAAAAAATTTAAAGCCTTTATTTTACAAAGGTTTTCCATACAAAATCTTGTGTTTGACCATGTAAAGTCATGGTCAATTGATCACCTGATGCAAGTGCTGCAACACCCGCAGGCGTACCCGTCATCACCACATCACCCTCTTCAAGGCTGAACGCTTGGCTAATGTCACAGAGCAAATATGCGATACTAAAAAGGAGCAATGCCGTATCGCCCTTTTGACGCACCTGATCATTGACCTGAAAATCAAATGTCACTGCATTCCACGCCTTGACTTCACTGACTTCGACCCAATCTGCCAATACACACGCACCATCAAATGCTTTGGAACGTTCCCATGGATGACCTTTTTTCTTCAAGCTATCTTGTAAATCTCGTAAAGTAAGGTCAAGTCCAAGTGTCACAGCACCAATCGCTTCTAAAGCTTTTTGTGGATCCGTTTCATTTTTTAAAGGCTGATCAAGGCGTAGAGTCAATTCACATTCATGATGTAAATTACCTAAGTTTTTATTCCAAGTAATCCCATCTTCAAGTGAAATGAGGCTACTCGGTGGTTTAATAAATAACACAGGGCTGTCTGGAATCGCATTGCCTAATTCCTGAGCATGCTCGGCATAACTTCGACCAACACAGACAATTTTTGATGGACGTGTATTCATCTTATTCCCTTCTATAGAATGCGATAATTCAAACAAAGCGATAATATAAATCTATTTTTTAAAGGTATTTTCAAAAGCAGTTTGATCTGCCGCTTGTGCAAATGCTCGCTTCGGTACAATCACCACAGTACGATTTTTTAGCTCAATCATATAGGTCATTTTACCCACTAAGAAAGACTGAACTTCGGCATAATTAAACTTTTGCTTCGGACGACCACTCGTAAACAATTCAAAGTAATCTTGAAATAATTCAATACCCTGTTCACTCTTTCCAAATTGGTACTTAATAAATTGACGCTTAAACATCATTGGTAAAAACCAATAACGCATAAAAACTTGTAACAATAGGAAAAAACCTCCGAGCATCACATAGTATTTACCAATCCCTGAAAAACCAAGATAAAGCCCCCAAGCGATAATTCCTACACTCACCAAAGGTGTCAAAAAACGACTGAGTTGTTTTTTCCCAAAAGTCGCAAGTTTAAAACCATCCTGAGATTCTTCGAGATTCAAGTAATAACGTAGAGAGATTGTCGGCTGAACGTCTGACATAGCTTTTTTCAACACAATAAATATTTTGAATGTCCGAATAGTACACCACATTTGTGTCTTTTCGCTTCACTTTCAGTCATACAGGCACGAATCAATCACATGGCTGTATTTAATCGTACTTTACATATTCATTATAGATTTTTAATTTGAAAAATTAAAAAATCAGCACACAATTAAGGCGCACATAACGATCAAAAATACAGACACAAAGATAATGACACGGATGACACCACAATGCGTATACTCATTTTTACCACATTAAGCTTAATACTGATCAATACGAATTGTTTTGCTCAGCTCGTTAAATGGAACGATCAAATTCCAAGTGCGGTTCAGCCGTTTCAAAATAATCCACAGAACCTTGCAGCCTATGCTCAAGACAGTATTTTTATATTTGCTCACCCAACAACAAAAACGACTGTTCCAACACTTAAAAAGAACCCTCAACCGAATGCAAACTTCACGACTTCAGCGATTGTCGTTTCTGCCAATCCACAAGATGTGGCGAAAACATTATCTAATTTTAATCAATATGTTGGATTATTTCCTACGCTCAAATCTGCCAAAATCATTGAGAGTTCGGGAACAATTCAGCAGGTTAAATATAAGGTTTCTATTCCCACGCCTATTCCTGTGCTGAATTTCAATGAAGATGTCACCATGCAACACCAAATTGGACAAAACAGTATTTCTACCCTTGTGATTGATGCTCCCATTCCCTATGGGGTCGGCAAATTTGAATGGTTTAATTTGGGTAATAACAAAACCTTAATTACCCTGACACAATGGGGTGACCTAAATCAACCTCAAGGTTTTCTATTTAAAAGCATTTTAAATGCTTTACCTGAAGCTAAACTTGGTATTCCAAGTGGAACCAATGCCTTTATTATGGAGTCACTAAAAAATCGTTTTAATGCGAAAAAAGTTACCGCATTAAACCCTGGTCAATTTCCCACTCTAACTTTTTCAGTAGCACAACTGCAAAAAATTAGCGAACTCAGTCAAGCATCTAGACAACCTGTGAGTATTGTTCATTCACAAACAACTGTGCCCTATCAACATGGCCGTGAAGATATGCGATTTACTACAACCTATCAGTATTACAACCAAACACCTCAGCAACTACAAAAATGGACTGTGCCTAGTGCTTATAAAGCTTTATTTCCTCGACAAATTAAAGACATCAAAGCAAGTACTGTAAGCCCTCAAGGACAAGATGCGGAATTTAAAGTCAGTGTGGGTTTGGGTGTAATCAGTATTCCTTTTAATTTCAAAATGCACTTCACGTATCCCAAATCCACTGAAAACAATTTCTCAGCTAATGGTGGAGATTTACGCTATTTAAAAGGCATGACGCAATTTAATCCCAATGGAAATGGTACTTTACTTAAAATGACCACAGCGATGAAAGTTGATGAAAAAGCGTCTTTTTTACTTCGAGCGTCACGTAGTCTGCCCTACCATGAAATGCTTCCTGCTATTGGCGGAAATGCGGTGTTTGTACAAAAAATTAGAAATTCAGAATCTTAATACTGCAGACATGACAACTGATTTTTTAATTGAATATTTTCATTTTTTATCTTTAAAGCAACTAAAAACATTATGTTTATTTTTCATCAAATTTTAGGCACAAAAAAACCGCAACTAAGCGGTTTTTTTCATTACATCATCAAGTTGGTGCGCTCAGAGAGATTCGAACTCCCGACCCCTTAGTTCGTAGCCAAGTGCTCTATCCAGCTGAGCTATGAGCGCGACGTCTTGATAGGGTGCATTATACGCCTTTTAATTTTCTTGAAAAGCCTTTTTGTATTTATCAAAGTTCAACTGCATAGTTATTGGACAATTCACGTAGTACCATGCTAAAAAATATACTCCTATTATTTTTATCACCTTATTTCAAACCATAATAATTTAAGTTACAACTCATCAATCAACAAAATCTCTAATTGTTCCATACAGTTTGCACAAAAAATTACGATTTCATTTTCTAAACTTTGAATTTTTAATTCATAAACAAAACCCGTCATTGTACGGTTACAGCCATCGCAATGTTGCAAATTAAAATGACAAACAAAATTTGCATGGAAATAGGTATAGTAACCGTCTGTATAGATTTTCATATTCTTTTCAATACATCTGTTATTGTATTTATTTTAATAGTTTTAACTTATAAATAATTGATAGATTTCAGGCTTTACGACAATAACTGACGCACAAAGAATGAACCAAAAATTAATTTTCTAAATCGAACAATTAAAATCATCGTTATAAAACTATGACCCTTAAAAATCTAAAAATAACTACTTAATTTATATAAAAATATAATCACTACCCTTTTCTTCACTTTTTAAGCTTCTCACAAAAAATACCGATATAAAAGATGATCCATTCCAATAAAGCTTGATTGATAGAGTTGTTGCTTCATTATTTTTAGCTCTATTTTCTTATCTTTAACAAAGCTACAAACACAAAAAAACCACAACAAGTGTGGTTTAATTACCATCCGAAGATGTTTAAGTTGGTGCGCTCAGAGAGATTCGAACTCCCGACCCCTTAGTTCGTAGCCAAGTGCTCTATCCAGCTGAGCTATGAGCGCAATACTTATGTGTCGTAAACGACATCGTTACTTTTAGAATACTTAAATTGGTGCGCTCAGAGAGATTCGAACTCCCGACCCCTTAGTTCGTAGCCAAGTGCTCTATCCAGCTGAGCTATGAGCGCATCGTAAGTATTCGTTGGCGGTGAGAGAGGGATTCGAACCCTCGATACAGTTACCCGTATGCATCCTTAGCAGGGATGTGGTTTCAGCCACTCACCCATCTCACCGTAACGAGGCGCCATAATACAAATTAAAATAAGATTCGGCAAGTACTCTCATTAAAAAAAACCTCTTTTTTGATTCAACCATTCATTTTTTAAACGATTTTACTATTTATGTGTGTTTTTCATACGTTTTGTAGAGTATTTATTTAAGAAAAAATTTGCATGACATAAAAACTGCAATTAAAAACACATTATTGCAATCAATTACGTGCAGTCTGCAACGTGATGACTTATGCTAAACCTATCTTCTGTTATCAAGCCTTATACATGATGAAAAACTGGGTCGATCCTGAAGCCAAAGCTGAAGCGCAACGGTATGACAATCCGATTCCAAGCCGTACGCTTATTTTGGAAACCATCGAACAAAAAAAGGAACCACTGTCACATGCTGACTTCGTGGAAATTTTTGAAATTGCCGATCAAAAAAGTATTGATGCACTGAGTCATCGTCTAAGTGCTATGGTACGTGATGGTCAGCTCATGAAGGATGGTTTCAAATACCAACCAATGGCAGATCAACCCGTTATCGATGCTACAGTTTACGTCAATAATAAAGGACTTGGTGTTGCGAGCATTGATGGTAAAAAAGAAGAATTTTTACTGCCTGAACGTGAAATGCGCCAAGTCTTTCACGGCGACCGCGTTAAAGTGCAACAAACTTCAGTAGACCGTAAAGGTAAAGCTTGGGGCTACATTACAGAAGTGACTCAACGTCGAGTTAAACAACTGATTGGTAAAGTGGTAGAGTTTGAAGGTGAATATTTTATTCAGCCAGCAAATCCTAATGCACACCAACCGATTACCTTAGAAAAAGAATTAATTGAACATGCAGGTGCAAAAGTCGGTGACAATCTACGTGTAGAAATAGACGACTACCCAACACGGGATGAGTTTGCAACAGGTCATATTATTCAGTCGATGGCAGATAAAGCCGATACTGAGATTATTATTCCACAAACCATTTTAGAGTATGGTCTACCCTACGAATTCCCTGAAGAAGTCGTAAAAGAAGCTGAAAGCTTTAAAGAGCCAACGGCAAAAGACCGTGAAGGTCGTATCGACTTGCGTGATTTACCATTAGTCACCATTGATGGTGAAGATGCTCGTGACTTCGATGATGCTGTATATGCTGAAAAACGTCCGGGTGGCGGTTATCGTGTCGTCGTTGCGATTGCCGATGTAAGTCACTATGTTCGTCCAGGTAAACCATTAGATGATGAAGCGCAAGAACGTGGTACGTCAGTGTATTTCCCACACTATGTATTACCAATGTTGCCTGAAGCGCTATCAAATGGCTTATGTTCGCTAAATCCTGATGTTGACCGCTTATGTATGGTCTGTGACTTGAATTTAAGCCGTGCTGGCAAAGTTACAAAATTTGAGTTCTACCCTTCTGTAATGCATTCAAAAGCACGTTTGACGTACACACAAGTCGCACAGTACTTAGATGGTGACAGCAAAGCGCTCACAGAAGATCGTGATGTCCGTAAATCATTAAATACGCTGTATCAACTATATGAAACACTCAAAGGCTTACGTGCTGAACGTCATGCAATGGAATTCGAAACCGTTGAAACGTACATGACCTTTGATGAACTCGGTGGAATTAAAGAAATTTTACCGCGTACACGTAATGTTGCACATAAACTGATTGAAGAATGTATGTTGCTTGCCAATGTAGCAGCAGCAGAATATTGTTTGAAAAATGAAGTGCCTATGCTCTACCGTGTGCATGAAGCACCTGAGTTCTCGCGCATTCAAAAAGTGAAAGATTTCGTCAAACTGTTGGGCTTAAAATTCCCTGACCAACCAACTCAGGCAGATTATCAAGCCGTTATTGAGGCGACTAAAGACCGCATTGATGCACCAAGCATTCACGCCGTGTTATTGCGCTCTATGATGCAAGCCTATTACGGTGCAAATAACCTTGGTCACTATGGTTTGGCATATGAAGCGTACACGCATTTCACATCACCAATTCGCCGTTACCCAGACTTACTATTGCACCGTGCGATTAAAGCCAGTTTAACCACGAAGCAATATCCACTTTCAGGTGCAGCTTTAGATGAAGCAGGTGAGCATTTCTCAATTACGGAACGTCGTGCAGATGAAGCATCTCGCTCAGTAACATCTTGGTTGAAATGCCACTATATGAAACAACACTTGGGTGAAGAGTTTGTCGGCATTATTAGTGCAACGGCTGAATTTGGTTTATTCGTGACACTGAAAGATTTGTATGTTGATGGCATGATACACGTCAGTCAATTGGGCGATGACTACTTTGTCTTCGATCAAGCAAGCCAAAATCTTGTTGGTCAAAACCGAGGACAATCTTTCGGTTTAGGTGATGAAGTTAAAATTAAAGTCGCTGCGGTAAATTTAGATGATCGTAAAATTGATTTTGAATTGATTCAGCAACTTTCCCATGCAGGTCGCGCGATTCGTAGTCGTGCTCCGCGTGTTGCTAAAACTCAAACGACTGAGCAAGTCTTTTCTGAGCGTCCGGCCAAATCCACTGAAAAAACTGATGTTAAACGTCAGGTCAGTGAAGATGGAGAAAAACCGGTGCGTAAGAAAAAGGAGAAGGCCAAACGAAGCTCTTTCGATAAAAAGCCTAGTAAAAAATCTTCAGCAAAGCCTGAAACAAAGGCTAAAGATAAAGTGAAGAAAAAGGCGAAAGCGAAAAAGAAAAAGTCCAATGCAAAAGCATCAGATGAATAATCTTTTGATCATATAAAAAAGAGCGCTTCGGCGCTCTTTTTTTGTTTATAATTATTTAAAATTGAACAATAAACACCACTATGACGAAAAACTTAATTTCGAAATATTATTATCATTATTATGTCATTTTCATGATATTTATTTTAGGCATCAGCGCCGTATATAGCATTTCATTTGTTAATTTTTATTCAACCAAAGCTGTAAATATATTTGCACTTATCGCTTCATTTATTCTCTACTTTGGAATTATTCTTTATTTTTATTTTCTAATTAAAAAACAACAATGGGTAATTCCGAGAACTTGGAGCAATGTCCAAAAACGACCACCATTGTATTGCTTCATCGTCTTTCCAATTTTTTTTATCCCTCTTTTTTGGATCAATTTTTCACAACTTATACCCATGACTTATACTAATTTTTTGGGTGCTCAATCCACTGAAACGATAGAAGCATACACAACAAAAAATACATATAAAGGTAACACGACGTATTGTCTATCTAACAAATATTCATGCTTACCTATTTTTAAAATAAATCGTGATGAATTTAAATATTACCAAGACAAAAAAATAATTTTACAAATTACGTGCAAGAAGAGTTCGTTAGGTACAATCATTGAATCCATTGATCATATTCAATTTTAAATACATTAATTTAATTAAGAAATATTCAACGTCTCACTCAGCAAATCCACCACCAACTGCACCGCAGGTGAACAGAATTTTAATGTGGTTTAACGATATAAACCCCACCTAAATCTTGCCAATAATCATCCAAAATAGGAATTAAATTTCCTTGCTGTACTTCAACTAATGCCAATAATTAAGGTAGCAAAACAATGCATAAACCTGCTTTTACCGCCTGTAATTGGTCAACAATAGAATTAACATTAAAACACCGATTGACCTGAATACTGAATTTTTGCTGTTGCTGATCATGCTGTAAAATCCAAACACCACCATTGGCATCAGACGGTTTCAATATTCACGGTATATGCCTTAGATCATCCAATTTTTCAGGCTTTGGATCATGTTCAAACAAAGATGAATGTGCGAACAACCCTGCTTTATTTTCCGAAACTTTTTTTAGCAACCAAACTCGAGTCTTCAAATTTGCTAATCCGCACGGCGATATCAATATTTTCTTCAACTAACTCCAAATTGCGATTATCAAGTAAAAACGACAATTCAATTTTTGGGTATTGCTGCATGAATTCAACAATAGCTTGATCGGAGAAATGCCTAAAGAAGTCCACAGATGCACTCAATCGAACCACACCTTGCGGCTCTCGTTGCGACAAAGCAATACTTTGATTCGCCATTTCTAAACCTTGAATATAACTCAAGCATTCATCGAAATGGAACTTTCACTTTAAAATCTCAAACAGATTTATCAGACAATCCGTTAATTATTCGACAAATTTGCTTGATTTCCCTCAGTGAAGCCCCTACATCTATAAATAACTTAAAAGATTATTTGGCATGATGATATGACATTAGAAAAGGCGACTTTGCCTGTACCCCAATTTGATCAAATCACTTTAGATCGACTAAAACAAAATATTGAAACTGCCATTCAAAATGGGCAAACATTTCTCAAAGAACTAACTGAAGTTCCTGAAAGTATTCGCCAACAACTCGATATTTTAGAAAAAATTGATGCTTTAGAAAATAATATGAGTGAGTCTTGGGGTGTGCTTTCACATCTCAATGCCGTGATGAATAATGCTGAAACTCGTGAAGTGTATCAAGCACTTTTACCTGCTCTGAGCGAGTATTACACTCAACTTGGGCAGCATGTACCACTTTATCAAACATATCAGCATGTACATGATCATGCTGTATTTACTGATCTTCCTGCTGCACAACAAAGTGCGATAAAACTCGCATTACGTGATTTTAAACTTTCGGGTGTCGCTTTAGAAGGTAAAGCAAAACAGCGTTATGCAGAAATTTCTGCACGCTTGTCACAACTGTCATCTGACTTTTCTAACCATGTTTTAGATTCAACACAGGCTTATTTTAAACCGTTGAATGAAGATCAACTGAAAGGTTTACCACAAAGTAGTATTGAATTGCTGAAACAATATGGTCAACAACGTGAGCTTGAACTAGCAGTTGCAACGCTCGATATTCCATCTTATTTAGCAATCATGACCTATGCGGATGATCGTGCATTACGTGAGGAACTTTATCAAGCCTATGTCACGCGAGCATCTGACTTAGCGCAGGATACGCAATTTGATAATGCCCCAGTGATGGTTGAAATTTTAAGCCTCCGTCAGGAAATGGCAAAACTGCTTGGTTTTGACAATTATGCCGAATATTCACTTGCTTCAAAAATGGCTCCTGATGTTGAAACGGTTGATCAGTTCCTTGTCGATCTTGCAGGACATGCACGTACACCTGCACTGAAAGAAATTACAGAATTACAAGCGATTGCTCAAGCAGATGGAATAACTGAGCTCAAACCGTGGGACAGCACTTATTATTCTGAAAAGCTTAAAGTTCAACAATTCAATTTATCTCAAGAAGATTTAAAACCTTACTTCCCTGCACCGAAAGTGATTCAAGGTTTATTTAATGTTGTGAATCGTTTATACGGAATCAATGTCATTGAGCGTGAAGCTCCACTTTGGCATAGCGATGCGCATTACTATGAACTTGAAGATCAAGGCACAGTGATTGGTGGTTTTTACTTTGATCTGTATGCACGTAGTGGTAAGCGTGGTGGCGCATGGATGAGTGGTTTCCGCTCTCGTATGCAAACAGAAGACGGTTTACAAAAACCGATTTGCTATATGGTTGGTAATTTCACGCCACCTGTAGGTGATCAACCTGCCCTACTCACCCATGATGAAGTAAATACCTTATTCCATGAGTTTGGTCATGGCTTACATCATATGCTCACAGAAGTAGATAATATTTCTGTGGCAGGTACACATGGCGTAGCTTGGGATGCAGTAGAACTGCCTAGCCAATTTATGGAATTTTGGACATGGGATAAAGACAGCCTAGATCTACTGTCAGAACATATCGAAACGAAAGAAACTTTACCTAAACATTTGCTCAAAGCATTACTTGATGCGCGTTTTTTCCAATCGGGTATGCAAACTTTACGTCAAATTGAATTTTCACTTTTTGACTTAAGCATTCACAAACTGACGCCTGCATTGAATGCAGATGGAATCCAAGCGACTTTGGATGATATTCGTCAAAAATATGCGGTACTACCAACAACCGACTACAACCGCTTCCAAAACAGCTTTAGTCATATTTTTGCAGGTGGTTATGCCGCAGGTTATTATTCATACAAATGGGCGGAAGTGTTGGCGAGTGATGCCTTTGATCGCTTTGAAAAAGAAGGCGTATTTAACACTGAGACAGGAAATGAGTTTAGAAAAAATATTCTAGCAGTTGGCGGAAAAGATACAGCCCTTGATGCATTCATCAATTTCCGTGGACGTGAACCAAAAATAGATGCATTGTTACGTCATCAAGGTTGGACGAACAGCCAATAAAACGCTTAAACTAGGCATCGTTATAAATTAATTTGTGGTGAGTATATGAATATTAAACGTCGTTTCATTGCGGGTGCAAAATGTCCTCGCTGTGAAGCTATGGATCGTATTGTCATGCTCTCCACAGACGATGCTGAATGGATTGAATGTATCGAGTGTGACTACTCAGAAAATCGTCCGACTCATGTCGATGAACCTACTGAGCCTGCTACACCCGACGAAATTGGGGTCATTCAATTTAAGCCTCGTCCTGCAAAATAAACTGGACGTCATAATAAAATGAATTTAGATCAACGAAATAATTCGAAGCTGATCTGGATGATTGCCGCAGGATTGGTGGTCATTCTATTGCTTATAGTCGTATTTCTCTGGTTGAATAATACCAACTCAACAACTGAGCAAACAAAACAATCAGCAATACCTGTAGCACAGCCTGCAAAAACACCACAGGTTGCACAGCCTTTAGAGGAAACTGTTGCGTCTACACCAGCAATAGAGTCAAATCAAGCATTAGTGAATGAAAGTATTCTAAAAGATGAAGTTCCGCAAAATGAAAGCCTTGCCAAAGAAGAAGTCGCTCGTTTAGACGATATTCAGAAACAATTGGATGAACAGGCCAAAATACTGAAATCACAACATGCCGATGCAGACCAACTCATTAAGCTTAAAGAAGAACAGATTAAGTTATTGGAACAGCAATTATCTGCTCAACAAAATTCTTAATATTTTAATCAAATATCTAAATTTTAATGACATATAATTCTATAAAAAGCATTCTTTATGAATGCTTTTTTTCATGGCGTATCTCTTGAACCTGACTAAACCTCGTTTTATTTTTCAGGCTATTTTACTTTTTTATCTCATTTCTCAATGCTTTTTGAAATCATCTTCATCGAATTTAAATATTCACCTGTATATTTCTGGTATAGCAATCTCACCCCAAACAAAAAGCACCTAAAGGTGCTTTTTGTTGTTTCTAACTTATCAATTACTTGGCGTTATACCAATCAAACATATTAAATAAGTATGGTACATAGGTGACGATTAACAAGGCTGAGAATAAGACCACAATCGGTAGAATCCAACGCTCATAACGGTAGTAGAAGCTCGTATATTTCTCCTTCGCTTCTGCGTCCGCGGCGGCGACTTCCGCATCACCGACCGAGAGCCTCGTCAGTAGATGGTTCAGTGCCACAGGTGGCGTTACATAACCAAATTCAAATGCAACCAATACAATCATCCAGAAGTGAATCGGGTGAATGCCATTTTCAAAGGCTACAGGGGCAATGGTTGCTGCAACCAAAATTACCGCACCAAATGGATCTGTTGTCATACCAATTAAAGCAAGTAACAACGCCATAAAGCCGAGTGTAATGAGAATGCTACCCAAATGTGTCGGTACCATTGTCACAATTTCACTACGTTCAATCAGACCACCAACACTTGCAGATAATGCCATCAGCATAATCAATGCACCGATATGTCCAACACTTTCAGATGTTGCAAACCAAACTGAATTTTTAAAACTACGCTTACTTTCAGCAGTCGCACCATGTTCTTGCAAGTACTGAGAGTGTTTCTCATGCTCAAGTGCCAGTGCTTTTTTTGGATTTTCAGGAACAGGTAATTTCGCACCAAAAATCTTATCAAACAAGATAAAGGCTAAAAGCATAATCGGTAGAATCACTGGTGCAGTGAATTCGTCCATTTGTGTATCTAGACCGAATTTATAGAAACCAACAACAGCAAATACAATTACGATATACGGAATCACAGGTACAAATGCACGCAACATGCCCGGCACTGCAATTTTTGGTGAATTAATACGGAATTTATCTTCAGCAAGGAATAATGAAACTCCAAGGAAAATAAATGCTGTTAACCAGAATACATAAATACCGTGATCAAATAACTCATCAGAAGTGACATGACGACTGTCGAGCATTGAAATTAAAATCACAAGTAAACATGGACGTAAAACAACACCCAACGAGCCTGACATTGCAGAAACAGCAAGTGCATATTGACGACGTGCGCCTGAGTTCCATACTTCACGGTAGATAATCGCACCCGCAGCTACAACGAAGATTCCTGAGGCTCCCGTATATGCTGTTGGAATTGCTGCACCAATCAAAATCAACCAAGTTAATGTTTCCGGTGCAAGATTCCATGGTCGCAACACAGCAAGGAATAAATCCATGACACGAGTTTGTGTCAACAACATCCCTGCCCAAATAAACAGTGCTAAGTTTAAGAAGATTCCTGAGAACTCAATCAGTAGACCAAGATAAATCCCTTGACCCATCGAATAATCCATAAAGAAGGTGAACGCAATACCCGTCACAATCGCCATGAATGCATACAAAGGAATACTCAGTAAAGCCAAACCAAAGTTACCGCCTGATTCCGCATTTTCAGGTGTTTGAAATAGCTTATAAATGCTGATAATGGTCAGAACGACAAAGAGGAACATCCATAACCAATACACACCAATGGTTTCATAGGTTGAAACTACGCCTGAATTGATGACTGAACGATATTGGCTAATCACCGATGCACTCAGTAAGCCATTACCCACGATCATTGCAATGTTATAAACTTTAAAATCAAGTTTAGTACGTGCTGGACGTAAACCAATGTGATGCATTTTCAATGATGCTGTGATTGCAGCAATCACCACCATCAAGATCAATAATAAAACTCGGTTTTCCGTCCCCCATTTGAGGATCCAGAAGAATCCAGTTTCCATACTACGATAAGCACGGATAGATGAATGATCTTCCATGTATTTAATCGATTTATCATAGAATGCGTGTTTTTCTTCACATTGCTGTTGAGCCGCCACAACTGACTGACGTACATCAGATTCTGACGTTGTACCAAAAATATCAGCAAACTCATCATTTGAGTTTGACTTCATTTGCTGTTGTACAAGCAAGTCAATATTAGGATGGCGTTCACATTCTGGTTTTATAGGTTCCGCACGCAAAAAGGAATATTGCATTCCTATTTGCTCATTTCCATATAGGCGTTCGCCTATACGAAGCATCTGACCATGGATCATATCCCCCGTCCCAACAATCAGGGTCAGAAGAAGTAAGATAAGTATGGAAAAAGTTGAGAACCACTCATTCCATAGATAACCGAGTAGACCTAATCCCGATCTTTTATTTACAGGTTCTTGCATTGTTATTCCAGTTTTTATATGTTTCCACCATACAATTGCTTGTACAGTTCATATTTTATTTTTGGTCTCAGGTAAAATCCTTTACCTAATATCCATTCCTGATATTACACAATTCAATGTGCATTATTTCATCGTTCAATAACATGACATAGTTGGATTTTTTTTGGATACTTTATGCCAACTCATTCAAGTTCATCACAAGAATATAAGCATTTTATACGAAATTTAATGCTCCATCTTGTTTACTAACATATCTTTAATTACAAAAGAAGCAAGAAAAACAAACGACTGTAGCACCTACATAGATTCATTCTGATTTTAAGACAAGGTACATTTGAGCTTAAGACTACATTTAGATACAGTTTTCTTATCCAATGATTTTTATGAGCAATTTTATGGAAAAATTATGTGAATCACTATTCTAACTTTGCAAACATTATATTTTTAATTTTTTGTGGATAAAGTGTTTGTACAGATAACATCAACGCAGTGCAGATTGCACCAATTATTACACCCATTAAATGTGCTTCCACCAAAACTGGACTCCCAATTAAAGTTGCCGTCTGTAAAGAGCCAAAACTATTTTCCCAAACTATTTTTAGCAAAACCAAAACCAAAACTAAAATTGAAAATTTACGTTCTTTTTTCAATTGTAAACATGCCAAAGCACATGCCACATATAAACCATGCAATACACCAGATAAACCCGCATATGCTTGAACATCAGGGTAAATAAAGTAAAAACAAAAACTAATACAGGGTGCTAATGTCAAAAGCAGAAAAATTAAATAGCGTTTTCTCATCATAGGAAAGATAAAAGGCAGACAGATAAAAGCGAGCATATTCAATAAAAAGTGAATCCACCCAACATGTACCCAATGCCCTGTCCACCATCGCCAAGGTTCAGTAAAAAAACTGAATCGCCAATAAATGAAATATTGTTGAAAAATTTGTAAACAGGCAGAAATAGAGACACAAACTGCCAACATGAGTAATGTTTTTTTAAGCCATTCCGTTTCATGCATCATTCATACTCCCATAATCAAGAAAGAGCCTTTTTATAGCTCTTTCTTGATTCTTCACTTTAAAACTCAATCCCTTTATTTTAAGGTTGTGTTTCTTCAGTTACTGTAGCGGGCATTTCTGCTCCACCTGTATCTGGTGATTCGCCATTATTAACAGAGTCGCCAAACAATTCATCATCACCTGTTGTCGCTTGGTCATCCCAGAAATTACTCATACCATCATCGGCTGCACGTACACCTGTATTTTCAGTCCAATAACGATCAGCAATCCCTTGAACCATTTGCCCGGCCATACCATCAACTAAGCGAAACTCAGGATTAACGGGCTTATCTTCTGCTCGTGATGCTGCATAAGCGCGTAAAGCATCACGAATTTTTGTATCATCACCACTCGCTTGCGCAGCTACAGCATTTAGGGCGTGTGCTAAGCGGACACCTTTTTGCTCACCTATTTCCATAGATTGTTTCAATGTCACGTATGGATCTGGTTTACCATCACTAGCACCTGGCAATAGCGTCCAAATGACAGCACGTGTTGCCATTGGTGCACCCCAGAACTTGGTATTATCCAAACACGTCATCCCGCGTTCAACAATAGCAGCGATATCTTTTGGAACATTTACTGCACCACCTGAGTTAATATCATTGGTCATTGCTTGTAAGCCACTGAGCATACCAAGTAAATAAACGGTCTGATCTATATCCTTATGCATCGTTGGGCAAGAATCTCCCAATTTATACTTATACTTTGCCTGCCAACGCTCTGCAAATAACTGATACCCCGTATACTGACGCTCTGCTGCCAATGCCGCCCAACGTTTCTGTTCAATACGCGCATCTTGAGCTTCAGTCACTTTGCCATCTTTCGAAGCACGCAAATAACGGAGTTCTGCATTTAAGGCATTATTTTCAGCACACAATCCTGCTGCAGAGTACAGTAATACTGCCATCCGCGTTGGATCTGCACCCATATCTTTCGTTGCCATCACGGCAGGTGTTAAAGCTGTGCCTGTATTACAAGCCATATCTGTATCACCACCTGCTAAAATAGGTGGAACAATATGCTTTTCACTAAAACCTAGAGCGACATTTGCACCTGTTTTAACAACATAAGAACAACCTGATAAAATAGACGAGGCAACGATAGCAGTTGCAACAAATTGACCAATTCGATGGACCTTAGACATACTTCCTGTCCTCAATATAATTTTGTTTATTCCTTTTTGATTAAAATATCAGATGCATACTCTTTATTAAAGAGTAATTACTCTAATTTTAATTCTGTCTAGTGTGTCATTTATAATTGTATTAGAAATTGACCTAATTTTAGTTTAATGCAAATTTCAGGCAAAAAAAAGTAGCATTGCGACGGTTCAGCACATGCTACTTATTAAACGATAAACTCTCAGGAGAGTTTGTTAGTTTTGAGTTTTTGCATTCTCACTTTATTATCGTGAGCTTTCTCAATCTGTTCCCTCAGTATAGTTCCTAGTCTTCCTATGGTAATCGCAAGAACAATTGCGATGACTAGAAACCAATAGTTGTGAATTTCAGTCATTTTGAAATCCTCGGTTACTGTTGGTAGATTTAATTTACATCGATTTGAAAAAAGACAGCCACATAATTGTCTGACAATTTTATTTTCATCATCATTTATTCATTTTTGATTAGACAATTTCAAAATAACTTTAAAAAAAATATTTAATTATATGATTTTTATTATTTTTTTAATAATTATCACTTTTAAAACTGTCAAACAATTAACTTAAATTCACTCTGGTTTTAAGCATTTTCCACGAAATTAATGGCAGTTGGTCTTGCCAAATGATCAATGGTTTTAATTTTTGATTAGAAAAATACAAAATCACATAAAACTGATGATCAAACATACCTGTCACTTGGCTACGCTGAATCTGTGTGGAACTCGATATCTTGAATGACCATTCAGCATGATCGAGCTGTTCTAAATGCTCAACATAAGGCTGACGAAAGTGAATACCCCATACTACACATCCGACCAATAACACAACAATACAAAGTATAGGATGTAATAATTGAAATAATCCAAACATCATTAAAGCAAAAAATACAGACTGAAACACAATCACAATTCGACTGCGTTTCAGATGAAAGGCATGATGCGATGCCACAATCGGCACATCAGCCATGAACGTAGTGCTTCAGTTTATTGATCAACGCGCGCAATTCTGGACGAGATGGTTCTGAAACTTCCATAAACCAATCAAGTAAATCAGGATCTTCTTGATCAACCAATTCTTTAAATAATGCTTTTTCAGCATCATCTGCAAGAAGATAATATTGTTTTACATACGGGTCGAAGTACACATCAATTTCTTTGAGCCCACGACGTGCACGATAAACCACTTTACGTTCTTCAAGTGTAATTTCTTCAGACATGATATTCCCCCCAAATTGAACTGTTTACTCTTCTAGTGTACCCGATTACCTGCATCACACCGTAATAAATTCTTTTGACTGACCAAATTTATCAAATCGATCAAGTAAATGATGATTCATCACATTGTATCTTGATTCAATTTTTCGTATTTTCTAACTGAACAATAATTCTTCCTAGGGAAAATATAACAATGCAATCAGGTGCAATTCGTCCTTTAACTAACATGTTGCCACGTAATTTATTTAATGCCGAACATGAAGCATTTCGTGAAACTGTACGTAAATTTTATGAAAAAGAAGTTGTTCCAAATATTGAAAAGTACGAACAACAACAACATGTAGATCGTGATTTATGGAACAAAGCTGGGGAAATGGGGCTTCTGTGTGCCACAATGCCTGAAGAATACGGTGGTTATGGTGTAGACCGTCTTTACAGTATGATTTTGATTGAAGAGCAAGCCTATGCTATGGATTCTTCGACAGGTTTTTCATTACACTCTGACATTGTTGCCAATTATGTCAACAATTTCGGTAATGAAGAACAAAAGAAAAAATGGTTACCTAAAATGGCTTCAGGTGAAACTGTTACAGCGATAGCAATGACCGAACCGGGAACAGGTTCAGATTTACAAGCGGTACGAACAACTGCTGTGCTAGATGGCGATGAATATGTTATTAATGGTTCTAAAATTTTTATTACCAATGGCTATTTATGCGACATGGCGATTGTCGTCTGTAAAACAGGCAGTACTGACAAAGGTTCAGCAAACTTATCACTACTTATTGTTGAAGCTGATCGTGTAGGTTTTAGCAAAGGTAAACCGCTTAATAAAATAGGCATGAAAGGTCAGGACACTTGTGAGTTATTTTTTGAAGATGTTCGTGTACCAAAGGAAAATTTACTCGGTATGGAAGGCATGGGCTTTATGATGCTCATGAAAGAATTAGCTTGGGAACGTATGCTTGTTGCTATTATCTGCCAAGCAGGTTCAGAAGCTGCATTTTCTCATACTGTTCAATATACAAAAGATCGTAAAGCCTTTGGTAAGCCAATTAGTGCATTCCAAAATACACGTTTTAAACTTGCTGAAATGCGTACCGAAATTGACTTCTCTCGTGCTTATTTAGACCGTTGTATGGAATTACAACTTGAAGAAAAACTCGGAATTGATGCGGCTGCGGCTGCAAAATATAAAATTTCGGAATTATTCTCAAAAGTCGTCGATGAGTGTTTACAATTACATGGCGGCTATGGCTACATGCTTGAATATCCAATTGCCCGTGCGTATATCGATAACCGTGCAAATCGTATTTATGCAGGAACCAATGAAATTATGAAAGAACTTATTTCACGTTCATTATAAAAATAAAATTATAAAAAAATAAGGAGCATATGCTCCTTATTTTTATCAACTCAATTAAATTTATACAAAGAATCAAAAAAAGGAGCTTACGCTCCTTTTATCATAATGAACAACATCAATCCATCAAGAAACCAATTTAGGCTTTTTTACAGCATCAAGCTCTCTTTTACTGAATTGTAAAACATCATCATTAAAGCTCGCATTTTTTAATTCTTTACGATCAGCAAGATAATTATTAGTCACTTTCCAAGGCGCATGTTTACCTTGTTTCGGCATCACATCTATCGCACGGGCAACATAACCTGAAGTCAAACTGCCCATCACAGTATCATCTTCCATTTCAGATGCATCACCTTTTGCAATGACTTCATCATAACCATTCTTCTCCATATGATTAAGAAGTCGGCTAATATATTGACCCGCAATATCCACCTTTAATGTCCAAGATGCATTGATATAGCCAATAATCATCGCCATATTTGGTACATCACTAACCATCACACCCTGATATAACATATGTTTAGAGGTATCCAATGGCTTCCCATCAACACTTCCTTTCACACCACCTAAAATTTGAATTTCAAGACCTGTTGCAGATACAATAATATCTGCATCTAAGTGCTTACCTGATTTAAGCTGAATGCCTGTTTCAGTAATTTTTTTAATATGGTCTGTTTCAACAGAAGCTTTACCTGAACGCAAAGTTTTAAATAAATCACCATCTGGAACAACACAAAGGCGCTGCTCCCATGGATTATAGTTAGGTGTAAAGTGTTTCATATCCACTTTACCTTTTAGCTGCAATTCAATAGATTTCAATAATAATTTACGCAAAATTTTAGGCTGTTTCTCTGCCAATGCATAAATACCACGTTGCATACCGATATTTCGTGCGCGCGTCAGTTTATATGCCACATCTTCAGGCAAAATCTTACGCATCTTGTCATAAACCATATCTACCGATGGAATCGTAGCAATATAAGTTGGAGAGCGCTGTAGCATTGTCACATGACTAGCTCCGCCTTTAGCAAGCGCAGGCACAAGTGTAATGGCTGTGGCACCACTACCAATAATCACTACTTTTTTACCTTGATAATCTAGGTTTTTAGGCCAAAATTGCGGATTAACAAATTCACCTTTAAACGACTCTTTTCCAGGAAAATCAGGCTGATAACCACGATCATGATTATAATAACCAGTACAACCAATTAAAAAATTTGCTTGCCACGTTTGAATTTTTTGATTCTCATCTTCAATTTCTACAGTCCATTTTTTGATTGAAGAATCATAATTTGCAGATAACACACGATGCTTAAAGAGAATTTTTTCTTTCAACTTATATTCATCAACAACTTCTGAAACATATCCCTTGATTGATGTTCCATCTGCTAAAACTTTCGCTTCCTGCCAAGGTTTAAAATTAAAACCGAATGTCGACATATCTGAATCTGAGCGAATACCGGGGTAGTTAAAAAGATCCCATGTTCCGCCAACATTTTCACGACGTTCAATAATCGTAAAAGAGCGGTTTGGTGAATTACGCACAAGATGTGTTGCAACACCAATACCAGAAATACCTGCACCAACAATGAGAATATCAATTTGTTTATCCATGTTCTTTTTATAACCTTTTCATGAGTACATTTTTATTAAAGCACAAATTTGACAATACACAATGTCAAGTTTGAGTTTTTATCATTTTTTTTATATCAATTCAGGACAAGTCACATATTTTGTCTAACAATCAGGCAATAAAAAAGGTCGGTAAAATACCGACCTTTTTCGAACAACCGACTGTTCTATGGCGTTAAGTAATTAGTTTACTTCACGATCCACAAGCTCTACATAAGCCATCGGCGCAGCATCACCTGCACGGAAACCAGCTTTAAGAACACGTAGATAACCGCCGTTACGTTCTTTGTAACGAGGGCCAAGAACGGTAAATAATTTACCAACAGTTGCTGCTGAACGAGTACGAGCAAACGCTAAACGGCGGTTTGCTACTGTATCGTTTTTAGCTAAAGTGATTAAAGGCTCAGCTACACGACGTAACTCTTTTGCTTTAGGCACAGTTGTTTTAATCAACTCGTGTTCAAACAAAGAATTAGCCATGTTTTGGAACATCGCTTTACGATGACTGCTTGTACGGCCTAATTTCACACCACTATTACGATGACGCATGGTGATAGTCCTACTTAATTAACGGCTACGATAAGCAAAGCGATCATCCATACGGAGGCTAGCCGGAGGCCAGTTCTCTAAACGCATGCCGAGTTGCAAAGCTTTCGATGCCAGAACATCTTTGATTTCAGTAAGCGATTTTTTACCTAAGTTAGGAGTTTTTAACAACTCAACTTCAGTACGCTGTACCAAATCACCGATGTAGTAAATATTTTCTGCTTTCAAACAGTTAGCAGAACGAACAGTTAGCTCTAGATCATCCACTGGACGAAGCAAGATCGGATCAACTTCTTCACGAGGTTCTTGAGCAACAGGAGCTTGATCTTTCTGAAGATCAACAAAAATTGCAATTTGTTGTTGCAAGATTGTTGCCGCTTTGCGGATTGCTTCTTCTGGATCAACTGTACCATTAGTTTCAAGATCAATGATAAGTTTATCAAGGTCAGTACGTTGTTCTACACGAGCATTTTCAACTGTGTAAGACACACGTTTGATCGGGCTATAAGAAGCATCTAACTGTAAACGACCTACAGGGCGAGTTTCGCCTTCAGGGAAGCGTGAGTCAGATGTTTCATAACCACGGCCTTGAGCAACTTTCAGGCGCATTTTTAATGAGCCTGAAGCACTTAAAGTACCAATCAAATGTTCAGGGTTAACCACTTCAACATTATGAGGTAAACGAAGATCGGCAGCAGTTACGTCACCAGCCCCTTGCTTTTCTAATGTTAAATATGCTTCGTTCTGATCGAACAGCTTAATCGACAATCCTTTTAGGTTCAGCAAGAGCTCGACGATGTCCTGCTGCAAGCCTTCTAAAGTACTGTACTCGTGCTCGACACCTTCTATCTCAACTTCAACCACAGCAGCGCCAGGCAAAGAAGACAATAGAATGCGACGTAAAGCATTACCTAAAGTATGGCCAAAACCACGCTCTAAAGGCTCAAGAATCACTTTTGCCGAGGTCCCGCTTGCCGCATCGACCTTGATCGCTTGCGGAGTTAGAAACTCGTTTGCAGTACGCGTCATTATTGCTACCTCAAGGATTATTTAGAATACAATTCTACAATCAAGCTTTCGTTAATTTCAGCAGGTAGATCAGAACGATCTGGTGCAGCTTTAAACGTACCTTCAAGTTTCGAATGATCGATCTCGATCCAAGAAGCCGTACCACGTTGAGTAGCTAATTCAATTGCGTTTTTAATACGTAATTGTTGTTTAGCACCTTCGTGAACTGCAATCACGTCACCCGCTTTAACTTGGATTGAAGCGATGTTAACGCGACGACCATTTAAAGTGATTGAACGGTGAGATACAAGCTGACGAGCTTCTGCACGTGTAGAACCAAAGCCCATACGATAAACTACGTTATCAAGACGGCTTTCAAGCAACTTCAACAAGTTTTCACCTGTTGCGCCTTTAACACGAGCAGCTTCTTTATAGTAGTTACTAAATTGACGCTCTAAAACACCGTACATACGACGTACTTTTTGTTTTTCACGTAATTGTAGTGAGTACTCAGATTGTTTACCACCACGAGCTCCGCCATGTTGGCCAGGAGCTTTAGCAGCTTTTTTAGTTTTGACGTCAAATGGTTTAACGCCAGATTTTAATTGCAGGTCTGTCCCTTCGCGGCGAGAGAGTTTGCATTTTGGACCAATATAACGAGCCATGAATGTTTCTCCTTACACACGACGTTTTTTAGGTGGACGACAACCGTTGTGCGGAATCGGTGTCACATCAGTAATGCTGTTAATTTTATAACCCACTGCACCTAATGCACGAACCGCAGATTCACGACCTGGACCAGGACCTTTTACAAGGACGTCCAAGTTTTTCAAACCGTAATCCAAAGCAGCTTTACCAGCAACTTCAGCAGCTACCTGAGCAGCAAACGGTGTTGATTTACGCGATCCACGGAAGCCTTGTCCACCTGAAGTAGCCCAAGCCAATGCATTACCTTGACGATCAGTAATCGTAACAATGGTGTTATTAAAAGAAGCGTGAATGTGTGCAACACCTTCAGAGACGGTACGAGTGACCTTCTTGCGTGCGCGAGTATCTTTAGCCATCTTTTAGCTTCCAGAAATCTTATTTCTTAATAGGTTTGCGCGGACCTTTACGGGTACGAGCGTTAGTTTTGGTGCGTTGTCCACGAACAGGCAAGCTGCGACGATGACGAAGACCACGGTAGCAGCCTAAATCCATTAAACGTTTAATGTTCATGGAAATTTCGCGACGTAAATCACCTTCGGTTGGAACCTTAGTAATTTCTGCACGAATCGCATCAAGCTGAGCATCATCTAATTCACGGATTTTAGTCGTAGTAGCAATACCAACAGCAGCTAAAATGTTTTTAGCTGTATGGCGACCAATACCAAAAATATACGTAAGAGAGATAACAGCATGCTTGTTATCCGGAATGTTTACACCGGCAATACGAGCCATTCAAATTCTCCAAAAAGGCAGTAGAGATAATCAACCGCCCTACAAAAATCTTGAAGGGCGGATAATAACCTAATTAGCCTACTGAAATCAACAGGTCTTAATTAAATTAACCTTGACGCTGCTTATGACGAGGTTCAGCGCTACAAATTACGCGAATAACCCCATTACGACGGATAACTTTACAGCTACCACATATTTTTTTTACAGAAGCCTGTACTTTCATGATGAAACCTCTAAGTGCGCTTATCCTTTAGGATGAGCAGTCGTTTTTTTCATTAATGATTGATTATCATATTGATGCGAAGTGAGATGAGCTTGTAGCTGAGCCATGAAGTCCATCACAACAACCACTACAATCAGTAATGATGTTCCACCCAAATGGAATGGAATACCAAATGAACTTTGCAGAATCATTGGCATCAAACATACGACTGTAATATAAATTGCACCAATAAATGTCAATCGATTAAGAATATGATCTAAGTAACGAGCAGTTTGCTCACCTGGGCGAATACCAGGTACGTAAGCTCCGCTGCGTTTCAAGTTTTCTGAAACTTCCTTAGGACTGAAAACCAGCGCCGTATAAAAATAACAGAAAAAGATAATTAACGCACCAAAGAGTACCAGATACAAAGGCTGTCCAGGCGATAAGACCAATGCTAGATCTTGAAGACCGCGTTTAATAAAACCTGCATTTGGATCAGCACTACCTAACCATTGACCTAAACTTGCAGGGAACAGCAATAACGAACTTGCGAAAATTGCTGGAATAACCCCTGCCATATTAATCTTCAATGGCAAGTGTGTCTGTTGTGCAGTGAATACACGACGACCTTGTTGTTTCTGAGCATAATTCACAGCGATACGACGCTGTGCTTTCTCAATAAATACAATTGCAGCCAAAACCGCAACTGAAAGCAAACCAAATACCGCTAATCCAATCAAGCTCGCAGACCCATTACTCACGCTAGTGAATGACTGAGTCACAATGCCTGGTAAACCAGCTACAATACCTGCAAAAATGATCATAGAGATACCATTACCAACACCACGTTCGGTAATCTGCTCTCCTAACCACATTAAGAACATTGTGCCTGCGACTAAAGAAGTCAGTGCTGGAATATAAAATGCCAATCCAGATGTCAAAGTAATCCCTTGACTAATAAGACCAGCACACATTCCCACACCCTGCACAAGTGCAAGTATCAAGGTACCATAGCGCGTATATTGATTAATCTTACGCTTACCCTGTTCGCCTTCTTTCTTTAATGCCTCCAACGAGGGAACAACTGTCGACATTAACTGCACGATAATCGATGCAGAAATATACGGCATAATTCCCAACGCTAGAATGGACATTCGTTCCAATGCCCCGCCCGAAAACATGTTAAATAAGCCAAGGAAGGTTCCTTCATTGTCTTTAAAAAACTGACTCAAAGCGACATTATCAATACCTGGCAGCGGAATATGCGCTCCTAGTCGAAAGACAACCAAAGCACCAATCAAGAACATTAATCGGCGAATAATTTCACGATATTTCACATGAAATGGCTGACCTTTCATCATGTTGACATGACCTGAAGAACTAGGAGACATAGACACTTGCGATTACTCCTCGACTTTACCGCCAGCAGCTTCTAGAGCAGCTTTAGCGCCTTTAGTCAGAGCTACACCCTGTACAGTAAATGCACGAGTGATTTCACCAGAAAGAACAATACGAGCACGCAACATATCTTTACGTACAACGTTTGCAGCTTTTAAAGTTTCAAGTGAAACAATATCACCTTCAACTTTAGTAAGTTCAGACAAGCGTACTTCAGCAGTTTTCAAAGCCAATTGGCTAGTGAAACCGAATTTAGGTAAACGACGATATAACGCAGTTTGACCACCTTCGAAACCTGGACGAGTACCACCGCTCTTACGTGAGTTTTGACCTTTGACACCACGGCCACCAGTCTTACCAACACCAGAACCGATACCACGGCCTAGACGACGGCTATCACGTTTTGCACCTTCAGCAGGTGAAAGTTCATTTAAACGCAGAGTCATGGCTTACTCCTCTACACTAACCATATAGTAGACTTGGTTGATCATACCACGGTTAGAAGGCGTATCTTGCACTTCTACAGTATGACCAATACGACGCAGACCTAAACCTTTAAGGCTAAGCTTGTGATTTTTCAAGCGATGCGCAGAAGATTTAGTCTGGGTAACTTTAATCGTTTTCATGATTGATTACCCTTGAATTTGTTCTACTGAAAGGCCACGTTTAGCAGCAACTTTCTCAGGAGAAGTCATGTCACGCAAACCATTAAAAGTAGCGTTCACAACGTTAGCTGCATTTGTAGAACCGTAGCACTTAGTCAATACATTACGTACGCCAACTGCTTCAAGTACTGCACGTACTGAACCACCAGCAATTACGCCTGTACCTTCAGATGCAGGTTGCATGTAAACACGGCTTGCACCGTGACGTGCATTGATCGGGTGCTGTACAGTACCATCAACAAGATCAACAGTGATCATGTTACGACGCGCAGCTTCAAGTGCTTTAGAAATAGCAGCTGGAACTTCACGTGCTTTACCACGACCAAAACCTACACGACCATTACCATCACCCACAACAGTTAATGCTGTGAAAGAGAAGATACGACCACCCTTAACAACTTTGGCTACACGATCAACGGCAACCAGCTTTTCAACAAGACCTTCGTTTTGTTCAACTTTAGCCATGATTAGAACTCCAAGCCGTTTTCACGAGCAGCATCAGCCAAGGCTTTGATACGACCATGATATTTAAAACCAGAACGGTCAAATGCTACTTTAGTAACACCAGCAGCTTTCGCGCGCTCTGCGATTAAAGCACCTACTTTAGTAGCAGCATCTACATTACCTGTAGAACCACTACGTAAAGATGCATCCAAAGTAGAAGCTTGCGCTAATACTTTGCCACCATCCGCAGAAATAACTTGAGCATAAATGTGACGCGGTGTGCGGTTTACACACAAACGAGTCGCACCCAATGCACGGATGTGCAAGCGTGTGCTTTTCGCACGACGCAAACGGGATTGTTTCTTTTCGTTCATAAGAACCTCGCGCCTTATTTCTTCTTAGCTTCTTTACGAAGTACAACTTCGTCAGAATAACGAACACCTTTACCTTTATACGGCTCTGGTGGACGATATCCACGGATATCTGCAGCTACTTGACCAAGCAAATGTTTGCTTGCTGATTTCAAAATGATTTCAGTTGCAGTAGGAGTTTCAGCAGTTACGCCTTCAGGAAGAGCGTAATCAATCGGGTGCGAAAAACCAAGGTTAAGATGTACAGTTGTACCTTTAACCGCAGCTTTATAACCAACACCGATAAGCTGCAACTTACGTTCGAAGCCTTCGCTAACACCTTTTACAAGGTTATTTAACACAGCGCGAGCAGTACCAGCTTGCATCCAAGAATCTTTCGATTCTGAAATTGGAGCAATTTGAAGTTTACCTTCTTCCTGTTTAAGCTCGACCAGCGCATGCAGGTTGAAAGACAACGTACCTTTGCTGCCTTTCACTTCGACCTGCCGGCCGTTCTGAGTAACTGTTACACCATTCGGTACAGTTACTGGGGCTTTAGCCACACGAGACATGAGGAATCACCTATTAAGATACAAAAGCAATAACTTCACCACCAACGCCTGCAGAACGTGCAGCGCGATCAGTCATGATGCCTTTGCTTGTAGAAACAATTGCAATACCTAAACCTTGCTTAACGCTAGGAAGGTTATCTTTACCGCGATACTGACGTAGACCTGGACGGCTTACGCGTTTCACAGTTTCAATAACTGGTTTGCCTTCATAGTATTTTAACGTAATTGTTAAAGTTGCTTTACCTTCAGCATCAGCAACTTCTACGTTAGAAATATAACCTTCTTGTTGAAGTACGCTAGCAATAGCAACTTTCAACTTAGAATTAGGCATAGAAACAGTTTGTTTTTTAGCCATTTGTGCGTTACGAACACGTGTTAGCATGTCGGCAACGGTATCTTGCATACTCATTTATAGTGCTCCTTACCAGCTTGCCTTAACAACGCCCGGTACATCACCTTGCATAACTGTTTCACGCAATTTGTTACGGCTTAAGCCAAACTTACGGAAATAGCCATGTGGACGACCAGTTAAACCACAACGGTTACGTAGACGTACTGGAGATGCATTACGTGGTAATGCTTGAAATTTCATCATCGCTTCAAAACGTTCTTCATCTGTAGCATTTACGTTTGCAATAATTGCTTTTAATTCAGCACGTTTTGCAGCGTATTTAGCAACAGTAGCTTCGCGTTTCAACTCGCGATTAATCATACCTTTCTTAGCCATATCGACCTCTTATTTGAACGGGAAGCCGAATGCACGCAATAGCGCACGGCCTTCGTCATCGGTGCGAGCAGTCGTAGTAACGGTAATATCCATACCACGAATACGATCAATCTTATCAAAATCGATTTCAGGGAACATAATCTGTTCCTTAAGACCCATTGAATAGTTACCACGACCATCGAATGATTTCGCAGAAAAACCGCGGAAGTCACGAATACGAGGAATCGCAATAGAGATCAAACGGTCTAAGAATTCGTACATACGTTCGCCGCGTAAAGTTACTTTACAACCAATCGGCCAACCATCACGGATTTTAAAACCTGCGATTGATTTACGAGCTAATGTAAGAACTGGTTTTTGACCAGCAATAGCTTGCATATCAGATAAAGCACCATCAAGGAGTTTTTTGTCAGCTGCTGCTGCGCCAACACCCATGTTGATCGTGATTTTAGTAATGCGAGGAATTTCCATCACATTCTTAACACCTAAAGTCTCTAATAATTGAGCTTTAAGTTCGTCGTTATAACGTGTTTTAAGTCTGGCCATAGCCTATTTCAACCTATTACTTCGCCGCCGCCACTGATTCACCATTTGATTTATAAACACGAGTTTTCGCGCCTTCAATCACTTGGTAACCAACACGGTCAGCCTTTTGGGTTGTAGCATTAAAAATTGCTACGTTTGAAATATGAAGCGAAGCTTCTTGTGTAACTACAGCGCCTTCAGCACCTGTTGCACGGTTCGGCTTTTGATGCTTCTTAACCAAGTTAAGGCCTTCAACCATAACGCGGTCATTTGAAACAGACAAAACAGTACCTTGTTTGCCTTTTTCTTTACCTGCGATCACAATTACTTGATCGCCTTTTCTAATCTTAGCCATGATTGCCTCTATTATAGAACTTCAGGAGCCAATGAAATGATTTTCATGAACTGTTCAGTACGAAGTTCACGAGTCACTGGTCCGAAAATACGAGTGGCAATCGGAGCCTTGTTGTTGTTCAAAATAACTGCAGCATTATCATCAAAACGGATCACAGAACCATCTGGACGACGAATACCGAATTTAGTACGAACTACAACTGCATTCATCACGTCACCTTTTTTAACACGGCCACGTGGAATTGCTTCTTTTACAGTAACTTTAATAATGTCGCCAACAGAAGCATAACGACGATGTGAACCACCTAGTACTTTAATACATTGTACGCGGCGAGCACCACTGTTGTCTGCTACGTCTAGCATACTTTCGGTTTGAATCATTGCCCTACTCCAAAACCGAGTCGCATCACCGGTCGCAATTTCGAAAGGCTCAAAGAGTACTCGAAATTGACCAATGATGCAACCAGAACGTTAATTACTCAGCAGCAGCTTCAATCACTTCAACTAAAGTCCAAGACTTAGTTTTAGACATTGGGCGGCTTTCTTTGATAGTTACAACATCACCAGTTTTAGCTGTGTTGTTCTCATCATGAGCGTGTAATTTAGTTGAACGGCGAATTGATTTGCCATACAACGGGTGTTGAACGCGGCGTTCAATAAGTACAACGATAGATTTTTCCATCTTGTCGCTTACTACTTTGCCTGTTAACGTGCGAACTGTTTGCTCACTCATTGTCCGTTCCCCTGTTTTTCGGTAAGGAGTGTCTTGATGCGTGCAATAGTTTTACGAGTAACCGCAACTTCATGCGATTTACCCAATTGACCAGTTGCTTTCGCCATGCGAAGACGGAATTGGTTAAGCTGTTGCTCATCAAGCAAAGCTGTCAATTCTTCTACCGATTTTTCACGTAGATCTTTAGTTTTCATTACATCACCGTCTTAGTAACGATAGTGGTTTTGAAAGGAAGTTTAGCTGCAGCAAGCTTAAATGCTTCTGTAGCCAATTCATCACTAACACCATCCATTTCGTACAAGATCTTACCTGGTTTGATTTGGCAAACCCAGTATTCCACAGAACCTTTACCTTTACCCATACGAACTTCTAATGGTTTTTCAGTAATTGGTTTATCAGGGAAAACACGGATAAAGATCTTACCACCACGTTTTACACGACGGCTAATTGTACGACGCGCTGCTTCAATTTGACGCGCAGTCATTTGACCACGTTCAACTGATTTAAGAGCAATAGTACCAAAAGAAATAGTGCTACCGCGATGCGCTAGACCAGTGTTACGGCCTTTTTGTACCTTACGAAATTTAGTACGTTTAGGTTGCAACATGGATTATTCTCCTTTTTCAGCAGAACGATCATTGCGACGACCACGACGCTCCTGACCTTCACCACGACCACGACCGCGTTTAGCTGGACGATCTTCTGCAGGAGCAGGGTTCATGACTTGTTTCATGCCACCTAAAATCTCACCACGGAAAATCCAAACTTTAACACCAATCGTACCGTAAGTTGTTTCAGCACGCATAGTAGCATAGTCGATGTCAGCACGAAGTGTATGCAAAGGTACACGACCCTCACGATACCACTCAGTACGAGCAATCTCAGCACCGCCTAGACGACCTGAAACTTCAACTTTGATACCTTTAGCACCAGCACGCATAGAATTCTGAACCGCACGCTTCATAGCACGACGGAACATTACACGCTTTTCTAATTGAGAAGCAATTGCTTCAGCAACTAAACGAGCATCTAGGTCTGGACGGTCGATTTCATTGATGCTTACTTGCGCAGGAATACCCATAATTTGAGTAAGTTCACGCTGTAATTTCTCAATATCTTCGCCTTTTTTACCGATAACGATACCAGGACGAGCTGTGCTAATAGTTACTTTAGCAGCGCCAGTAGGACGTTCGATAAGAATATTGCTGATCATCGCGCTTTTAAGTTTTTTAGTTAAAAACTCACGAACCTGAAGATCTTTAAGCAAATATTCAGCGTATTGTTTCGGACTCGCATACCAGTTGGCGTTATGACGTTTTACAACACCAAGGCGGATACCGATTGGATGAACCTTCTGACCCATATCAAACCCCTACCTTAACGGTAATGTGACAAGTACGCTTAGTAATACGATCTGCACGGCCTTTAGCACGCGGCATAATACGCTTAAGGCTAGTGCCTTCATCAACGTAAATCGTAGAAACTTTAAGGTCGTCTACATCTAAACTGTTATTGTGTTCAGCGTTTGCAATCGCAGATTCCAATGCTTTTTTAACTAAAACTGCAGCTTTTTTGTTGCTGAAGTTCAAGATGTTAAGCGCGTGAGCAACTGATTTGCCACGGATTAAATCTGCAACCAAACGAGTTTTTTGTGCCGAGATAGCGGCACCGCGTAATTTAGCAGTAACTTCCATCATAGCACCTTAACGTTTAGATTTCTTGTCAACACCGTGACCACGATAGGTACGAGTTGGCGCGAATTCACCGAGTTTATGACCAACCATGTGTTCAGATACAATCACTGGAACATGGTTACGGCCATTATGGACAGAAATTGTTAAACCAACAAAATCCGGGAGGATCATCGAGCGACGCGACCAAGTTTTGATCGGCTTACGGTTATTAGCCGCGATAGCCGCTTCAACCTTAGCGAACAAGTGCGCATCGACGAATGGGCCTTTTTTCAGAGAACGAGGCATTGTCAGATTCCTTTACTTGTTACTTAACGCGACGGTCGCGAATGATCATCTTAGTCGTACGCTTATTGGTACGTGTCTTGTACCCTTTAGCTTTTTGACCCCATGGGCTTACAGGTTGAATACCTTTGTTACGCCCTTCACCACCACCATGTGGATGGTCTACTGGGTTCATCGCCATACCACGAACGGTAGGACGAACGCCACGCCAGCGAGATGCACCTGCTTTACCAAGTGAACGAAGGTTGCTTTCTGAGTTAGATACTTCACCTAACACAGCGCGACATTCAACGTGTACTTTACGCATTTCGCCAGAACGTAGACGAATAATTGCGTAAGAACCGTCACGACCCAACAACTGAGCAGAAGTACCAGCAGAACGTACTAACTGTGCGCCCTTACCAATTTTAAGCTCGATGTTATGAAGTGTAGAACCGATTGGCATATTACGAAGTGGTAAGCAGTTACCTGGACGAATTGGAGCATCGTTACCAGACTGAACTTTATCACCAGCGCGCAAACCTTTAGCAGCGATGATATAACGACGCTCACCGTCAGCATAAAGCACAAGTGCAATATGTGATGTACGGTTAGGATCGTATTCAATACGCTCTACAGTTGCTGGAATGCCATCTTTATTACGTTTAAAGTCAACAAGACGGTAGTGCTGTTTATGACCACCACCTACGTGACGAGTCGTAATGTGACCGTTGTTATTACGACCACCAGTACGTTTTTTAGCTTCAACCAACGGTGCATGCGGTGCGCCTTTGTGAAGGTGGTCATGAACCACTTTCTCTACAAAGCGACGTCCCGGAGACGTTGGCTTACATTTTTGAATCGGCATAATCTTCGTCCTTATTCCGCTGCGGTTTCAGCGGTATCGCCCAAGTCAGCCATTTCAACATCTTGGCCAGCTTTCAGGGTGACGTATGCTTTTTTAACATCAGAACGACGTCCTAATGTTTTACCAAAGCGTTTTGTTTTCCCTTTAGTGATCGTCGTGTTAACTTTAACAACTTCGACACCAAATAGTTGCTCAACAGCTTTTTTGATTTCAAGTTTGTTTGCGTTAATAGCAACTTTAAAAACTTGAACACCAGCAGTTTCGCCTAAAACTTGTGCTTTTTCTGAGAATACAGGTCCTTGAAGGACTTGATAGATACGTTCGTTGTTCATCCGAGTTCTACCTCAATTTTCTTAGCAGCAGCTACAGACATAACAACTTTGTCGAACGCGATCAAACCAACAGGATCGATCCCAGCAGCATCAACCACATCAACATGTGGAATGTTACGTGCAGCTAAATATAGATTTTCATCTACAGCTTCAGTAACGATTAATGCGCGAGTAGCGTTCAAGTCGTTAAGCTTTGCAAGCAATTCTTTAGTTTTAGGAGCTTCAACAGAGAACTCTTCAACCAAAATAAGACGATCCTGACGAACTAGTTCAGCAAGGATACATTGCATTGCACCGCGGTACATTTTACGGTTAACTTTTTGAGACCAATCTTGTGGACGAGCAGCAAAAGTCTTACCACCACCAACCCAAATTGGGCTACGAATAGAACCAGCACGCGCACGGCCTGTACCTTTTTGACGGAAAGGTTTTTTACCACCGCCAGATACTTCACCACGTGATTTTTGAGCTTTAGAACCTTGACGGCCACCAGCTAAATATGCTGTTACTACTTGGTGAACAAGTGCTTCGTTAAAGTCACGACCAAACGCAACTTCAGACAACTCAACAGCTGAACCGGAAACAGTATTTAAATTCACAATATTTCCCCTCAGGCCTTGATCGTAGGACGAACGATAACGTCGCCACCGGTAGCACCAGGAACCGCGCCTTTAACAACTAGAACTGAACGTTCTGTGTCGATAGAAACGATTTCAAGACCCTGTGTAGTTACGCGTTCAGCACCTAAATGGCCAGCCATTTTTTTGCCTTTGAATACGCGACCAGGTGTCTGGTTTTGACCAGTAGAACCTAAAACACGGTGAGAAAGTGAGTTACCGTGAGTTGCATCTTGCGTACGGAAGTTCCAACGCTTAACACCACCTTGGAAACCTTTACCTTTAGATTGACCAGTTACGTCAACAATTTGACCCACTGTGAACAATTCAACGGTAAGAGAACCACCAACTTCACGACCTTCAAGATCAGCTTCTGTAGCGCGGAATTCTTGAACTAGACGACCAGCAGCAACACCAGCTTTCGCAAAGTGACCTTTCTGAGCGTTAGTTACGCGAGATTCGCGACGTTCACCAGTAGTGATTTGAATCGCTTGATAACCATCAGTTTCAAGCGTTTTGATTTGAGTGATACGGTTAGGATCAACCTCAATCACTGTTACAGGTACAGAAACACCAGCATCTGTAAAGATACGTGTCATACCGCACTTGCGACCGACTAAACCAATAGCCATGTGCATAAACCTCTAAAAAAGCGGCCTAATTAACTTAGAGCGTTAATTAACCCGAAAGCCTTAACCCAATGCGATCTGAACATCAACACCAGCTGCAAGATCCAACTTCATCAACGCATCTACAGTTTTGTCTGTAGGTTGAACGATGTCGATCAAACGCTTGTATGTGCGGATTTCATATTGGTCACGCGCATCTTTGTTTACATGCGGTGATGTCAAAACGTTAAAACGTTCGATACGTGTAGGCATAGGGATTGGACCACACACCTGTGCACCTGTACGTTTTGCTGTTTCTACGATCTCTTGAGAAGATTGATCAATTAAACGGTGATCAAAAGACTTAAGACGGATACGAATTCTCTGGTTAGACATACCAGTTAACTCCAAGCCAAATATATAAAGAATCACTCCTGACGCATCTCACCCCACTAAAAAAGGATAAGTGTCAAGAGCAGTGAAAATCACTATGGTCATGATCGATGCCATGACTGTAACGATATCT
The DNA here is from genome assembly GCF_052850415.1 of Acinetobacter sp. 1207_04. Taxonomy (NCBI): domain Bacteria; kingdom Pseudomonadati; phylum Pseudomonadota; class Gammaproteobacteria; order Moraxellales; family Moraxellaceae; genus Acinetobacter; species Acinetobacter sp. 1207_04. The sequence goes on along the minus strand of NZ_VXCQ01000001.1, from coordinate 260,691 downwards.
GAACGACGTTATTTGCCATTCAGCCCATCATATTGAAGGGTCACTTATTATAGCGACTGTTTAACACTTAAGCAAACGCTATTGCCATTTTTTCCCAGATTTTAGTGAATTAATTGTAAGCTATCACTTTTCTGTATAGTCATTGCCTTTAAGGCTGTAGCACATATTCAATTGCACGATTCAATAATTGATGCCCTGGAATAAATGCAGTTTTATCTGACTGCTCCAAATCTCTTAACGACTGCTGATTTTTCCCATAAAAAACATTTTGTTCTTCTTCATGTGCAACAAAAAGCTTTAAAGCTTGTGGTGTAATTTCAGGATGAAATTGAAAACCAAGTACATTGTTCCCAATTTGATACACTTGGTTATGACACACACTATTTTCCGCCAACCGAATTGCACCCTTTGGAAGGTCAAACGTTTCGCTATGCCACTGCATTACATCAACATGCTCAGGCAACTGAAAGTCACCTTCTTTACAATACAGGCTTTTAAAAACTCTAGTCCAACCAATCTCTTGAGTGTGGTGTCTGTGTACATTTGCACCCAATGCACTTGCAATGAGTTGCCCCCCCAAACATAAGCCTATAGCAGGTTTTGATGATGCTAAGTACCGTCTAAGCCAACGCTTTTCTATGCGTAACCATGGGTAATTAGCTTCATCATTCACACTCATTTCCCCTCCCATAATCATTAATAAATCAACATCTTCTATGTTGGGTAATGCTTCTATTTCCAGCTTAAAATCTTTAGGTAATGCAAAAAATTCGGTTGCACTAATTTCAGCTCCTTGTTGTTTTAGATATTCATAACAACTGCCAAAACCCTCACCTGCAATATGTTGAAAATAATGTACTTTTAACTTTTTCATCATGTTAGACCCTATTCTTGTTATTTCATTTGAGATTAAAAATATTCATTGTTCTAATGCATAGTGCAAAAACGAAGCCAATATTTTGAATGGTGATAAATTTTCACAATTTAATTCTTTGCTCCGTAAATTTAATGTGCTTTTCTTTCATAAATATTTGTTTTCTAAAATTTAGAGTTTTCTGTGAAATATAATCATCAAACAGCTTTAATTCATGCACCTCGCAAAGCACCTCAATATATTGCGACAGTTCAACCGCCTTTATTTCGTGCATCGACCATTATTTTTAAAAATACCGATGCACTGTTTAATCGCCATTGGACGGATGCTTATGACTATAGTTATGGTACACATGGCACACCCACTACTTTTACTTTAGGCGATCATATTGCTCAAATAGAAGGCGGAAAATATTGCCTGCTTGCACCAAGTGGTTTGTCTGCCATCAACCTCGTCAATTCTTGCTTTTTAGCGCATGGTGATGAAGTGTGGGTCTCAGATAACATTTATGGCCCCAATATGGAGCATTTGCGCTATCTTGAAATGCGCTATGGTATTACTGTCGAAGTCTATAACCCGATAGATATTGAATCATTTCAACCTACAGAAAAGGCGAAATTAATTTGGTTAGAAGCGGCTGGCTCAGTGACTTTAGAGTTTCCCGATTTAATCAATTTGGTTCAAAAAGCCAAAGTGCACAATATTCTGACTGCTCTCGATAATACTTGGGGGGCAGGACTTGCCTTTAATGCTTTCGACTTTTCAAGCGAACATTTAAGTATAGATGTAACTGTGCATGCACTGACTAAATACCCAAGTGGTGGTGGTGATATTTTGATGGGTTCAGTGGTGACACGGGATGAAAAATTGCATCATCAATTATTCCGTATGCACGCCATTCAAGGCATCGCGATTTCAGGTGATGATGCAGCACAAGTTCAGCGTAGTCTTTCATCAATGCAACTACGTTATGAGCATCAATCTGCTTCAGCGATTACGCTGTTAGAATGGCTTAAAACTCAACCTGAGTTTGCACAAGTCCTCCACCCTGCCGACACAGACAATATTAGTCATCGTTTTTGGAAAGACACTTGCCAAACAGCGCAAAGTGCAGGGTTAGTCAGTGTTATTTTTAAACCTGAATATGATATGAGTGCCATTCGCTCATTTTGTGATAATTTATCATTATTCAAACTTGGCTTTAGCTGGGGTGGTCCAGTCAGCTTAGTGATGCTTTATAACCTCAAAGATATGCGTCATTTGGATACTCCACATTTAAAACAAGGTTTATTGGTGCGTTTTTGTATTGGTCTTGAACATCCACAAGACTTAATTCAAGATATCACCACAGCACTACATCATATGAAAACAAAATAAGCAGCGACATCAACGGAATAATCACAATAGGAACCGTACATGAGCACACCAATCGTAATTGCAAAAAAAACGTCAGATACTACACAAGATATTGTTTTACATTCACAGTTTGCTAACCGCCACGGTTTGATCGCAGGAGCAACAGGAACTGGAAAAACCGTAACATTAAAGGTACTTGCCGAAAGTTTTTCTCGTATAGGTGTGCCTGTATTTTTGGCAGATGCTAAAGGTGATGTTTCAAGTATTGCCAAAGCAGGCAGTAGCAATGCTAAGTTTGATGAGCGTATTAAAAGTTTAGGTATAAATGCTGTCCCATTCGCGGCATCTCCAACCACTTTTTGGGATTTATTTGGTGAACAAGGGCATCCTATCCGAACCACTATTTCTGAAATTGGTCCTTTGCTTTTAGCACAAATGCTCAATCTAAATGAAACACAAGAAGGTGTACTTTCTGCGGTGTTTCGTATTGCAGATGACCAAGGTTTACTACTAATTGATTTTAAAGATTTAAAATCAATGCTGACTCATGTCAGTGAACATGCAGCCGAATTAAAAGCTGAATATGGCAATTTATCTCCTGCGAGCTTAGGTGCAATTCAACGTAATTTGCTCGCATTGGGTGATCAAGGTGCAGATCGCTTTTTTGGTGAACCTAGCCTCGATATTATGGATTTTATTCAAACCGATCCTAATGGTCATGGTTACATTAACTTATTGGCTGCCGACAAGCTCATGAATACCCCGAAACTCTATGCAACATTTTTATTATGGATGCTGTCTGAGTTATTTGAAAAATTACCTGAAGTCGGTGATATGGATAAACCTAAATTGGTATTCTTCTTCGATGAAGCCCATTTACTGTTTGACAATGCAAGTCCTGCGTTACAAGAGAAAATTCAACAAGTTGTACGCCTCATTCGTTCTAAAGGCGTAGGTATTTATTTTGTTACACAAAGCCCTTTAGACATTCCTGAGAATGTTCTTGGACAATTAGGTAACCGTGTGCAACATGCTCTCCGTGCTTTTACTCCAAAAGATCAAAAAGCCGTAAAAACAGCTGCGGATACGTTTCGTGCCAACCCAACCTTCAAAGTCGATGAAGCCATTACTGAACTTGCAGTAGGTGAAGCCCTTATTAGCTGTCTAGATGAGCAAGGGACACCGCAAATTGTAGAGCGCGGCATGGTTATGCCTCCCTACTCTGCATTTAATCCCATTACCCTAGATGAGCGTAAAGCACTCATGGCTCAAAGTATTGTTGCTGGTGTTTACGATCAAATTGTTGATCGTGATAGCGCTTTTGAAATGTTACAACGTAAAGTCAGTGAAAATGAGCAACAGCTTGTTGCATTGCAAGTGGCAACTGAACAAGCCAAACAACTTGAGCAAATGCAAAAAGAACAAGCCAAGTTTCAAGCCAATATGGAAAAACAACAAAATAAAGATCAAGAACGCCTAGAAAAACTTCAAGCTAAAGAGGAAGAGAAAGCCGCTGCAGCACGCGCAAAAATAACACAAGATGTACTTGGTACTTTTGCAAAAAGTGCAGCACGTAGCTTAGGTGGTAGTACTGGGCAAAAACTAGTTCGTGGTCTATTAGGTTCATTGTTTGGTGGGCGCTGACCTTTTTTTATTTCACCAATAAACACTTCATTTTAAAAAGCTTAAATTAAGGATAAACATTATCCTTAATTTTTTTATGCCTTTTTTTACAACAAAGTTATTGTACATTTAAATATAAAGATGTATTTTAAATACATCTTTTAAATAGCCAGACAACAAGAGGTCCAGCAAATGACTCCTGAACATATTGAACTTGTAAAATCAACTGTTCCTGTATTACGTGAAAATGGTGTTGCTTTAACAAGCTACTTTTACAACCGCATGTTAAACAACCATCCTGAGTTAAAAAATATCTTTAACTTAGATAGCCAAAATTCTGGTCGCCAACCAAGAGCTTTAGCTGCTGCGGTTTTGGCGTATGCGGAACATATCGAAAATCCATCTGTTTTAGCCAAAGCAATTGAACACATCACCACAAAACATGTCAGCTTAGATATTCAACCTGATCAATACGCAATTGTGGGTGAGAACCTTTTAAACTCAATCAGTGAAGTTCTCAATGTACCGATGGATTCTGAACTGATTGCCGCATGGAAAGTTGCATATTTACAATTGGCAGATATTTTAATTGGTGTTGAAAAACAAAAATATGAACGCTTAGCGACACAAAATGGTGGATGGGCAGGATGGCGCGACTTCACTATTAGTGACATTATAGCGACTGAACATGGGAAGCGCTTTACGGTTAAAGCAAGTGATGGTTTAACTATTATAGCTGCACCTGCTGGTCAATTTATTTCGGTAAAAGTTAAAGTACCTGGACAAGAACTACAGCAACCCCATCAATTCATCTTACTTTCAGGTGATGAACAACAGTACCAATTTGAAGTAAAAGCAACCGACAATCCAACCGAGTACTCGGTTTCAGATATTTTACTGAATCAATATAAAGTCGGCGATCAAGTTCAACTCACCGCTCCACAGGCAAAATAAGACTTTTCTATCTGCATTTAAATAGCCATAAATCTTAAATTTCAACTGAAAGCTCCCGAAAAGGGAGCTTTCAGGCTAAAATAATACAAACTACTAAGTCGCATCGATAAGATCACGCCAAAATGCAACTCAATAAATTCACTGATTATGCTTTACGCATACTCATGTATATTTCACGCTCTAGAGATACGCCTTATACCATTGCAGAAATTGCAGCAGATTTGCACGTCTCTCAAAATCATTTGACAAAAATTGTGCATTTTATGGCAAAGCAACATTGGATTATTACCACACGAGGTAAAGGCGGCGGCATTCAACTCAATCCAACAACTTTAAATGCCCAACTTGGCAATGTTGTTCAAGTCCTACAAGGCTATGCGCCTATTGTAGAATGCAATAATCCACCTTGTGTTTTTCGTACAAACTGTGGTTTAAAAGGTATTCTTGATCATGCCATACAACAGTTTTATCTTAGCTTAAACCAATACACCCTATCTGATGTTCTCAATACATCACCTCAAGGCTCAACAAATCAAGCTCCTTTGATTTCACTGCTTAATCTGTAACATTTTTCATCATGATAAATTGGCTTGTTGATCTGCAAAATTCGCCTGAATCACCGACTTCCTTTATAATGCATCTTATTCCGTTATTTTCGAAGTTGGATTATGCATCGCCACAGTGGTAAATCAAGAAACGCCAAAATTGCTCAAGCACCTAAGCAAAAAATTAGTTATGAACGCAAAGTGGACTCTGTGGTTGAAGAGTATGCAAATTCGTCTTTAAACTGGTTACGCAGAGCTGAGTTTCTGATGAGTGCACCAAAACTGAATTTATGCGTAGAAGATACGGGATATGAAGTTGCTTTTGCAGGTCGCTCAAATGCAGGTAAGTCAAGTGCAATCAATGCATTGACTAATCAAAAACAACTAGCACGAGCATCAAAGCGTCCTGGTCGTACCCAAATGATTAACTTTTTCAGCTTGGGGAATCCTGATCAACGTCTTGTCGATTTACCTGGCTATGGCTATGCTGCCGTACCTGAATCGATGAAAATTGTTTGGCAAAAAGAACTTGAAAACTACCTGATTCATCGTCAAAGTTTACAAGGTTTAGTGTTATTGATGGATATTCGCCATCCTCTACAACACTTCGATGTCATGATGTTAGAGTGGGCGTATTCTCGTCAACTTTTTGTTCATGTTCTATTGACTAAATCAGATAAATTGAACCGTGGCCCAGCTAGTCAAGTGCTCATTGATGTACAACAAAAACTGCGTAAAATGAAGCTCAATTTCTCCATTCAGTTGTTCTCATCAATGAATAAACAAGGACTTGAAGAACTTGCAAGTGTTATGGCAGGACGTTTAAATTACACATTGGAACAAAATACAGTGTTTGATTTAGATGCTATTCCTGAAGCTTCGGAAGATGATCTTTTAGATGATGAACAAGATATGGATCAAGATGATGATTTAGGCGATGAACAGCCAAATTTAAACTAAAACCTTCTTTTTTATAGATTGTCCAACAAAAATCATCACCAATTGATATTTGATTGTCCCAAATTGCTAAATACAATTTGGGACTTTTTTTTATACTCAGTACATGTAAGCATTGTTGATGATTACAACAAATAAAATCATAAACAATTAGAATCAGGGACTCTGCTATGAAATTACTCTCACGCATCAAAAACAGTAAAATTGGTTCTTCCATCCAATACTCAATCAAACCGCGTAAAGTCAAATTTGAATGGAAAGATACACCGATTGATTGGATTCCAAATCAACCTTTCATTAGCTATTTTATTAATGAAATTAATATGATTTTACCTGCTGGTGAATTTTGGTTTTGTCGTTTATACAACAAAGTTTTACCACAAATTACCGATGAAAAACTTAAAGAAGATGTTCGTGCATTCATCCGCCAAGAAGCTATGCATGCTCAAGCACACAACTCAGCAAATAAAGAATATCTCACTATTCGTAACATTGATGTTGATCGTAATCTAAAATTGATGGATTTGTTATTTACTAAAGTTCTAGCTGACAAACCCCTCACCTTTATTCCCGTACCTGGCCCACTTGAGCATCAATGGGATTTATTCCGATTAGGCATTATTGCCACTGTAGAGCACATGACTTGTGTACTCGGAAAATACGTTCTGTACAACAAAAAGTGGGAAGAGCTCGGTGCAGATGCCAATATGCTTGATTTGGTCAAATGGCACGGTGCAGAAGAAATTGAACATCGTACTGTCGCATTTGATCTTTATCGCCATTTGGGCGGTGGTTATATTTCTCGTTACTATCAGAGCTTACTTGTAATTGCTGCTGTTATAGGGCTATGGGTTGATGGTGCAGCACATATTATGAGACAAGACCCACGTTTCGCAGACAAAAAACCTGCGCTTTATAAACCATGGATTTGGCGTGAATGGGTTCGTATTGCGCAAACAGATAACCGTCTTATGCCACATCCGCTTTGGTTGGTTTCACAGCAACTTGGTTATTTGATGCCTTGGTATGATCCAGTACATGAAGCAAAAACTGAAGATGCAATTGCCTATTTAGATAAATCACCTGCTGCAAAACGTGCATTACTGAAAGTTGCATAATACAAATTACAGAAAATTTTAAAATAAAAAACCTGCTTTATCAGGTTTTTTATTTTCTCTAAACACTTCTAAATTAATTATTTACGACATTTCTCGTATGGCGATCAACCACCACACTAATCATCATATCACCTTGAACATTGACTACAGTACGTACAGTATCAAGTAAACGATCTATAGGAAGTAGAATTGCAATTGCTTCGGCAGGTAATCCAACAGACTGTAAAACCATAATCATCGTCACCATGCCTGCACTTGGAATTCCTGGTGCACCAAGCGATGCAATCATTGCCGTCAAACAAACAATCAATTGTTGTCCTATACTTAAATCAAGTCCCATCAAGTTTGCAATAAACAAAGCAGCGGCAGCTTCATAGAGTGCCGTGCCATCCATGTTTAATTGTGTACCAAGCGGGATCACAAAACCTGCAACTTGCGGACGAACGCCTAAATTTTCTTGTGCACATTTCATCGACAATGGCATGGTTGCAGAACTCGAGCTTGTTGCAAATGCAGTGATCAGTGCTGTGCGTGTTCCCTTAAAAAAGGTGATCGGACTCATCTTGCCAAAAATCCACAGCAGTAATGGCAGTACAACTGCTCCATGAAAAATAGTTGTACCCGTTACAACAGCAGCAAACTCCGCTAAACGACTCAATATTGAAATATCTTCTGTCGATACCAATTTTGCAAGGAGCGCAAAAATACCAATGGGTGCAAGTTTCATGACCCAACCAACTAGCATCATCATCACTTCAAAAAATTGCGTGCTAAGCTTTTTGATTGAATTAAATCGTTCACCGCCTTTCACCAAAGCCACACCAAGCATCAATGCGAAAACGACAACAGCAAGCACATTACCATCCGAAAATGCCTTGAACGGATTAATTAAGGTATTTTGAATAAAGTTGGTAAAGAATGCAGATGGCGTCAGTGTATCTGGTGTTTGATGTTCATTCATTGCATCCTGAAACATAGCAATATCAACGCCCTGTCCGACACCAAATAAATGCGCTGCACCAATACCGAGTATCAATGCCAATGTCGTGGTCGTCACACAGCAGAGCAATGTAATTTTCCATGTCCGACTCAACTGCCCGCCCGACTGTAAATTAGATACCCCAACCACAATGGAGCTAAAAATAAGTGGAACCAAAAGCATTTTTAACAGACCAATAAAAATGCTACTCAAAATACTCAAACCATAAATACTATGGTCAAAAAAAGCGGTCTGAGGAAATTGATTGAGTAAAAATCCAAATGCGACGCCCAATATGGCTGCAATCAGAATCTGAGTATTCAGGTTCATCGTCATTATGCTTTCTTATAAATTCAAATTGAAATATGCCATTGAAACATTGAATAATCGAGAATTTTTTTGTGAAAAGCACATAATCAACTCTTCTATTGAACAATAAAAAGCCCTGAATTATTCAAGGCTTTTATCATGTTACATGTCTTTTATAGCTATTTTAAATCATATTATTGCGTTTCAATTTCACGTAAACGCATTAGGCCTTCTTGTGTTGTACTACAAACCAACTGACCATTTTGCCACATACGCCCAAAGTTCAAACCACGTGAATTGGCACTCACCGTTGCATCCATGTCATACAGCATCCATTCATCGGCACGGACAGGTCTATGAAAATAGATGGCATGATCAATGCTCGCACATTGCAAACTTGGCGATAAATAATTCACGCCATGTGGGCGTAAAGCCGTCATCATTAAAGTGTAGTCTGAATAGAAAGCAACAATTGCTTGATGCAAGGAAATATCATCAACAACATCTGTAGGCAAGTCTTGATGCGTCCGTAAATAATGCGCATACGACGGTGCTTCAGGCTGTGGCTGAAATGGATTACTTGCATTTACCTGACGAATTTCAACCTGACGTGGACGCATAAATGCGGTACGAATATTTTCAGGAACGAAGCTCACCAAATTTTCTTTGAGCTCTTGTTCAGGCTTTAATGTTTCAGGCGCAGGATATTCTGGCTGCTCAATTTGATACTCCAAGCCCTCTTCATAATTTGCAAAAGACACCATTGCTGTGAAAATGATACGACCGTGCTGAATAGCTTTCACTTGGCGACTTAAGAAACTTTTCCCATCACGCAAATTTTCAACTTCATAAATAATGGGTGCGTTAATATCTCCCCCATATAAGAAGTAAGCATGTAATGAATTTACAGGACGATCTGCTGTATAAGAAGCCGCACGTAAAGCCTGCCCAAGGACTTGTCCACCAAATACACGCTTGCCTACAAGGTTACGGCTTTGTCCACGAAAAATATTCGCTTCAAGCCTTTCTAAGCTTAGTAGTTCAACCAATTCTTGGGTTAGATTATTCATATACAATCCGTACGATAAGAGATAAGACTCTAAAATAGATTCCGTATTTTCTGTATTTGGCTGCTATTTTTAATCAAAAATAGTGACTCAACACAGATGATTTTTTATTTTGCCACAACTCCCTAGCAAAATACTAAATTTTGATTGACTGTGTTGTCACAACTTAACTTTGTTATAATCTGTAAAAATACGATTTTTAACGATAAAGTCCGCGTATTTCACTATAATTTGGCTGAAAATGACCTATTGTTTGTCTACTAATTTATAGAAAATATTGCTCATTGAAATACATGTGCTGTTCATCATTTGCTAGGAGTTTTTATGTCCAAGAGTGGTTTTGGTCAAATGTACCGTCGGCTTTCCAGTAAGCTGCTTGACCTTGTGGTCACACCGCATGTTCTTGGAGAAATTCCGTCCGATGTAGCAGCGGATTCTCAATCTCCACAACAAGCCAATAAAAAAGTGGTCTGCTATGTTTTACAAAACCATTCTCGTAGTAATGCGTTAGTGGTTGATGGTGAAACACGTCGCTTAAAACTCCCAGCAGCACTTGATCCACTTGTACTTGAAACACAAAAAGAAAAAGCAGCGGTCATCTTTTTACAACATCAAGATGATCATAATTTACTGCAATCGACGACGCATTCATTTCCACCGCGTCTATTACGTCTCATTGAATTTTTAGAAAAACACCCTGATTACGACATTGAGCTGATTCCAGTCACGGTGCTTTGGGGGCGTTCACCCGATAAAGAAGATTCATTACTGAAACTGTTGTTTGCAGATACATGGGCAACACCAGGTAAAGTCAAACAACTAATGAATATTGGCGTTCATGGTCGTCAGTCTTATCTAGAGTTCCATGATGCACAATCGTTAAAAAGCCTTGTGGAATATGCCAATATCCATCATCCAAATATATCACCTGTCACTTATATTGTTAGTCATCTCAATCAATATTTAGATCGTCAGCGTGAAGTGATTTTAGGGCCTGATTTATCTGACCGCCGCAATGTTATGCACTCATTGATTAAAGCGCCTGATGTACAAGATGCCATTCGTAAAGAAAGCATTCGTTCTAAAGTAAGCATGATTGATGCTGAACGCAAAGCCATTGGTTTTGTCAATGAAATCGCTTCGGACTACTCAGCGTCAGCAGTACATTTTGCCGATAAAGCACTAACTCGTTTATGGACTCAGCTTTATGATGGTGTGGAAGTGCATAATTTCAGTACCGTTCGTGAGTTGGTCAAAGATTACGAAGTCATTTATACGCCATGTCACCGTAGTCATATCGACTACCTATTATTGTCATATGTGATCTACAAACGTGGTTTGATGGTGCCGTATATTGCCGCAGGCGATAACTTGAATATGCCGTTTGTGGGTCAACTTCTGCGTGGTGGTGGCGCATTCTTTATTCGTCGTTCATTCCGTGGTAATGCACTTTACACTTCTGTATTTAAAGAATATTTATTTAATATTTTGTCACGTAACACACCTTTAGAATACTTCATTGAAGGTGGTCGCTCACGTACAGGTCGCTTACTTCCACCAAAAACAGGTATGTTGGCAATGACGGTACATAGCCATTTACGTGGTCGTGCGAAACCGATTGTCTTCATTCCAACTTATGTGGGTTATGAGCGCTTGATGGAAGGTGCAACCTATGTCGGTGAGATGAATGGTAAAGCCAAAGAGTCTGAATCCATTTGGGGTATTGTTCAAACTTTGAAAAAGATTGAACGTATTTTCGGTAAAGTTCACGTTAACTTTGGCGAGCCTGTATTCTTGGATGATTTACTCAAAGCACACGGCGCAGACAAGATCAAAATTGAACATAATGATGATCCGATTCCACAAGAAATTTCAAATGCGGTAAATAGCTCAGCCAATGCAATTTTAGAAAATATCAACCGTGCTGTAGTGATTAACCCTGTTTCATTGCTCTCGTTGATTTTATTGGCGACACCGAAACACACGCTTGATGAAGAAATTTGTGTGAAGCAACTCGATACTTATCGCAATTTGCTCACCGCTATTCCTTATGATGGTCGTACGCAAGTCACGCCACTTTCAGGGAAAGAAATCATTGCTTATGGTCTTAAACTAAAATTGATTAAGCGTGTACCTCACGTCCTTGGCGATATTATTGCGATTGCAGACAATCAAGCAGTTTTACTAACATATTTCCGCAATAACATTTTGCATGCTTTTGTTTTACCATCACTTATTGCTGCCTTGGTAGAGCATAATGGTCGGATCAATAAAACTGATTTGTTAAATGTCATTCGTACGCTTTATCCATTTTTGAAAGCTGAATTGTTCTTAAAATGGAAAGATAGTGAAATAAATGCTCAAGTCACTGAATATATTGATGCTTTGGCGCAAGCAAACTTGATTTTTGTCGATGATGAAGATTTTATTTTCTGCCCTACGCCAAATTCGGAAGACCATAACCAGCTTGCAGTTTTAGCTGCGCCTGTACGTCAGAGTCTTGAGCGCTATTACATGACGATGGCTTTAATTTCACAACGTGGTTCGGGCAATATTTCGATTCGTCAGGTTGAGGAATTGAGTTATTTGGTCGGTCAGCGTTTGTCTGTGTTATATGAGTTCAATTCACCTGAGTTCTTTGATAAAGCACTATTCCAAAGCTTTGTAAAAGTATTGACGGAACAAGGTTATATCAAGACCAATGAAGATCATGCAATTGTGTATGGTGAGCAATTTAGCAATGTTGCACAGTATGCAAACTTGGTATTGGATGATGTAACTTTACAAATGCTTCAACACATTACGTCATTTACCGATGATGAGTTAAAAGCGGCTTTAGATGCTTTAGCTGCGCAGCAAGCGAAGAAACGCTTAAAACGGAAGAAGAAGTAAATCCTTATACAGCCCTCCTCTCCTAATTGGAGAGGGGGGATTAATTTAAAATATAATCGATATCTTTTTGAAAATAAAAATCAATTTTACATCCCTCAATATCTTAAATAAGCTATATTTGAAGCTAAATTTAACTCAAAAATATTTATAAGCTCAGTGGCTTTTCAATTTTATAATTATTGATGGATTAAATGAACCTGATCTCTATCAGGCAAATAAATTAGACATGATACTTGCTCAACGCAAGGAGATATCAATGATAAAATTGATCAAGCCTATATGTTTAAGTCGACTATTACAGTCTATCGTAATCATCAATATCTGCTCTACTGTCAATGCGAATACCTTACCGATTACACTTAACTCGTCAAATGATGTTAGTTATCCCGCAATAGATGAAGGTCTAAATGAACACCTTTATCCAAATGAAACAACCACAGCTATAGAAATTGCAGATATCATTGAAACATCCATTCGAAAGCAATATACAACAGGTATCGCACTACGAGATGCACATCCTAAAGCCCATGGCTGTGTACATGCAGAATTCAAGATCAATGAAAAACTACCTAAAAATTTAGCTCAAGGTGTTTTTATTCCTGGAAAAACATATCAATCTTGGATTCGCTTTTCTAATGGATCTCGCGATGCGACGCAAGCAGACATAAAAAAAGATGCTCGAGGCATCGCAATAAAAATTTTAGGAGTACCAGGAACAAAGCTTTTAGCGAATGAAGCATCTACTCAAGATTTTATTATGATTAATCACCCTGTTTTTTTTGTAAATAACCCTGCTCGTTATTTATCGTTAATGCAGGATATAAATAGTGAGCATTCTTCTAAACAACTTCATATCCCCTTTGCATTAGGGGCGAAAGGCACTTGGATCGCATTCAACTCTCGAAATAAAATTTCAAATCCTTTGCATACAAGGTATTGGTCTATGGTGCCATACCAGATGGGACTAGGACAGAATCGTGAAGCTGTAAAGTATTCTATACAAGCATGTTCAGCATTTAAAGAGACTATTCCATACGCTCCGAATCATGATTTCTTAAGAGAAGCACTCAAAACAAGTCTGCAAAAAAATGATGCTTGCATGGAGTTTTTAATACAGCCTCGAACATCAAATACCATGTCAGTCGAGGACTCTATGACTGAATGGAAAGAAAACAAAGCCCCTTTTTATAAAGTAGCAACAATTCGTATTCCACAACAAGTTTTTGATACTCCTGAACAAAATAAGTTTTGTGAAAACCTTTCTTTTACCCCATGGCATACGCTACCTGAACATAAACCGCTTGGAGCAATAAACAGAATGCGAAAAGTAATTTATGAACGTATTAGCCGGGTGAGACATGAGATGAATTCTACTCAAAGAATAGAGCCACATTCATAAATTCATTTATATAGAAGTTATAAAATTATAGAAAGATATAAAAAAGTCCGTTTATTTAAACTGACTTTTTTATAGATCACTCATGTTTCACAAAAAAATTCTTAGTTTTTAAATTTTTAATAAAATCAATTACAAAATAACATGCATCAAACATTTATAACAACTTTCTATAATCTAGCAAACAACTATCATGCTTTAATTTATACCCACTCTTCACCATATTATCCGCAAAAATCTTTTTCCCAGTTTCATTCTGACTTTGCAAAACCAACTCAGGTAAATTCAAATCACGTTGAATTTTTAAAATCATTTCATGCAAAGGTTGGGGTTGGTTATTTGTACAAATATATGATTTTTCAGGATGTTCCACGTGAAGCAAATGCGCTAAAAAGTTCGCCAGATCATAAATATGAATCCGATTAGACCAATGAATATTAGAATAAGTCTTTGTGACTTCAGCAAGTTTTACCATTCTTGCAGATGAAGTCCCATAAATCCCTGTCGGGCGTACAATTACACATTCATTTGGATAAGCCTGTTGCCATAATTCTTCCATTTTTAACAGCAAATTACCTTGCTCATCACACGGAATAGTCGGTGAATCATCGTTAATCACCGCACCATGATTTTCCCCATACACACGAGTTGAAGACACCACAACAATCCTCTTTACAGGATGATCCTTTAATGCACGAACAATGGGCTGAACAGAATTGACATAAGTCTGCATGTAAGCTTCAACAGAACTTAAAGACGTATTTCGAGGTGGTGCTAAAAGTACATAGACAGCATCGACAAGTGAAATCTGCGATAAATCGAGTTGATGTATATCTTGCGTCAGATGTTGAGCAAAATCATCAGCCTTTGGACTACGACTCACTGTGGTAATTTGGTGATTCTGCTGAAATAATTGTTTAGCAACCCGCGAAGATGTTTTACCATAACCTATAAATAGAATATGCATGATCCGACCTATTTAAACCGATTCATCAAAAATTGACTCACCGAAACTGATGATTAAATCAGTACACACTAAGTTGAGGGAAAATGGCTGCTGTTCATCAATTACAAGGCGTTGGCAATGCTGCCGCAACTTTACTTGAAAAACTGAATATTTTCACGACAGATGATCTGCTGTTCCATTTACCACGTGACTACGAAGATCGTAGCACGATCATTGCCATGAACCAATTACAGGTTGGACGTAGTTACCTTATGGAAGGCGTGGTCAAGTCTATTGAAATGCCACCTGGAAAACGCAAGTCGATGGCGATTTTATTGCAGGATGATTTCGGTAAAGTCACCTTACGTTTTTATCATATTTATAAAGCCTTGATGGATCGAGCCAAAGCAGGTAATCGCTTGAGAATATTCGGTGAGGTTCGAGTCGGTGCAAGAGGTTTAGAGTTATATCATCCTGAAATACAACTCATTACCGAACTTACACCACTACCCCACACTGAACTCACCGCAATTTACCCTGCGACTGAAGGCTTAACCCAACCTAAACTACGTGAATACGTCAAACAGGCACTGAATCATCACGCCGATGATTTACCTGAATTACTCCCTGAAAAATTCACCAATGGTTATGCGCTAAATCAAGCACTTGAATATATTCATCATCCACCTGTAGATGCCAATATGTTGCAACTGTCGCAAGGTTCACACCCTGCTCAGCAACGCCTAATTTTTGAAGAATTGGTGGCACATCAAATTAGCTTATTGACTCGCCGTGCATATATACAACAAATCGCAGCACCATCATTTAGCTACAGTAAAACCTTTGCCAAGCAACTATTGGCGAGTATGCCTTTTGAAATGACCAATGCACAAAAACGTGTATCAAATGAAATTGCCAAAGATTTAAAGCAAAACAAACCAATGCTTCGCCTTGTTCAAGGTGATGTAGGCGCAGGAAAAACACTCGTTGCAGGAGTTGCCGCCTGCCATGCACTTGAGGAAGGTTGGCAAGTTGCACTCATGGCGCCGACTGAGATTTTAGCGGAACAGCATTATTTAAACTTTAAAAAATGGTTTGAACCACTCGGTTTAAATGTGTCATGGCTTTCAGGCAAACAAAAAGGTAAGGCACGTACTACGGCTGAACTCACGCTAAAAGATGGTACTGCAAATGTAATTATTGGGACACATGCGCTATTTCAGGATAATGTCGAATTTGCCAAACTCGGTTTAGTCATTATTGATGAACAACACCGTTTCGGGGTCGATCAGCGTTTAGCACTGCGTAATAAAGGTATAGACAATACCACGCCACATCAATTGGTGATGACTGCCACCCCCATTCCTCGAACACTTGCAATGTCTGCCTATGGTGACTTAGACACTTCAGTCATTGACGAACTTCCGCCAGGTCGCACACCTATTCAAACCGTGACAATTCCGCTAGAGCGTAGAGAAGAAGTTTTACATCGTGTTGCGAAAAACTGTGCCGAAGGCAAGCAAGCCTATTGGGTATGTACACTTGTAGAGCAGTCTGAAACCTTGGATGCTCAAGCGGCTGAAGCCACTTATGCGGAAATTAAAGAACGTTTTCCACAACTGAATATTGGACTTGTACATGGCAAAATGAAGGCTGATGAAAAGCAATCTGTCATGCAACAATTTAAAGACAATGAATTACAGCTATTGATTGCTACCACCGTGATTGAAGTGGGTGTTGATGTGCCGAATGCCTCTATTATGATCATTGAAAATGCTGAACGTCTTGGGCTTTCACAACTGCATCAGCTTCGTGGTCGTGTCGGACGTGGAGCAACAGCGAGTTTCTGCGCCCTGCTGTATAAGCATCCGCTGTCCCAAAATGGGCAGGAACGTTTGCGTATCATGCGGGAAACTAATGACGGCTTTCTGATTGCTGAAAAAGATTTAGAAATACGTGGACCAGGTGAATTACTTGGCACAAAACAAACAGGTGATATGGGCTTTCGTGTTGCCAAACTCGAACGAGATGACCACTTATTAAATCAAGCACATTATGTCGCAAGTCAAGTTTTAAAAGATTATCCTGTAAATGCAGAAGCCTTGCTGAAACGATGGCTACCTGAAGCACCAAGGTATGCATATGTTTAAACAAAGTCCTCATCCCTTTTAGGGGGGGGACTTACTTTATTAATTTCACTATGCAAAAATCATTTTTTAATAGCTAAATTTACTTTAAAATTGATATTTAAAATTAAAAAAAAGAATAAAAATATGTTCCAACTCATCAGCCGAATTCTACAAAAAAGCGTACAAAGCATGTCAAATTGTCTACTCTGTGGCATAGACCAACAACAATATCATTCATTATGTAACGATTGTTGGGAACATCTGCCATGGCTCAAACAACATATCATACGGCATGAACAACAAATTCTTTGCGCTCATCATTATCAATTTCCCATAGACCGAGTGATTCTGACCTACAAATATGAACAACAATTACAATACCAAAATTTACTGGCACACAGCTTATTAAATTTAAGACTGCCTAAAGTCCAAGCCATTGTACCTATGCCTATTTCAACGCAACGGCTCGCAGATCGTGGCTATAACCAAATGCTGATTATTGCCAAAATTATGGCTAAGGAACTAAATATTCCTGTATGGCAACCCATTAACCGTGAAGCACAACACTCGCAAAAAGGTTTAAGTCGAATCGAACGTATTGAAAATATCGAAAATCAATTTCAAATCATTTCTACCGAAAGACGTAAATATAAAAAAGTACTCATCATCGATGATGTAGTGACCACAGGTAGTTCTATTCAGGCGCTTATACAAGCACTGAACAAACTCGGCTGTCAGCAAATTTATAGTGCCTGTATTGCCGCAGCAGACTAAAACCTATAAATTTGCCCTACACCACGGAATAACCACTTCCCTTGTAAGCGGTGCAAGTAAAGTCTGATCATGGTCTAAATCAATCCATTTCATTTCTGCAATTTCAGCATCCATTTTTGGTGCGTGATCTAAATTTACCTGATAAACATAACTCACCAATTGATGCCCTGCTTCATTAGCAGCGAGCGTTTCAAAGCGACCTAAAAATTGCTGTATTTGTGCAGTCGTACTAATTTCTTCTTCAATTTCACGTAGCATTGTTTGTTCAGGTAATTCATTGAGCTCAAGTTTTCCACCAACTTGCATAAAAAATTGAGTATTTTTCTTTCTCACCAATAATAACTGATTTTGATCATTCAAAATAACAGCCGCAGCAACAGTAATAACATTCATACATCAAAATAATTAAAAGCAAAAAACACAATATATTGTGATGTTAATTAAAATTAAAATCAATATATTGTGTTTTTACAACTTAACAAAAACTAAGCACGCTTTTCTTCTTGCACTCTTTCTTGTTTACCCCATTTTGGTTCAGGTGCAACAAATACTTCAAATTGAGCCATAATCGCTTCTATAGAATCTGAACAAATCAAGGCATCAGTAAAACGTTCTTTAGTAAAACCCTTGTATGTACTCAATTGAATAAACTTAAATAAATCACTATAAAAACCTTCAACATTTAAAAATGCACACGGCTTTAAATGAATACCTAGCTGTGCCCAAGTCCATTGTTCAAAAATCTCTTCCCATGTCCCAGAACCACCTGGTAAAGCAATAAAACCATCGGAGAGTTCAGACATTTTAGTTTTACGTTCATGCATATCTTTAACAACATACAGTTTGGTTAAATCTGGATGTGCCAATTCAGCATCGACCAAATTCTGTGGAATCACACCAATGACCTGACCACCAACAGCCAATGCGCTGTCTGCAACAATACCCATCAAGCCTGAACGACCACCACCATAAACTAAGGTTTTCCCTTGCTTAGCGATTAATTCACCCGTTAATTTTGCCGTTTCAGCAAAGATAGAATCTGATCCAAATGCAGATCCACAAAAAATTGCGATAGAATTCATATAAATCTAACCCTGTTATGCTATGGTCATGATGTAAAATTAAACAATACGAGAGATTTTTTAAAAATAAGCGATGTATTCCGTGTTTTCCTCGGAATCCTTGTCTAAAATACACCCATCAATTAACTCAGTATACTGCGCAAAGGAGAAAGAGACGATGCTTGAAGCCTTTTATGCCACAGAGCGCGGTAGCTTGGAAGATGCAACCATTAATGGCGGTTTTGACTTACACCCTGAATTGGTTTGGGTTGACCTTATTGCACCTTCACAAGAAGAACAAGAATGGGTGCTAGACGCCTATGAACAAAATCTTCCTACGCTAAAATCACTCGAAGATATTTCATCCTCTGCTCGATTCTATCGTGATGATGATGGAATTTTACATATCAGTACCTATTTTTTAACAAAAAATAAAAACTATCAGGTTGAAGGTGATCCTGATGATTCAACTAACATGCTGGCAACGGTACAAACGGTTGCATTCATTTTGCATAAAAACCGCTTGTTCACCTTACGTGGTGAAAAACTTGTAGCATTTCGTGCATTTCGTGCCCGTGCCCGCCGCAATGATTATGATATTGACTATAAAGATCCGACTTGGATTTTACTTGGTCTACTTGAAGCTAAACTCGATGAACTTGCCGATATCCTCGAAGATATTCACAAAGACCTTGAGTCGTATTCAACTGAAGTCTTAAACGTGCGTCATCGTGAAATGATTTTAGACCTTGATGATATGATTACACGTTTGGCTCAAAAAGAGGATATGCTCGGAAAAGCACAACTCTGCCTGATTGATTTACGCCGAGTACTGACCTTCTTATCCCGACCTCGTGCATTGGGTAGTCATATTTATGATGCAGATATTCGAGAGCTTAGTGAGGATGTTCGCTCACTGGTCGAACACGATGCATTCTTATTCCAAAAAGTTCGATTCCTGCTCGACACCACGTCAGGCTTCATTAATACTGAGCAGAATGATACGATTCGTCGATTCTCCATTTTACCCAGTATGCTTGCACCACCCATGCTAATTGCAAGTATTTATGGTATGAACACCGAAGTTCTACCTTTTGCACATGGTTCGACAAGCTTTTATGTTGTGATCACCATCTTGATCGCGTTCTTTGTAGGACCACTCATTTACTTTAGATGGAAAAAATGGATTTGATGAGCAAGGCTTTGAAACACTGCTTCAAAGCGAAGTGCAAGAAATGCACCACATCTACAATCATGTCTGAATATTCTTGAATATATTGAATATTGCTCATATCAAAATTTTACAGAAATAAAAAAGCACCTTTCGGTGCTTTTTTATTTACTTTAATGATTTAAATCAATTTCAAATCATCTTGTAAATGACAGGCTTGAATAATTTTCATCATTTTTGTAGGTACAGCTTTAAATTGTAATCCTTGCACATTCGGTGTTTGGCGCAACCACTGTACCAACACTGACAATGCCAAAGTACTCCCATGTTCAAGCTGAGATAAGTTGATTGTCAGTGGAAATTTATTTTCATCACGAATAATCTTCAAACCACTTTGATAATAGCTTTCAGCATTATCATAAGAAATTTTACCGCTAACATACAATTCCTGATCTTTTAATTCAATCACGCATCCACCCATCATTCACAATCAATTATTTTTTCACTGCTGCATCAGCATCAGGTTTGAATGTTGCAATTGCCTTATCAATATTGCCATTGTTACGTTGAACGTTTGCTGCAAACTGATTGCGGAACTGTAAGCCAAGATCAATACCAGATACATTGATGTTACGGATTTTCCATTGTGAACCTTGATCCGACAGTTGGAATGACACAGGGATTTTTTCACCTTTGTTATTAAAGTCGATCGTCACTACAGGATTTTTACTTGCACTCGCTTTATACGGGCGCATGGTATAAGTTTGATTCGTAAATTTCGCAAACGCACTACCGTAGTTTTCGATCAATGTATTACGAAAATTTTGTTCAAACTTAGCACGCTGTGCAGCATTACTGTATTGATTCGTCGCATATGTTCCCATCACAATACGTGTAAAAGCCTGACCATCGACATACGGATCAAGGTTTTGACGTACAATCGCTTTTACAGCATCGGGGTTACTCTGAAGTTTCGCATGATCTGCTTTCAAACGTGAAATAAGACCATCAGCAACACGCTTAACAAAAGCGGGAGGCGCTTCAGTAGGTGCTGCATTGGCAACTGTCGCCATCATTGTTGCAAGAATACCTGCTGTAAAAGTTTGTTTTAATACTATATTCATGTTCACCTTCAGTTACTCCTCTAATGCTTATTCGACAAACGAATTTTGAGCATCAGTTGTTTCGGTCGTAGCAGGTGCATCTTTAGACTCAGATGCAACGCTTGATGATTTACCTGCACCACCTGTAATAAATTTAGAAATTAGATCTTCAAGATCCATTGTGCCTTGTGTATTACCTACAGCATCACCACGTTTGAGGTAATTCAAACCACCACCAGGTACAACTTTTAAATATTTTTCACCCAACAATCCATTGGTCGCAACCATAATATAAGCATCTTCATCAATACTTGTGATGGATGTCATGTTACTAATCAGTGTCTTTTCCATTTCTTTTTGTTTCACAGCATCTGCAGACTGATAATCAGCACTGTAACGCAATTCTTCGAGTGCATTTTGCTGTACATCTTTCAATTGTTTACTATCAAATGATGTCAATTGACCGTCCAAATCAAATGTGACTTTTGCAAGGCGTGAAACAGGGTCTAGGGTAATAGATTCCACACGACCAATGGTGACACCACTCATCGTTACTTTGGCACGAGGTTTTAAGCCATTCACATTATCAAATGTAGCTGTCATGCTATAGCTATCTTTGAGATTTGTCCCCATCAAACCACTGACCTTCATGGCAAGGAAAAATAGAGCAATCCCAAAGACAATGACAAAAATACCTACGGCTAGCTCACTACTACGTGATTTCATTAAACCCCTCCGAACATGACCGCAGTCAACACAAAATCAAAACCAAGTACACAAAGCGATGAATAGACAACCGTACGTGTTGTCGAAGTAGCAATACCTTCCGATGTTGGCTCACAAGCGTAACCTTGATATACCGCAATCCAAGTACAAATAAGTGCAAAAACAATACTCTTGATAATTGTGCCATTAAGCACATCTTTACTAAACTGTACTGTGCCTTGCATACCGCTCCAAAATGAACCTTCATCAACACCCAAAAAGTCCACTCCCACCAATTTACCACCCATAATTCCAATGGCAGCAAAAATAACAGATAACATAGGTAAACTTACAATCCCCGCCCAAAGACGCGGTGAAACAATACGTTTGAGTGGATCAACACCTATCATTTCCATACTTGAAAGCTGTTCTGTCGCTTTCATTAAACCAATTTCTGCAGTTAATGCAGAACCTGCACGTCCTGCAAACAACAACGCAGCAACAACTGGTGCAAGTTCACGCAGTAAGGTCAATGAAACCATTGTACCAAGCATAGACTCAGAGCCAACATTAACCAAAATTGAATAACCTTGCAGACCAATGACTAGACCAATGAACAGCCCAGATACTGCAATGATTAATAATGACATGACCCCAACACGGTACATTTGATACAGAAATAGTCGGAAGCCCAAAGCTGTAGGCATAGAAAATAAGATCTGCAACAGCATCTGCGTTGCAACCCCAATGCCCTGTACACGCTCAATAACACGTCTACCTAATAAGGCAATTGCATTCATGAATGTACCTCATTCTTTAAATACGGCTGATGACTAAACTGATAATCGACAGGTCCTTCCATCGAACCTGTCAAGAATTGCTGTACAAACGGTGAAGCATGCTGACGCAATTCATCAGGTGTGCCCTCTCCTTGTACTTTGCCCTCGGCAACCACATAAATATAGTCAGCAATAGATAAAGTTTCAGATACATCATGTGAAACAATAATTGAAGTCAAATCGAGCGCATCACGTAAAGAGCGAATCAAGCGCGTTAAAACCCCCATCACAATTGGGTCTTGCCCGGCAAATGGCTCATCATACATAATGAGATCAGGGTCAAGTGCTATAGCACGCGCCAAAGCAACACGGCGATTCATGCCACCCGACAGCTCAGCTGGCATCAATTTTTCAGCACCACGTAAACCAACAGATTCAAGTTTTAAAGCCACAAGTTCTGCAATTAAATTTTCAGATAATTTCGTATGTGCACGAATGGGAAAAGCCACATTTTCATACACCGTCATATCTGTAAACAATGCACCACTTTGGAATAACATTCCCATACGTGCACGTGCAGCAAAAAGCTCATTTCGTGACATGGATGCAATATTTTTTCTATCAAGCAATACTTCACCATGATCAGGCGTCAATTGCCCCCCAATTAGGCGCAATAAAGTTGTTTTACCTGTACCTGACGGCCCCATGATTGCGGTAATTTGTCCACGTCGAATTTTAAGATTTACATTGTCATAAATGACACGTTCACCACGATTAAAACTTAAATTGCGTACTTCAATTAAAGCCTGATCGTCGGGAAGTGTTTGATTATTCATAATTGAACATTTCCTGCAATTACAGTCCGCATACTATACTCTGATCAGTCTGAGTTGTATTAAGATGAAATAATAATAATTTGGGATGCAGTGTATCATTTTTATACTTAAAGTCTGAATCTTATGCTAAATTTATTATTGAATAATGTACTTAAAATGTTCTTATTTATTAAATTATTTTAGGCAAAACAAAATGCATTTACAGCAAAACACTAAAAACAAAATATCCGATATTACATAACAAGAGTAGGAAGAAAATATTAAACATAATCACTCCAAAATGGGAATTTCCATAAATACGAATATTTACATTATTACCTATATTTATCTAAAAATAAAAAAAGCATGAACTGCAACACACTTTATTGTATCAGAATAAATTTTGCATGCAATAAAAAACCAGCCCTAAAGCTGGTTTTTTTAAATTTACTTAAACTATTTTATATTTAGTCGTTAAATTTGCGACGTGGACGATCTTCTCCACCTTCACGGCGCGGACGATCTGAATTAAATTCACGTTTAGGACGATCTTCACCACCAAAAGTGCGTTTTGGACGGTCGTCACCAAAAGAACGTTGTGGACGATCACCGAAACCACCTTCACGGCGTGGCGCTGGACGATCACCAAAATCACGCTTTGGACGGTCGCCGAAGCTACCTTCACGACGTGGTTTGTAATCTACGCTGTTACCACGGTTGTCATCATTAGAGCGAGGACGATCACCATAAGATGGACGATCGCTACGCGGAGCTGAACGATCACCGAAATCACGCTTTGGACGATCATCGCCATACGATGGACGGTCACCACGTGGACGATCACCGAAACCGCCTTCACGACGTGGTGGACGATCGCCAAAATCACGCTTTGGACGATCATCGCCATACGATGGACGGTCGCCACGTGGACGATCACCGAAACCACCCTCACGGCGTGGAGCTGGACGATCACCAAAATCACGCTTTGGACGATCATCGCCATACGATGGACGGTCGCCACGTGGACGATCACCGAAACCGCCTTCACGACGTGGACGATCTTCACCACCTTCACGACGTTTGAAGTTGCTTTCGCCTTCAAAACGACTACGACCACCGCTATCACGGCCACCAAAACCGCCACGACCGCCGCCGTTACGACCACGACCGCCACCATCACGACCACGACCGCCACCATCACGACTACCGCGTGCAGGAGGTGGAGATGGCTCAAGGCCTTCGATTTCAGAAACGTTCAAACGCGCTTCTAAGTAATCTTCTAAAGCACGAATTTTACCGCGTTCACGGTAAGTTGCCAAAGTGATTGCTTTACCTGTACGACCCGCACGACCTGTACGACCAATACGGTGTACATAGTCTTCGTTCTTCATAGGAAGACCGAAGTTAATTACGTGTGAAATTGTTGGAACGTCAAGACCACGAGCAGCTACATCTGTAGCAACAAGGATTTTTGCACGACCTTCACGAATAGAACGTAAACGACGGTTACGTACAGTTTGTGGCATAGCACCATGAAGTGCTACAACTGAAAGACCAGCTTCTGCAAGCTCTTCAGCAAGCATATCTGTATCTTCTTGAGTTGACGCAAATACAACAGCCTGATCTACATCTTCAGCACTTAACCAATGCGTAAGCAATTTTTTCTTATGCTCAAAACCATCAGTCCAATGCAAAGTTTGGGTAATGTCAGTATTTGTAGAATGACCTGTTTCAATTGCAATACGCATTGGATCATTCATCATGCGTTCAGCAAGGTTAATGATACGTGGTGCAAATGTTGCAGAGAACATTAATGTTTGTTTACGATTTAACGCTAAATCGCTGATTGCTTCCAAGTCTTCAGAGAAGCCTAGATCAAGCATACGGTCAGCTTCATCGACAATTAAAGCGTCAACTAAATCAAGTTTAATTTGACGACGGTTTACAAGATCAAGTAAACGACCTGGAGTCGCAACTACAACTTGTGCACCTTTTAATTGTTGAATTTGTTTACCAAAAGGCATACCGCCCATGATTGCAGCAACACGAACACCTTTCATGTGACGTACAAGTGCAATAGCATCTTGACATACTTGCTGTGCAAGCTCACGTGTAGGAGAGATAACAAGGATATTCGGTTGAGTTACCGCTTTCATGCGATCTTTAAATGAATTAAGCGTGTCTTGACCCGCTAAAGCATTTAATGTTGGAAGTAAAAATGCAGCAGTTTTACCAGAACCTGTTTGGCTTGATACAAGAAGGTCTTTACCTTCCATAGCCGCAGGAATAGATTGCTCTTGAACTGGCGTAGGCGCAGTAAAACCAAGAGATTCAAGTGCTTTTTGTAGCGACTCGTCTAAAGAAAAATCAGCAAAAGTTTTGCTCATAGAGTATGTCACCCGAATGTGGGTGCTCCATTAAATATATAGTCTGATGGACATCGGCAAAAACCGGCACAGCAATAATCGCTGAAAAAATAGAAATCAGCGGAAATCCGAGAACGACGATGCGTATAACGCACATTTGATAACAGCCGCAACCTGAAGGAATCGCTTAAGCGATTGGGTGGGGCGCGAAATATTGTCCTCTCTTGGGACCGGACGCGCTACACAATATAGAAGAGAAATGTTCAGGTAATGAACGAAATTTAGTGCGTGGGCGGAGTATAGCAGGATTTAAAATAAAGTCACGAAGTTTTATTGTTTTTTCCTGTGAGTAAATGAGATATAATTATTTTGAAATAAAACACTTCTATTTATCCCTAAAAACAACAAAGCTAGATTAAAAAAATGTCTACACAAACCATTGAACAAGAAATTATTCAAGTGATTAGAAAAAACTTCAATAAAGATCATTATATTATTCGCTTTATTAAAAACCTATTCACTAGATCTAAACAACCTAAATGGATGAATGCTGATGATCCACTATCCGAACAATATCGACAACAATTAAAATTACTCAATCATGGAAATATTGTTTGGGCGGCAGTCGTACAAGCGAATAATTTATTATTTCAAGATGGTCCGATGGATCATCCCGTGCATATTGTCTACTCTTCTACTCAAGACTTTGATAATAATCCTGAATACTTATCAGAAATCGCATCAAAAATTTATAGTTTAAAAAATACTGTTCCTGATGATATCCAATTGAGTAAACTTGCAGAAATGGTCACGAATGAGCAAGAGCGTGGCTTAGATTGGGAGTTGCCATCATCACTTACAAACGCATCAATACGTTCAACAACATTTGTCTTTGCCAGAGAACATAGTCCGAATCGCATATTGTCCAGTAATAAAATTCCAATTTTAATACACCCTTCTACTCATGCATGCATGATGGTTCCATCACGATTTTGGACACAAAAGTTGACAGATAGTTGGAGCAACCCTGAACAAGAACAAGAACAAGAACAAGAACAAGAACAAGAACAAGAACAAGAACAAGAACAAAAAATCTATCAAAAAATTGGTGAACTTCTGTGGTCTATCATGCCTGAAGAAGCAACTGTAATATATTTTACAGGTGATATTTATCCTGAACATTGGTCAGGTGGAGCAGATTGGCTTCTCAAAAATGGGAAAATCGAGAGTTTTCTATTTGGTGAAAGTCCTTACGAAATTGAAAGTCAAATATATGAATTAATGAAAAAGTTAAGATCACTGGATATGTTTGCAGAGAAATGGACAAACTATAAAATCACATTAACAGAAACAGGAAAGATTGATTTCGAATTTGCCTATATTCCTGAAGAAGATCATTGGCCTGGACTACTTATGAAAGGTGTAAGTGAATTAAAAGAAGATGAGTTAGATCTACACAATATTCCATTTGAAGAATGGGAAATGCGTATTAAACATAGGGAACAAAATAAAGATTAAATTTCAAATAACGCATAAAAAAGCCTTCATAAAAATGAAGGCTTTTCAAACTCAATCTACGAAAGTATAAATTACTTCGCAGCTTCACCCCAAGCAGGAACAACTTGTTGCATGAGTGGTTTTAACATTTTCATAGAACAAGCGATCACTTGACCATTTTCCATAGAATCAGAACCACCACGTGCATCAACAACAGTACCACCCGCTTCTTTCACGATTAATTCACCTGCTGCGATATCCCAAGGCTTCAGGCCAAGTTCAAAGTAAGCATCAAAACGACCTGCTGCAACATAAGCAAGATCCAGTGCTGCTGAACCTGAACGACGATATTGCGCGCCTGCCTCAGTGACATTCAACAATGAATCAAAATGGTTTTTTGCATAAGAAACGACTTCACCATTACGAACTTTACGGAATGCATGACCTACGCCCATGAAAGTCTTTTCAAGGCTGTCTTTTACATTTACACGAATACGGCGTTGGTTCAGCATTGCACCACGACCACGGCTTGCAGAGAATAACTCATCTTTCACAGGGTCATAAATAACACCGTGTTGAGTGATACCTTTGTGCTGAACTGCGATAGATACGCAGAAATGAGGAACACCATTAATGAAGTTTAATGTGCCATCAAGTGGATCAATAATCCAACACCAATCAGCGTCGTGACCATTACCTTCTTGATAACCAAATTCTTCACCAAGGAAGCTGTGATTTTTATAACTTTTACGAAGTGTATCAATCGTCAACTGTTCAATATAACGGTCTACACGCGTTACAGGACCATCGATACCTTTTTCTTCGACTTGTAGATCGAGTTTATGACGATTTTGATGCGCTTTTAAAAGCTCTTGACCAACTAATTGAGCCGCACGCGCAGCCATAACCACCATAGGTTCCATTGAACACCCACTACAAATTTGAAGATATTGATAAAGAATAATGCATAAAAGCCCGAATATTTTAGCAAATATTCGGGCTTTTAGGGGAAAAATGTTTATGAAGTTTATAAGCTATGAATTTATATCGCTTAATTGAGCTAAATCATCCAATTCAATATCAAAATAATTTTTAATACTTTTAAACATGCTGAATCAGTTTCGTCCATGCATGTTGAACTGAAAGTTGAATGCCTTTAGCATCTAGACCGCAAGATTGTAACATTTCAGCATGGCTCGCTTGTGCTAAGAACGTATCAGGCAAACCTAAATTCAACATAGGTTTTAAAATTTGCGCTTGCGCCATAAATTCATTCACAGCACTTCCCGCTCCTGCCATTACTGCATGTTCTTCGACAGTAACAAATAAACTCGTTTGATCTGCCAAATCTCGAATAATTTGCTCATCAAGTGGTTTGACAAAACGCATATTCACGATACGTACAGCAACATCTAGCTGTTCAGCAAGTTGCTTTGCAGCTTCAAGCGCAGGTTGAACACGACTACCAAAAGCTAAAATCGAAATACCGTCTTCATGTTCAGTATTAAACGTCGCTAAAAGTTCAGCTTTACCTATATCCATTGTGATCATTGTTTGCTGAATTTCTACACCCAAGCCATTACCACGTGGATAACGTACTGCGGCAGGCCCCTGATGCATATACGCCGTATGCAACATTTGACGACATTCATTTTCGTCTTTCGGCGCCATAATCACAATGTTCGGTACGGTACGCATAAAGGCATAATCATACGCCCCTGCATGTGTTGGACCATCTTCACCGACTAAACCTGCACGATCAATACCAAAAGTGACATCAAGGTTTTGCAAAGCAACATCGTGAACCAGTTGATCATAACCACGTTGTAAGAATGTCGAATAAATCGCAACAACAGGTTTTAAGCCTTCACATGCCATACCAGCAGCAAGTGTGACCGCATGCTGTTCGGCAATCGCAACATCGAAATAACGCTCAGGATATTGCTGTGCAAATTGCACCATACCCGAGCCTTCACACATTGCAGGTGTGATCGCGAGCAATTTTTCATCTTGTGCTGCCTCATCACACAACCATTGCCCAAAAACATCGGCATATTTTGGGGCGGTATTTTTTGAAGCTACCGCGCTGAGTTTACCAATCGCATGGTACTTAATTTGATCCGCTTCGGCAGGTGCAAATCCTTTACCTTTAACGGTATAAATATGGATTAAACGAGGTCCCTTACGCTGTTTTAACGCATTAAAGACCTGAACCATTTGATTGACATCGTGTCCATCAAATGGACCAAAATAATCAAAACCAATGGCTTTAAATAGATTATCGGCAGCATCAGTTGCAGATTCATGCAAACGAGAATTAAAGTCCCATTCAGGGCAATCTTGAACGAAGGCTTGCCCCTGTTCATCAACATTAATAAATTTACCTTGTTCCCAAATAGACGCTAGATGTTTGGCAAATCCACCTGTGCTTTGTGAAATTGACATATCGTTGTCATTTAATACAACCATTAGGTCTGCATTGTGGGCAACCGCATCATTCATGGCTTCAAATGCCATACCAGCTGTCATTGCACCATCACCAATGATGGCAACAACTTCTCGCTTTTTTTGTTGATATCGGCTTGCCAATGCCATGCCTAAACCTGCAGAAATTGCAGTCGATGAATGTCCTACACCAAAGGTATCAAATACAGATTCTTCACGTGCAGGAAATGCAGCTAAACCATCTTTCGCACGAATGCTAACAAGTTGCTCACGGCGACCTGTTAGAGCTTTATGCGGATAGGCTTGATGTCCAACATCCCAAACCAAGCGGTCTTCGGGAGTGTTAAAGCTATAATGGAGTGCTACGGTCAGCTCAACGACCCCAAGATTGGCACCAAAATGCCCACCACTTTGTCCAGCAGCGTATAAAATATATTGACGTAGCTCATCTGCCACCTGTGTCAGACGGGCTGGCTCAAGCTGACGTAATTGTTGTGGATGGTCTATTCCATTCAACAATGGCGTATCAGGGCGTTGACTCGGGATTTCGGTATACAACATATGTGGCAAAGCCTTCTAAAGCCTGGCAAATCTAAGCTGGGAACACGGGGTAGCATATTCGTGAAAGATCATCATATCACAAACCTTCCGCCACATTTATAAGGATGCTCCACTGAACGGTTCTCAGTTCGGCATTTATGTCAATTTGGTCTAATTATCCTGAATAATCTTAGTATTTATCAACCATTTTCGTGTTCTTTATACAAAAAAGAATAATGTATTTTCAGGATTGTGCATAAAAACATACGTTACCATTCTATCTATATGCATGCTTTACGCTATACTTTAGCCAATTTCAACACAAAAAATGGTTAAGCCTGTGCCGATTGAATTTATTGCTACGTCTAAACTCCCTACGGCTTTTGGTGACTTTAAAATTTCTGTTTTTCAAGATCCACAAACTGGTGAAGAGCACGTTGCGCTTTCAAAAGGTCTTGAAAATGCACCAACCGCACCTGTTTTAGTACGTATTCATTCTGAATGTTTAACGGGCGATGCCTTTGGGTCACTCAAGTGTGACTGTGGCCCACAGCTGCATAACACCATGCAAATGATCAATGATGCAGGTCAAGGTGTGATTTTATATCTGCGTCAAGAAGGTCGTGGTATTGGCTTGACCAATAAAATTCGTGCTTATGCTTTACAAGATCAAGGACATGACACCGTTGATGCTAATTTGATGTTAAACCTCCCTGCCGATGCCCGCACTTATGATATGTGTAGCATTATGCTGGATCATTTAGCCGTAAAACAGGTCAAACTCATCACCAATAATCCGTTAAAACTTAAAGCCTTAACTGACTTAGGTATTGATGTAACGGATCGTGTGCCATTGACTGTGGGTTTGAATGAATTCAATGCTGATTATTTAAAAACTAAACATGACCGTATGTCGCATATGTATGAGAAAGAGGATTTTTAAAACAAAAATGTGATATAAATCAAATTAAACCATACTAGATTAAGCGAAAATCACTGATTTCAGGGATATTTTTCACTCTTTTTCTTGGCTAGATTCTATTTTCTAGCATTAGAAACTTGAGATGACCATGAAAAAAACTATCTTAGCAATGAGTATTTTCTCGATATTATTAATGGGGTGTAATGGTAGTGATTCTAAAACCAATAACAATGAAACATCTTCTCCACCCCAAAATACACACCTAAACTTTGGGGAAAAAACCGATAAAGTTCAAATTACTAGTTTAAAATATCCTAATAGTACATCGGAGACAGTTGACCTTTTAGATGGTAAGCTCAAAGATACTCCTATATTACTTGGCCAAGCCGAAGATCTATTTATCATTAACTATTTATCAGGTGAGAAAAATATTGGTTTCATCCTTGCAACCAAGCAACAAATTTTAGACCACAAAATTGAATTCAATGAGTTTTCCTTTCTCATTAGCAATGAAGCAATGGAACGGTTTCTCGGCTTAAGCTATGCCGACATGATAATATTTACAGATCTGTTAGCAGATAAAATCTTAAAAGAAGATTTAGATGGCAATAAAACGATTAATTATGAAGATATTTTTAGTTTAAATAAAAATACTCAAGCTCTTCAGAAATTAGAGTTTAACTATGATGAATACTTTAATAATAAAAATAATAGCTTCAATATGAGTCTTAATGATGCGTATAAAACAGCTGATTCATCTTTATTTAGATCAATTATGGATGAAGTTTTTGATTCATTAATAAGGCTTGAAGAGCCAGCAATATTCACCAAAACCGTCTATCAAACAGAAATATCATCAGGTGAGAATGGCGAAATCACTAGCAACGATCCTAGAATTGAAACTCTAAATAAGGACAATAATACAGCAGTCTTGCTCAACAATCCTATTGAAGGATCTGCCACTGTTCGTACAACAAATATATCAAACATAACATTAACAGCCACTCCCACAACACCCAATATGGTCTTTGAAGGTTGGGAAGGCTGTGAAAATAGCAATGCAAATACTTGTACCATTGACCTGAATCAGAATAATAAAGTTTATGCACATTTTGGTTCTATTGATCATTTAGAAACGCCTAATTGGAATACCAAAACCTGTGCCCAAGCCAAAGCAGAATCAGTAAATAATGAATTACCAACTGCCTGCTTATCTCTCAAAAATTATATTTCACCTTCTGATGCAGAATTAAATCAAGGCCGTGCTGTTTTTGCCTTCGGTACTGATGGGTGCTATGCCTCAGCTCCAGTCTATACCGCACTTGACGGTTCGCTCAGAGCTAATCCAGGAATTCCTTTAGCAGGCTCTAAAACAGATAAATGTAATTATTTCGATCAAATGAATAATGCATATCTGACATATCATGAAGTGAGCTCAAATAAATCAAACTACAAAGCACGTATTTTTGGTTTATATGCGGTTAAAGATCAATGTAGTCCTGCAGTACCAGAGAAGTTATGTGGCCATAAAAATGAATGGGAACATGTCATTATTTGGATGAAAGACAATCAGCCAGAATATGTAACCCATACCCGACATGGCTGGATTGAAACCAAAGAAGCTTCAAAAGCGACACACTTAGCAAATACTCCAAATACATTTGTATTTAAATACATTCAGGAAGGAACCATTAATAGCCATTATCCAGATTTTGCAGGAAGTAAAAATGGTATCTATATACCATCTGAACAGCCAACACCACAAGGAACTCTATTTGGTCATGACAGCAAGCAAATATTAGACTATAAATACGCATCCACTGACTTTAAACAATGGTTTGAAAGTAAAGGGAAAACTAAACAATCTTGGGAGCGTGTGACTCAGCGTATTTATGACAATAGTTGGCTTAATAGCAAAGTTTGCCCTGTAAGAGTTGCTGAGGGTTGCGAAAAGCATTGGTTTAAACCAAACTTTCTAGTTATTGATAAAGTTCCAGTTATGCCTAAAGCATGGGAAAATGCAAAAGTAAAATTCTAATCAGATAAAGCCTCACACAATTAAAAGATGCTTAAAATATAGAAGCATCTTTTTTTTAAATAAAAGCATTAAATTCCTTACTTTTTTTATGGTTTTATGTTTTTATGTATACAACTTCAGAAATTTTATTTTCATCTTCCCAAGAGGTTCACATGCAGAATCCAACATCCGCAGATATCCAACGTGTACGTGATTTTTTATGTGATTTACAAGCACGCATTTGTTCTGCGCTAGAACAACAAGAAAAAATTGGCGGTGGGACTGCGACATTTGAAATTGATGATTGGCAACGTCCTGAAGGTGGTGGTGGTCGCTCTCGCGTACTACAAAATGGCATTGTAGTTGAAAAAGGTGGTGTGATGTTCTCACACATCAACATTTCAAATCTGCCTGCATCTGCAACTGAACGCCATCCGCAAATTGCAGGAGCAAAAGCGCAAGCAATGGGTGTTTCACTCGTTATCCATCCGAACAATCCGAATGTACCAACTTCTCATGCAAACGTTCGCTTATTTGTTGCCGAAAAAGAAGGTCAAGAACCAATTTGGTGGTTCGGTGGTGGTTTTGATCTCACGCCTTTTTATCCAAATGATGAAGATGTCCTTGCATGGCATCAAAAATCGTATGATCTCTGTGCACCGTTTGGTGATAATGTTTATGCAGAACATAAGCAATGGTGTGATGATTATTTCTATTTAAAACACCGTGATGAACAACGTGGCGTGGGTGGCTTATTTTTTGATGACCTAAATCAATGGGACTTTGAAAAATGCTTTGAATATATTCAAGCGGTGGGCAATGGCTACCTTGAAGCTATTTTACCGATTTTCCAGAAAAATCAAGATAAGCCTTATACCGAAGCGCAACGCGACTTCCAACTGTATCGTCGTGGTCGCTATGTTGAATATAATTTAGTGTATGACCGAGGCACTCTATTTGGCTTACAAACAGGTGGTCGTATCGAGTCAATTTTGGTGAGTATGCCACCGCTTGCAGGTTGGTCATATCGTCCAATATGGGATGAAAACAGCCCCGAAAAACGTTTAACGGATTATTATTTAAAACCTAAAGATTGGTTAAATGAACTAAAATAGTTTAAAAACCTCCGTCATTTTAGATTGTTTGAATGCAATACATTTTAAGAGAAAACAAAAAATGTATTGTATTTTGAACTTACAATTCAATGTAAAACCTTATTTTAATTTACTTAAATAGTATTTTTAAAAATTTAAACTCGCCACACTCAATTACAACATAAATTAAATCTTCAATTCTTGATACGTTCTGTTGCAAACACAATAACATCTCAGCGCTGAAATTAGCGTAAGATGTCCCATATCTTGAAAATCACTTCATCATTACGCCCTGTGTTTAGGTCGTTTTTCGCCTTTATCTTCATCATAGCAAACAGAGAATAATCGATGAATATCAAAAAATTTAGTACCATCACCCTCCTTTTATGGAGCTTTGTGATTGTATTTTTAAGTTCTGTCAGCACTACTGTTTTTTCTGAAAGTGCATTTAATGATAATTTTGCTTTTACCACGATGGCGATTGGTGTAATTGGCTTTTTAGTCAGTGGACTGTTTTTATTAGTCGATACCGTTCAAGATATCTGCAATCCGTAATTTTATTTTCTCACCAAGTTTTTCTGTAAATCTATAGTTCAGGCTTTAGTCATTCTGTATTCTGTCGTATATTGAAGCTCATTTTCACCACATGGATGCTGTGCAATGAGCAAACAATTCGCGGTCATTGGTAATCCCATTGAACATTCTCGCTCACCTGAATTACACCATCAGTTTGCTGAAAAAACTCATATTGATCTAAGCTACAAGAAACGTTTGGCTGAACTTGATGACTTTGAAGTCAGCGTCAAAGATTTTTTTTCCGACGCCAATGCCGTAGGGATGAACGTTACAGTTCCATTCAAAGCACAAGCCTTTGCTTTATGTACACATTTATCTGAACGTGCCACCATTGCTAAAGCCGTCAATACCTTATGGATGGAAAATGGTGAATTACATGGCGACAATACAGATGGTCAAGGTTTGGTTGAAGCCATTCATGCACTCGATTGGTCACTCCAAAACAGTCGCATCTTAATTATTGGTGCAGGTGGTGCAACGCGTGGTGTCATTTATCCACTTGCTCAAGCAGGCGTAACACACATCACTATTGCCAACCGTACACTTGCTCGTGCAGAACAATTGGTCAGTGATCTTCGGGATGCTGTTCCGCATATAGAACTTTCAGCTTGCGGACTAGATCAGTTACATGGCGAATATGATCTTATTATCAATGCAACCTCTGCAAGTTTAACAGGCGATACGCTTATCCTGCCTGAAACACTACAATTTAAATATGCTTATGAAATGGCATACGGCAAACCTTCAAGTTTTATTGATCAAGCCAAAGCACGTGGCGTACCCACATCGGAAGGTTTTGGCATGCTCGTTGGACAAGCCATTGAGGCATTTTATATTTGGAATGGCGTTAAACCTAATTTAAAAGACTTTATTTAAGTTTTAAATTCCAATGAATAAAAAAGCACCTCATTTAAGGCGCTTTTTTATTCAATACTTCTATTTTGCTTTACTTAAATGAAGCACCCACCTTTTCAAAGGTTTTACGATATAAATCATAGTCAATAAACCCAACATCATCTTCTTTTAAGTTGTGAATGGTTTTCGCTGTTAATTGATTTTTACGTGTATCTTCATAAGCTTGAGCAAGAATTTTTGCAGTTTTATGCAGACTTGCTTTTTGCTCAGCATCTAAATCTCCTTCTTCAAAATCAGATAGAAATTCAGAAACATAATATTCAGTAAATGCGCTTTTCGCTGTTTTATGCTTTTGAACAAAAGTTTTCCACGCTTGGCGATCTTTCTGCCCTTCAATAGCATCGACAACAACACTATACACCGACTCACCTACGCGATCATTATATTGATCATTCAGCTCTAAATGATGCTTTTTCACCAAACGATCAAGTTCTTCTTTGACTTTGCCTTGTGGATTGTAAATCGATTCATCCGCATAGGCATAGGCATAAACACTGCCAAT
The DNA here is from genome assembly GCF_052850415.1 of Acinetobacter sp. 1207_04. Classification (NCBI taxonomy): domain Bacteria; kingdom Pseudomonadati; phylum Pseudomonadota; class Gammaproteobacteria; order Moraxellales; family Moraxellaceae; genus Acinetobacter; species Acinetobacter sp. 1207_04. The sequence continues at coordinate 224,264 of NZ_VXCQ01000001.1, read as the reverse complement.
CTCATTTAGCTCGCTTGGGCTAAATAATTTAACAACATTAGGTTGTTCCGCACTCATTTTTACAATAAATACAGCCTGATAAGTTTTGCTATAAGATTTTGTTGAATCATAGACTTGAATTGCAAGATCATTCAGTTGTTGTTTTAAAGACAATGGGGTTACAGCACCTGAGGCTTGAGTTGTATCTACACCCAAAGATTTACTGAAACCGTTCACCATATTTTCAAGTGGTGAACCTTTACCAACTTCTTCAATTGATTTTGCCTGATTTAATTCAGTACGATTAATAGTTGTAGCATTGCCATAATTAAGAATATTCATATCTGTTTTAAACTTGAGTATCCCTGATGCCTTGGTTTTAAACTGAATATCATAATCAATACGAACTGCACGACCCTGCTTGTCTAATGCAACATCCATCAGCACAGGGTTATGACTGCCCTGACGTGCTAACTCTTTTTTCACATCAGCTTGATGCTGATTCCACAACACTTTAAAGGCTTTAGCATCTTTAAACTCTTTAGATGCATAAGATTCAAAGCGTTGATCAAGTTCTGTTTTTTCAGTCGAAAAAACCGTGTTTATAAATGATGGTGCATCTTCAGAAGTTACGCTTTGTGGTTTGTTCACTGTATTATGAACAAGTAGATCAATCTCATGCTCTTCCATACACGATTGAATATCTCCAATGGCAGGGCGTTTTTTCTGTACAGTCATTGCCTGACATTGCTCAGCACTTAAAGTACCTTCATCATCGGAAGAATCAGCTTCTTCTGTATCTGTCGAAGCAGCATTTATTGCTTCATTACACTCACTCGTACACATTGCAGCAGCATCGACAGCAGCACTACTTGCTGCAACAGCGCATTCACCTGCCGTTTCACAATCTGCCTCTTCATCATCTGCTGTACGATCATCATCAGAATTAAACTGTGCATTGACTAATTTATAGAGGTTTTGACTTGCACGGTATGCCTCAGCTTCTTGTGCACTCATCCCATAGGTTGACAATGAATCTGCGTCATCTGAAGAAGCATCTGCATATTCGGCAATTACATCACTAGAGGCTGCATCTGCTGTAACGTCGTTATTAGGAAATACACTCGACATTTTAGCTTGAAAATAGGGTTTATTTATTTGCTCATATAAACGTGCTTGTAAGAGCCATTCCTCAAGTGAAATTTTCAAACGAATTTTATCGACTGCACCTTGAGCCTTATCTTGTGCATTTAATGAAACTGTTTCGATATTTTGAGCATCTGCCAATAAATAAGGTAAAGCCGATGATTCTTTTAAATAGGAAACCAATGCTTTTACATCGAGCTTTTCAAGATCTTTTTTATATTTTGAAAAATCAATATAAGCGAGTGAATTCTGACTGTCTTTATTGACCATAAAAGGCATCAATGCAAAATAATTGGTGTAAAACTTATATGCATTAAAGTCGACGACCATGGGTACTTTGGCTTGTACCAATAAGGTTGGTTTTTCATACCTAACCGTCAAATTCATCGATGCCATTTTTTGCTTATAATGTACCGAACCATCATAGCTAAATTGCATTTCACTCAGCAATTTCATGACAAAACCTTCAATTTTTTTAGAACGTGAAGACGATGCCGAAGATGATTCGCCTAATTCTTCTGCTGCAATAGCTTGATAAAGCTGTTGCAATTGTACCGAACTTAAATTGATACGCTGTGCTTTGAGTACTGCTTGTACCTGTTTTTCAAGCTCAGGATCGGCAAATCTAGATTGATTTGAAATATTTTCTTTGCTTACGCTTGCATTATCAACCGCAAATTTAAACGTGCCATTATAATCATAACTTGGATAGTCAAACATGGCATTAAGACCATCGCTTGCCCGCTGATCAAGAGCATTGGTTGTTGCATTATTGGATTTAATGACGTGAGATGAACAAGCAGTTAAACTGAGTGCAAACAAACATAAACTTAATTTTTTTAGGCGCATAATATTCTTCAAATATCTTGTTTCTTTATAATTAAAATCTAAAAATAAATTTAGATCCACAATAAAAATCATTTTAATTTTATCAAAAAAGTTAAAAAACACACTCTACATTTTGTATCTAATTCGCTTTTCTGACATTTTTTTTAGTTACAGTTATCAATGCATTCAACTCATTTAAATTGAATAATAAATCCATTGCTTAAAAGCCCATAACTATATTTGTATTCAGGATTACGACACATGCCAGCATATAAAGCGCCCGTACGAGATATCCGCTTCTTAATGAATGAAGTATTTGACTACGCATCACATTACAAAACACTGTCTAACGGTGAAAATGCCGATGCAGACACCATTAACATGATTATTGATGGTGCAGCAGACTTTTGTGAAAATGTACTTTCACCACTCAACCAATCAGGTGATGAAGAAGGCTGTCATTTTAAAGATGGTGAAGTGACTACACCAAAAGGTTTTAAGGAAGCTTACGATCAATTTGTTCAAGGCGGATGGCAAGGTTTGTCTTATCCTGAAGAATTTGGTGGTCAAGGCTTACCGATGTCTTTAAACCTCGTTAAATCTGAAATGATGGGGACTGCAAACTGGTCTTTCACTATGTATCCAGGTTTAAGTATGGGCTGTATGAACACCATCATGCAGTTTGGTACAGATGAGCAAAAAGCAACGTATATGCCTCATCTCACTGCGGGTACTTGGTCAGGTACAATGTGTTTGACTGAACCTCAGTGCGGTACCGACTTAGGACAAGTGAAAACTAAAGCAGAGCCAAATACAGATGGTACTTATGCTATTACAGGAACGAAAATTTTCATCTCTGCAGGTGAACATGATTTAACAGACAATATTGTTCACATTGTTCTTGCCCGTCTTCCAGATGCACCTGCAGGCACAAAAGGTATTTCATTATTCATCGTACCTAAATTCATTCCAACTGCAGATGGCGGTGTAGGTGAACGTAATCCTGTAACTTGCGGTTCAATTGAACATAAAATGGGGATTCGTGCTTCAGCTACTGCTGTGCTTAACTTTGATGCTGCAACTGGTTACCTCATCGGTGAAATCAACAAAGGTCTACATGCAATGTTTACCTTTATGAATACCGCACGTATCGGTACGGCTGTTCAAGGTTTGGCACATGCTGAATTGTCTTTCCAAGGTGCATTACCATACGCAAAAGACCGTATGTCTATGCGTGCCCTTTCTGGTAAAAAAGATCCTGAGCGTGTTGCAGATGCCATCATTCACCATGCTGATGTCCGCCGTATGTTGTTGACGCAAAAAGCATTTGCTGAAGGTGGTCGTTCAATGATTTATCACGCTGCACAGCTAGCGGATAAAATGACCGATGCCCTCCTTCAAGGCGATCAAGCGAAATATGATGAATATGATGACAAACTTGGTTTCTATACCCCAATTTTGAAAGGCTTCTTGACTGAAATGGGTTTAGAGTCTGCAAACTTAGGTATGCAAGTGCTAGGTGGTCACGGTTATATCAAAGAGCATGGCATGGAACAAATTGCCCGTGATGCACGTATCTCAACACTCTATGAAGGAACGACAGGTATTCAAGCATTAGACTTGATTGGTCGTAAAGTTTTACTTTCTTCTAAAGGTAAGGTAGTTCGTGAATACACTGCTGAAATTTTGAAATTCTGTGGTGTTCATGCACGTAATAAATACATGCGCCGTTTTGCATGGGATTTAACTAAAATCTGTGCACAGTGGAATGCTTTAACTGTACGTATCATGCTTGCAGCACGTAAGGACCGTGACATCGTATCTTCTGCTTCTGTCGATTTTTTGATGTTCTCTGGTTATGCGATGATGGCATACTATTGGGCACAACAAGCTGCTGTTGCTTCAGAAAAATTGGCATCGGGTGAGGGTGCTGAAGTTCCTGAATTCTATAAAGCAAAAATCAAACTTGCTGATTTCTATTTTGAACAATTGCTTCCACGTTCACAAGGTCATGCTGAATCTATGGTGAATCCATCTAAAACAATGATGTCTCTTGATGCTGAACACTTTAGCTTTGACTACTAAGTTGTAAGTTTTTAGAAAAAGCAAAAGACCGCCTAGGCGGTCTTTTTAAATTTAATAGATGAGCATTTAATTTAATCACATTATGAAATGGCAGCCCACAACATAGAAAGACCCGCAAAAAGTAACATTCCATCAAGTAATAAATTAAACACCCGTTCGGAAATATTCAAAACAAATAACTTCCCAAAATAATTTCCGAACATTAAAGATAAACCCACAAGAAAACCCGCAAGAATCACTTCTGATTTTAAAACGCCTAACGTACCAAAGGCTATACTTTTTGAAGCATACAATGCAAAAGAAGATGCTGCCTCTGTTGCCAGTAATGCTCCCTTGGTTAAACCAAAACCACTAAAAACTGGCAACAACAATGGACCTGTAGAAAATACCAAACCCGTCAAATAACCGAGTAATGCACCAGCAAGAACTAAATGAAAATTATTTAATTTTAAACCTTTACGTTTTGCAAAATGTCGCAATGGAATCAATAATATAAAAAACAATCCTATACATATATTGGACACTTTCGCAGGCATAACCCCACAGTGTATTTGCGCCCAATACAGCAGCAGGAATACCGACACTCGTAAACAGCAAAAAAGCTTTTATATTTAGTTCATGTCGCCATAACATCACACGTGAAATATTTCCCATAATCGCAGCAATTGCCATGATTGGTACTGCCAATTTAGCCCCGAAAATATAAGCAAGTATGGGTAATAAAATAATAGATGAGCCAGTTCCGACAATACCGCTAATCATGCCTGAAAGTACACCAATCAGTGCCAACACCACATAAATCATGATCTGATTTTTTGTCCAACTATATTAAAGAAACTCTTCCAATACTGAATTTAGGAACACATGTCCTTTCTCGGTACATGCAATACGATTTGGATCATTTACCATCAATTTACGTTGTTGCAATGATGCCACTAACTCAGCAATTTCTGACAAATCCGTACCTGTACGCTCAGCATACAGTGAAGCGTCTACGCCATTGTTTAAACGTAAAGCATTCATCATAAACTCAAACGGCATGTCATCATGTTCAAGGCGTTTAAATTGCAGATTTTCCGCAGGTACTTTAGCTAAATAATCTTTTGGTAAACGCGTTTTTTGAAAACGATATACACCATCAACTTGTGTCACTTTTCCATGTGCACCTGCACCAATCGCCAAATAATCACCAAATTGCCAATAATTAAGATTATGTGCTGACGGTTTTTCCTTACGCCAAGCTGACACTTCATAATTGATAAAACCATTGGCTTTTAAATAAGTTTCACCCAGTTCTTGAATGTCTTCCAACACTTCATCGACAGGTAAAATTGGTTGTGTTCGGAAAAATACTGTATTCGGTTCAATGGTCAATTGATACCACGAAATATGCGTTGCTCCACTTTCTACAGCCAGTTTTAAATCAAGCAATGCCTGCTCTAAAGTCTGCTCAGGTAAGCCATGCATCAAGTCAACATTGACTCGCTTAAAGCCAGCTTCTTTTGCATTTTTAATGGCAAAAATCGCATCATTATTACTATGAATACGACCAAGTTTTTGCAAATGGTCGGTGTTAAAACTTTGTACACCAATCGATAAACGGTTAATGCCTGCTTCTAAATAACCTGCAAATGGATCATGCTCTACTGTCCCAGGATTAGCTTCTAAGGTGATTTCGCAATCTTGCTCAAAAGATAATAATGCCTTGAGTTTAGCAAAAAGCCATTGATAACCTTTAGCAGAAATTAATGATGGTGTTCCCCCACCAATAAATACACTATGAATTTCTCGCCCTTGGGCAAAGTCAATTTGCGTTTTAAAGTCTTCGACCAATGCCTGTAAATATTCTTGTTCTAAATCCAGTGATAACTTTCCGTCAGGCACGGCATGTGAATTAAAATCACAATACGGACATTTCCGCACACACCATGGCATGTGAATATATAAAGAAAGTGGAATCAGTGCAGGATTTAAATCAGCCAAAGGACAGCTCAAAACAAAGAGATAATGCACAATTTTAACATGAGTTCTACATTCACATTCGCTCAACTTTCTATTTTGCTTTAGACTGAAAGCAAAATGATAAAAAGCAAAGGTATAAAATGATGAAAATTGCGAGCCAATTATTTTTCCTTTTACCCTTAGCCATGGGGATTGGGATTGCCATGACCTTTCAGACAGCAATCAATACACAATTACGTGAATATTTACATTCTCCACTGCAAGCCGCCCTTTTATCATTTTTAATTGGTACAATAGTGCTCGCCGTTTTAGTGATCATTCAAACGACCTTGCAAGCCGTATCTAAACCGAGTTTGCATGAATTAAACATGATCCCTTGGTACTTATGGCTCGGTGGCTGTTTGGGTGTATATGCAATTAGTATTAGCATTTACACTGCTCCAAAACTTGGATTTTTAACACTTTCTGGCTTAATTATTTTTGGTCAAATTTTAATGTCGATGTTGATCGATCACTTTGGGCTTCTAGGTTCAGAGAAAACCCCGATCAATTGGCAACGTTTTTTAGGTGGCGTGGTGATTTTTATTGGTGTGCTTCTCACTCTACAACGCTAACCCATTTATTTTCTAAGCACATTTAAAACGAGTATTTTCTGTGTCTGCATCGACCAAAGCCACAACTACCCGCTTTGAATTAAAGCAACTATTTCATCTAATGCTCCCTATTTTAGTCACTCAATTTGCCTATGCAGGTTTTGGACTAATTGATACCATTATGGCAGGACATATGTCCGCCGAAGACCTTGCAGCTATCGCAGTCGGGGTTGGGTTATGGATTCCTGTCATGTTGTTATTTAGTGGCATTATGATTGCAACCACACCTTTAGTGGCTGAAGCCAACGGCGCACGAACCCCTGAAAAAATCCCTTCAATTGTCCGTCAGTCACTTTGGATTGCCTTGATTCTCGGCATTATTGCAATGCTGATTTTACAAGCCACACCCTTACTACTCCCGTTATTTGGTGTCCCTGATTCTTTACTTCCTAAAGCAAGTCTGTTTTTACATGCGATTGCATTCGGCATGCCCGCAGTCACCATGTATTCAGCTCTACGTAACTACTCTGAAGCCTTAGGTTTTCCACGGCCTGTAACCGCCCTGAGCTTAGGGGCTTTAGTGGCACTTATTCCGCTAAACTTTATTTTTATGTATGGTTTGGGTCCCATTCCGCATTTGGGCAGTGCAGGCTGTGGTTTTGCAACGGCAATTTTACAATGGCTGATGCTTATTATTTTAGCGATCTATGTATTTAAAGCAAAACGCTATCAAAAAACTCAACCGTTGACGCATTGGGAAAAAATGAATCCCGTGCTAATTAAGCGTATTTTGAAATTAGGCTTACCGATTGGTTTAGCTATTTTCTTTGAAGTGAGCATTTTTAGCACAGGGGCAATTGTACTAAGCACACTGGGTGAAGTCACCATCGCCGCCCACCAAATCGCCATTTCCGTCACCTCTCAATTGTTTATGATTCCAATGTCTTTGGCACTTGCATTGACTATTCGAGTCGGAACTTATTATGGTGAAAAAAATTGGGTGGCTATGCGTAAAGTACAAAGACTCGGCTTACTTACTGCAACGGGTTTTGCATTTATTACCATGCTTCTGATGTGGCTACTACGTGCTGACATTGTCGCAGTTTACACCTCTAATTCTGAAGTAACACAAATCGCAATTTATTTAATTATCTTTGCGATTGCTTATCAACTCATGGATGCATGGCAAGTCAGTGCAGCAGGCTGTTTACGTGGCATGCAAGACACCAAAGGTCCAATGTGGATTACCATGCTTGCCTATTGGATTATCGCCTTCCCTGTCGGAATCTACTTGGCACGTTATACTGAAATGGGTGCAGCGGGTGTTTGGATTGGGTTGATTGTTGGTTTAAGTATCGCTTGTGTTTTACTACTCACACGCCTACGTATGAACAATCAACGCTTAATACAAGCATCAAATTAAAAATAAAGCATTTAGCATTCAAGAATAGATAAGCTCAAAATTACTCCGCCTCCTTTTAAAAAATTAGAGGGAGGTAATTTTGAAATACTTTACAACTGACCTATTGCTACTTTTAAACCTGATGGAATGTCCGATTCACTTTCAACATCTTTCACAATCACTTGACCTACAATCACATCTACCCCATTAAACGTCATGGTGGGAGAACCATAGAGTTCATAGCCTTCATTTAAAGCTTTGGTCACTTTGGCACAGAAATTCACATCATCTTTACCTGTTAAATATCGGTACACTTTTGTCATTTGATTTTCCTCAGACACAATATCTGCTTATTCTACGCTTTTCTGCATGCTACATCTTTCGACTAAATACAATCAAAATATTGAAAAATAGCCAATGCGAAACAATATCTTAACAATTTGAAGTAGGCAGTCATGTAAATGTCACCTATGATCAAAACAATCATTATATTCTTCTTGTCGAAGGGCGCATCAGCATGTCAAAAAATGCAAGTACACCAGGCCGCCGCTTTATGAAGCTTGCGAGTATGACTGCAAGTATTGCGACAAAAACTGTTTCCAACTCCATTCGTAATTTTAATGCCGATGAAGACAAAAAAAATGAAGCTCGTAGTCAGCTTTTTCAAGATATTGGTCTACAAATTGCCGATACCTTAGGCGAGATGAAAGGCGCGGCAATGAAAGTTGGGCAGATTGCCTCACAATATAAAGATATTTTCCCACCTGAAGTTGCAAGCGCGATTGCTAAACTACAACGCCAAGCACCAGCCATGCCCTTTGCTGAAATAAAACAACAAGTTGAAAGTGAGCTCAGACAGCCGATCAATAAAGCATTTACCCATTTTGAAGAGCAACCTTTTGCCGCAGCCTCGATTGGTCAAGTCCATAAAGCGATTTTACCCAATGGCACACCTGTCGTAGTAAAAGTACAGTATCCTGGTGTCGATACTGCCTGTGAAAGTGATCTTAAACAGGTTCGTTTAGCCTTACGCTTAATGGGTGTTTTAAAGGTCGATAAAAAACTCCAAGATCGCCTATTTCAAGAAATTCAACACAGTTTACATGAAGAACTCAACTACGAAATTGAAGCACAAAATCTTGAGGTTTTTCGTACCTTTCACCAGAGTTTAGACAGTAAAATTATTATTCCCAAAGTCTTTCCTGAACATTCAACACGGCGTGTTTTAACCTTAAGTTTTGAACAAGGTGAAAGTATTGAAACGGCCAGTACGTGGGACTTAACAATTCGTAATGATATTGGTCGTCGTTTGATTCAGGCATTGGGTCAACAAATGTTTTTCTTAAAGCGATTCCACTGTGACCCACACCCAGGTAACTTTGCTTTTCGTGAAAATGGCAGTGTAATTATTTACGATTTTGGTGGCGTAAAAACCTTATCGACTGACATTATTACTCACTTTAAATCATTGGTTAATGCTGCACGCAAACAAGATATTCCACGTATTGAAGATGAATTAACTGCACTTGATGCGCTCGCTGAAAAAAATAAATTTCCTGAAGATTTATATCAGCAATGGTTAGAAGTTTTATTGCGTCCACTGACCACACCTTATGATTTTGCAGAAAATTCAGCTCACCATGATGGGATGAAGCTCGTCAAGAAATCCTTCAAATATTGGGATGTTTTCAAACCATCACCAGATACATTGATGGTCAACCGAACCATATCAGGACAATATTGGAATCTTATTCATCTTAAAGTCAATGATGATTTAAACGATGTATTTGAAAGTTTAGTTCCATCCGAACAACTTAATTAAGCATATTTAAATAGATATATTTACAGACCTTTTACAAAATGTTTGTACAACAAAACCTTATTTTAATATTTTTTTAAGTTAGCGAGACTAAATTATCTACATAGAAAGTCGTTATCTCATTCGACTTTTACTTAACACCTCTTAGAAGTCTATGCAAATATATCCTCCTGCTAGACTTCTTTTTTTATGTTTATTTTGATGCAACACTCTTCAAAATTATTTATTTTTCTTTTGAATACAATCACTCAGAAACCAGCTAAGTAACATCTCTTGACACATATATTGTTATATTATAACATTACAAAATCAACCCAATAAGAGATAAGAAATGCGTACAAATATCCATCCCGAATACCGTGAAGTTTTATTCCATGACACCAATGCTAATGCTTATTTTATCATTGGCAGCACACTCAACAGCAATAACACTCGTGAGTATGAAGGAAAATCATATCCTTACGTCAGCTTAGATATTTCGAGTGCTTCACATCCATTTTATACAGGTGAACAACGCCAAGTGAATAATGATGGTCGTATTGCAAACTTCAATAAACGTTTTGCACGTTTTAAACGCTAAGTATTATTCGATGTAAAGACAGAATACGATGAGTGAAATGAAGCATTCATTAAAAATATAGTTTGACTTTAAAGCCTGAATATCTCCCCAGATTCAGGCTTCTTTTTATTATTAAATATTGATTTTATAAAAGCGCTAAGCGGACTTTAAAAATATTTGAAATAAATAAAAACCCATCGCCAAACACAGCACACCCACGATCATACTCGACAGACTATACATGACAGCTATGTTCATTTGCCCTTGTCTGATTAACTGAAAAGTTTCCAAACCAAAACTTGAAAATGTAGTGAATCCACCAAAAATACCAACCATGACAAAAAGTCGAGTCTCATTTTGCAGTATAGGGTAGCGTTGACTTAAGGCAAAGAAGACGCCTGCAAGAAAACAGCCCAACACATTAATAGACCATGTTGCCCAAGGAAATAAACTCATTGGTCGCACAATGAGTAGCCCTGCACCATAGCGTAAGCAAGCACCTATTGCTCCACCACAAGCGACCAATAACCAATTCATTATATTCTCCACTTCATCAATTTCAGTTCAGCGGATAAGTCTTAATTTATCCACAAGTGATCAATTTCCAAATGCTTTCTTCAATTCCATCATTATGATTTTGTACAATTGAATCTATAGTTCATCACCACATTCAGCTATGATTCTGAGTGAAAAATAAAGGATGATGATTCAATTCATCTTCTCTCATCATAGATCATTCACTGGAGTATGCACATGTCACAGGAATTACTGAATCAACTTCAATCGGGCGAAGCTAAATTTTCCGATGTCATTGCTTTTATTGAAGCTCGTTATACACATACACCAACCGCATTTCAAAATGGTCAGCAACATAATGCAGCCACTGAAAACCAAGGTAGCGCAAAAGTATTTTCATTTGCTCAACTTAATGGACTTGATCAAACACAAACTTTAAGCCTATTTGCAGAACATTATGCGTCTGTATTGGCGACACCTGAAGCAACCGATCACCAAAACATTCGTCAATTTATACAAAATAGTTGGAATGGTATCAAGTTTGAAGGCACGGCTTTAGTTGTAAAATAATCTCATGCTGCTCCTCCCTTTGTTAAAGGTGAGCAGTATGACTGCGCAAGGGGAGGAATTAATAAAATTTATAACTTGATACAGCCACTTAAGGACGCTCATCGTACTGAGGCAAACCATCAGAAATAGTATCCCACTCTGCCTTATAGGCTGTGAAAATATGCATAACAGGCTTGTGTTCTAATGGTGTATCCAATGTTCCAATTCTTAAACGATAAGTATCGGGTGTCTCTGCTTTAATACTGATGATGGGCGAAGCACATTCACTACAAAAACAACGTGCTGTAGTTGGTGTTGATGCAAATTTTTTCAATAAATGTTCACCTTGAACAATTTTAAAATCTGCTTTTTTAATCGGAGCATTGGTAGCAAATGCCGTGCCATTGGCTTTGCGACAACGCTTGCAATGGCATTGAATTACTTCGCCAATTTCACCATGAATTTCATAGCGAATCGCACCGCATAAACAACTGCCTGTATAGATTTTTTCTTCGGACATTTTTATTCCTTCATCAATTGCGAACGCTTTTTAGGATACTAAAAAATATTCTACGCTCCATTACGATATAGATGATGATTGATCCAATTGTAAATATTGCACCACACCCTCACCTGCTGCACGACCTGTCGCAAAACATGCCGTCAACAAATAACCGCCTGTCGGTGCATCCCAATCAAGCATTTCACCACAACAGAAAACATAAGGATTCAATTTCAGCTGTAAATGTTGATTCAGTGCATTTTCACGTACACCACCTGCACAACTAATCGCCTCTTCAATTGGGCGAAAACCATCTAAAGTAATAGCTAAATTTTTAATTTGAAACGCTAATTTTTCAGGCTGTTGCCAAATGGATTTATCGACTAACTCTCGGACTAAATTGGCTTTTGCACTATCTAAACCAGCCTTACGCCAAACATTACTCATCGACTGTTTCTTTGAAGATTGTAATTTTTGCGTAAGCTGTTCAATACTTTGATCGGGCAACAAGTCCAAATGAAGTATCATCGGCTGCCCTACTTTTTGCAAAGTGCGCAATGCTCGACCTTGTTTATAAATCAGCCCACTTTCAAGCCCATAATGTGAGATGACAATATCACCTTGGGTTTTCTGTTGATGGTCAAGCCATGCATCTACACGCTTTAAAGGTTGCCCAAATACAGGCTGCATATAGCTTGACCACTTGCGCTCTACGCCAGCATTACTTGGTTGAAAATTTTCAATGGCATCAGCATTTAACCATTTTTGCCAAGCACCATCACTACCCAAGCGTGACCAAGACACAGCCCCACATGCTAAAACTATCGCATCAAATTTCTGCTCAAATTGTTGCTGATTTTTTTGATCTAAAATAGTGAGTTGATTGTCAGCCAAATTCATAATTTGATGCCTATAATGGAATTTTACGCCTTGTTCCATCAAGCGTTTTAACCAAGCTCGAAGCAGCGGTGCAGCTTTCATTTCAATGGGAAAAATTCGTCCTGAACTGCCTGTATATGATTCAATACCTAGACCTTGCATCCACGCTTGAATCCATTTTGCATCCCATTGTTCAACCCAAGGCTTTAACCATTCCACGTGGTCATAACGTTGAATAAACTGTGTAACAGGTTCTGCATGAGAAATATTCAAACCAGTTTTGCCTGCCATCAAAAATTTACGTGCAGCAGAAGGCTTTTGTTCAAAAACATGAATCTCTAGTTGAGTACTCTTAAGCTGACTCAATACTTCTGCAGTCATCAATCCAGCAGGCCCTGCACCAATAATGGCAACTTTTTTAATTTGCATCTGCTGGCTCAGAAGCTTGTGCATTTTGACCTTGTATAGGCATGAAATCATCAAAACGCGTGGTGTAACTTTCAGGTTTTGAAATAATCAATTGCTGACACAGCTCACCACGTTCTAAATATTTAATTTCAAAATGAGTTCTTGCCGATGTCGCAGGAATGACCTCTTTGACATAAGGTAATTTCCAAACATCAATGAGTTGCTTTTCTGCCTCGGCAATATATTCAGGAATATTACTCGCCAATGTCACCGTGCCATTCACCCGTAAACGTGAAACCAAAAACTCAAAAAATGGCATATTCAACCAACGCTGAGCGGGATTATGTGGCTCAGGGTTTGGATAAAGAATAAAAAACTGTTCGACTTGTGCAGGAAAAAGTGCATGAACAACCCATGGCACAGCATCCGCATGCATAGGTATTAAATTTTTTTGACCTTCAAGTTGATGTTGTTTTTGCATCGCTACAAATTTTTCACGTGTTCGCTCAATTGCAATCAATTGCTGTTCAGGATTTTGCTCTGTAAACAGTAAGGCATGCTTACCTTTTCCTGCACCAATCTCCACACAAATCGGCTGATTTTCAATAGAAATAAAATCACGAGGCGCATGCATACGCTGTGCTTGAAATTGACGAATCGGCATAATCAGATCAAACTAAGAGAAATCAAATGTAAGTCTAACAATTCCTGACTCGCTTTCCTATTTTTTCACTTATTTTTGGAGTATTTCATGTCTGTTCCACGTACATTTCCTTGCCCACGTTGTGGTGAACCATCTACTTGGGAAGGTAATGAATTTCGCCCTTTTTGCTCAGAGCGTTGCAAGATGATTGATTTGGGTGCTTGGGCAAGTGACGAATATAAACTTCCAACTGAAGATGCCCCGCAAGCAGAAGACAATTAGATTTTTAGTGATTTAAATTAAACAAATATACAAAAAACAACAATTCAATCACATTCTTAATGTAGTATATTTTACAGTTACATTAAAAAGTAGCTTTAAACTTTTTTGAAAAAGTTCATATTTTCGTCATCATTATAATTTATAACTCATTTTAAGCTGTATTAAATCTAATTCAAAAACTGCTTAAAATGACTTTAGGAGTATTATCATGCATATAAGTTTAAAAATTTTACTTTCCACTTTCATGCTACTTTCTATTTTTTTTGTAACGTTAGGTCTGTATAGCCTTGATCTATTGTTACTTAGCGTTGCTATTCTATTTATCGTTGCTTCCATATTAATTGTTCTTGAAGCAAAACAATCGTTACATAATCCATTTAGTCACTAAAAAAGATACAATCAGATGTACAAGATAAGCGATAGATATAAAATAGAAAGTAACAATATATAAAAATATACGTAAACATTTTTAATGTTGCCTAAGGACAAAAAACTTTTCATTAAATTGACAAAATACTTTTAGCTTTGTAAAAACAAAAAAAATAATAAAAAATATAATATCGCCCCTGATCTAAAAAGATTAAGGGCTTTTTAATTTTAACCCGCTTTTCCTGCAACAAAAGGGTTATGTTGTTTTTCAAAACCAATCGTACTCATTGGCCCATGCCCTGAAATAAACTGTGTTTCATCAGGTAAACTAAAACATTCACGATGTATTGATTCAATCAGTTGAGCATGATTACCTCGTGGAAAATCAGTACGACCAATAGAACCTTTAAACAACACATCACCTGTCCATAGAACACCATAATTTTTATTGTAAAAAACTACATGACCTGGTGTATGACCTGGTGCAAAACGAACTTCAAATTCTTCTTGCCCAAGTTTTAAGACTTCACCACCCTCTAGCCACTGATTGACAATGACAGGTTCTGGAATGGGGAAGCCATAACGAGCGGAGACTTCTTGAATCATATCCAACCAAAATTGATCTTCTTTATGTGGCCCAATCACAGGAACATTCCATATTTTAACCAATGCACCCACAGCTCCAGCATGATCTAAATGACCATGTGTCAACCATAGCGCTTTCACTGTTAAGCCCAATGCTTCAACTTCAGCTTGAAGTTTTTCAGCATCACCGCCCGCATCAATCAAAACAGCTTCTTTAGTTTCTGAATCCCAAATAATCGAACAATTTTGTTGAAATGCCGTGACAGGTACAATTTTAACTTGCAGCATACATTTCTCCTGCCACCTTGAAATAGAAAATCTTGAAATAAAAATTTTATGAAATGAGTGTCTGTTTCAATGCATCAAGCTGTGCTTGAACCAATGTACTCAATAATTGAATATGATCTGCTCGATCATTCAGTGCCGGAATATACGCATAGTGCTTTCCGCCCGCATGCATAAAAAGTTCAGCATTTTGTAAAGCAAGCTCTTCAAGTGTTTCCAAGCAATCTGCTGAAAATGCAGGACTCAAGACTTGCACAGAAGCCACACCTTGCTCAGCCCACTCTTGCAGTATTCGATCTGTATAAGGCTTAACCCATTCTTGTTTCCCAAAACGCGATTGAAAGCTAATAGCCCATTGCGTTTCATTTAAACCGAGTACCTGTGCAACTTTTTTTGCAGTGATACGACAGCGCTCAGCATAAGGATCGCCTTTATCAGCATAAGGTTGTGGAATACCATGAAATGACATCAACAATTTATCAGCTTGACCATGTTCGGACTGATAATCTCGCACACTTGCAGCCAATGCTTCAATATATAAAGGATGTTGATAATAATCACGAATCAGACTTAGACCCGGTAAATTACGCTGAGTCTTCACCCAATCCGCTATCGCATCATATAACGGTGCTGTCGATGTTGCAGAATATTGCGGAAATAAGGGCAATAAGATGACATGATCATATTGAGCTTGTGTCGCATTCGCCAAAATGGTTGAAATCCCTGGCGTACCATACGTCATTGCAGGAACAATATTTATTTCAAATTCAGGATATACAGAAATAATTTGCTGTTGAAGCGCTTGAACCTGTTGATTTAAAATTAAGCGCATTGGAGAATCTTCAGTCCAAATCTGCGCATATGCTTGCGCCACTTTTTTAGGACGAAAAGGTAAAACAAAACTGTACAGAATGATCTTCCACAAAAATTTAGGAATCTCAATTACTCGACCATCTGACAGAAACTCTTCAAGGAATCGGCGAACACCAGAAGTGGTTGGTTCATCTGGTGTTCCCAAATTTGCAATCATCACCAAAATTTTAGGCTTTACAGACATTCTCTTAAATTCCAACACACTTTTAGACATCTAATATAGTACCTGATGCTCTACGGGACACGTACTTTATCAATATGATGTTTTCATCATCCCCGATTGATGAAAAGTTCAAAGAATCGGTGTGCGACGCCCAATTTGGCCGTCACCTTCAATTAATTTTAAAGCTTTTGCGGTCATTTGCCAAAGCATACGTTGACGATCATCACGTCCTACAGGTACAACCCATTCATTTTGACGCATTTGTTGTTTAATGGTATGTAATGCGCGAATATTAATCTGTGCACGAGAAACAGCGTGCGCTCGAGGCATGACCCTCAAAGCATCATTGAGACCTGTATTATTCAAATGTTCATTGAGTACTTTTGAGAAAAATTCTTCAGGCATTTGTTCACGAAATTCGCTAGAAAGTACTTTCACCAATTCAAGCCAACTCATCTCACGCATTGGCGTTAATTCTCTAAAGTTACCATCCTGATAGGCATGCATGCGGTAATCAAAGCTAAAAATTTCATTGCTATACACTTTTGGTAAAGTCAAAAATGGATCAACTTCTTTTAAGCCATGTACGGTAGTTTGTTCTGAGCGAGCTTTAGCAAGTTCTGATTTTAACTTATCAATCTCATCTTGTAATACTTGTAAATTTTGTGGACGCACCCAACCAACAACTGGATAACGCTCTAACATTTGCGGCATATAAGAACGAACTGCTAACTCTAGATCACGTAATGTTTTATAAGTTACGACTTGTTCGACTTCTTTTTGTAGCTGATGACGGAATTCTTTAAACTTATCTTTCAATGCAGTCGTCTGATCTTGTAGATCATTTTGCCGTGTTTCAGGTGCATCATGCATAAAGACAATTATTGGTTTTTGTTTGGTTACTGCATAAATGTATTCAAGATGCATATAACCTACACCTGATACAGATTGCTCCCCATACTGGCTACCCAAGAGCAATAAAACATAATCGCAGTCATCAATTTGACGACGTGCAAAAGCAGTACTCAATGGCGTCCGTTGTTCAAGCCCCCATGAAAAAAAGCCCATTCCAATCAGAGTCTGAGTCACCACCATTCGTTCAGGCTGCATTTCTTTGCCTGATGTTGTAATAAAAACTTGATAACGCTTATCGAGCATAGGTAAACCCTTTTCTCTCTCACATCCTTAAAGTTCAAACCTTCCCCAAAGTCGATTTGATGGTTACATGCCCTATACTTATGAAAAGTAAAAACAAACATATGGCCGAACTATTTTAGTTCAGTTTATCAACAATATTTTCAATTGACCACGTAATATTTTGTAAAATCATATGCCTAAGCACAGGTTGTAATACTGAGGCATTATTTCCACTCGTAAAACATCTTAATCTAATTTGATTATTTTGTAGCTTTTCTGATACTAAACTATTTTTAATTAAAATTCTTGAAGTTTGTCTTGCAACAGCATGTCCCGAATCAATCAAAGTGAATTGCTCAGGATACAACTGCTGAATTGTTTGTTTTAAAAATGGATAATGCGTACAACCTAAGACCAAATAGTCTGCGCCTTGATCAACTACAGGTTGTAGTATTTTTTTCAAACTATTAATACATGCTTCACTACTCTGCTCTCCTGCCTCAACAAAAGGAACTAAATCTAAGCAAGTGACAGGTAAAACTTGTACTCCCAAAGGCTCCGCAAAATGATGTACAACTTCTTTTATTAATTGACCACGAAATGTTGCAGGTGTTGCCAATACTGAAACAACCTTACTTTTACTCTGTAGAACCGCCGGTTTTAAGGCAGGTACTAAGCCGATGATTGGGAAATCATCGCCATAATGTGAACGCAAATAATCTAGGCTAAATGCTGAGGCGGTATTACATGCCACAACCGCAACTTTACAACCTTGTCGATAGAGCCATTCAATTGCATGCGCAGTCAGTTCACGAATATTTTGATCCGTCCGTGGGCCATACGGTACATGTGCTGTATCTGCATAATACAAAATACGTTCATTTGGCAGATATGTCGCAATCTCCTGAGCAACGGATAAGCCGCCTATTCCAGAA
This sequence comes from Acinetobacter sp. 1207_04, assembly GCF_052850415.1. NCBI lineage: Bacteria > Pseudomonadati > Pseudomonadota > Gammaproteobacteria > Moraxellales > Moraxellaceae > Acinetobacter > Acinetobacter sp. 1207_04. The sequence continues at coordinate 205,765 of NZ_VXCQ01000001.1, read as the reverse complement.
TCAAAAATACCAATCGGTGCATCTGCTGAAGCCCGAGGCATTGGATTTTCTAAAGGATATAAAGGAAGAATAGCGCTCATTTGATCCACTGCATTTATGAGTCAACAATAATAAATTAAGCTTAAACCTCATGTGCCTAATTGCAAGTGCAAATCACCACTTTGTAACGATAATATGGCTCCACCTTGTTCATTTTCTAGTAGGCTTCCATATTCAACTAAATGAAAGAATGCATTGCGCTGAATTAAAGCATTGATGCCAAAACGAATATGTACATAAGGTCGAAGCTCACCTTGATACTCACGCATAAAAATTGGATGCTCAGCATCAACTATAACAATGTCTTGATTGGTTGTCGTAACTTGTAAATACGTCTGTCCTTCAAGCTCAACTTGATCGACTTGATTAACCAACAAAGGCTCGTCTTCAACCTCAATTTCAATTTGCTCAACAGGCGTCTTTAAATAGAATATTCCATCTTCTTTCCAAAGTACTTTGGTGAATAAGTCTAGTAAAGGCTGACGCTTGATCAATTGACCTTCGTGCCACCACTCTCCATTGGCTTTTACCCTCAAATCCATTTTGCCACAATGCTTTGGCTTCCAGTCTGCTATAGGCGGTATTGACCTTTTGTGACTGACGTGTACATCTTTTAAGTATTGTGCAATGTTCGTTAAATTTTTATGATCAGAATCAGACTGATATTGCGCTTCTGAGCTTGAATTATTTTGATTTACCATGGTTTATACCTTGCTGACTTAAAAATAATACGACTCAGCCAATTGGCTAGATCAAGGTTTATAACTATACTAGCGCAAAATATATGAATGATATGAATATATATTCATATCAGTGAAATTTAGAACACTCACGGCAGCACCGATTTATTGTTTTTCAACTTAATAATCAATAAATGCATACGGTTGCCACCCCTTGAAATATGAGGAGTCCTACATGGAACACATCGAACGTGAAGCGATGGAGTTTGACGTAGTCATCGTAGGCGCAGGCCCTGCAGGTCTTTCTGCTGCGATTAAAATTCGTCAATTGGCTATTGAAAACAATCTTCCAGACCTTTCTGTCTGTGTGGTTGAAAAAGGCTCTGAAGTTGGTGCGCATATCCTTTCTGGTGCTGTACTTGAACCTCGTGCAATCAATGAACTTTTCCCAAATTGGAAAGAAGAAGGTGCACCTTTAAATGTGCCTGTGACTGAAGACAAGACTTATTTCTTAATGTCTGCTGAAAAGTCACAAGAAGCGCCACATTGGATGGTGCCTAAAACGATGCATAATGACGGTAACTATGTTATTTCATTGGGTAATGTTGTTCGTTGGTTAGGTACGAAAGCTGAAGAATTAGAAGTCTCTATCTTCCCTGGTTTTGCTGCATCTGAGATCCTTTATCATACGGACGGTTCTGTAAAAGGCATCCAAACAGGTGATATGGGTATTGGCAAAGATGGCGAACCTACGCATAACTTTACACCAGGTTACGAACTTCATGCGAAATACACCATTTTTGCTGAAGGTTGCCGTGGTCACTTAGGTAAACGCCTACTTGCTAAATTTGATTTAGACAAAGATGCTGATCCGCAACATTACGGTATTGGTATTAAAGAACTTTGGGAAATAGATCCTGCAAAACATAAACCTGGTTTAGTGATGCATGGTTCAGGCTGGCCTTTAACTGAAACGGGTTCTTCAGGTGGTTGGTGGTTATATCACGCTGAAAATAACCAAGTGACTTTGGGTATGATCACGGATTTATCTTATGAAAATCCAAACATGTATCCATTTGCAGAAATGCAACGTTGGAAAACACATCCGCTGATCAAGCAATATCTTGAAGGTGGTAAACGTATTTCTTATGGCGCACGTGCAGTGGTAAAAGGTGGTTTAAACTCTTTACCTAAATTGACGTTCCCTGGTGGTTGCTTAATTGGTGATGATGCAGGTTTCTTAAACTTTGCAAAAATCAAAGGCTCTCACACTGCAATGAAATCAGGCATGCTATGTGGTGAAGCTGTATTTGAAGCAATTGCTGCTGGTGTAGAAAAAGGTGGTGATTTAGCTGTTGCTCGTGTCACTGAAGGCGAAGATCTCTTTGCTAAAGAATTGACTGCGTACACAGACAAATTCAACAATAGTTGGTTAAAAGAAGAGTTACACCGTTCACGTAACTTCGGCCCTGCAATGCACAAATTCGGTTTGTGGATGGGTGGTGCATTTAACTTTATCGATCAAAACATCTTTAAAGTGCCATTCACTTTGCATGATTTAGCACCTGATTTCAGCGTGTTGAAAACTGTAGATACTGCGACATTCAAACCGACCTATCCTAAAGCAGATGGTAAAATTACGTTTGACCGTTTGTCTTCGGTATTCGTCTCAAATACCGTACATGAAGAAAATCAGCCTGCGCATTTGAAATTGACTGATGCTTCTATTCCTGTAAACGTAAACTTACCAAAATGGGATGAGCCTGCTCAACGTTATTGCCCTGCTGGTGTTTATGAAATCATGGAAAATGATGATGGTTCTAAGCGTTTCCAAATTAACGCTGCAAACTGTGTACATTGTAAGACTTGTGATATTAAAGACCCATCGCAAAACATCACTTGGGTAACACCTGAAGGTGGTGGTGGTCCAAATTATCCTAACATGTAATCTTTATTGAGATAAAAATAAACCCGCTGAATGCGGGTTTATTAATTTCAATTCTGACTTTTTATAGATATTGACTCAATATCAAAGACAATCTAGCCTTTCTGTACCAAATAATGAAATTCTTTATTACCCTGCTCATCTAGTTTTTCTTCTTGCAATAACAACTCATGTCCAAGATGCATACAAAATTTAGGAATATCCCAAGACGTTGAATTATCCGTTGCAAAAACTTCAACAATATCCCCTGATTGAGATTTACGAATTGCCTGATGCAACATCATCACAGGTTCAGGACAACGTAAACCACGTGTATTTAACTGAATGCTCGGTGCAGGCAATTGTTCAGACATCATCAAACTCAAACTTAATTTAGACTTTGTATATTTTAACACAAAGTCGATTTATGATGATCTGCTTATGATCTCAAGCACCAGGATGACGCAAGCATTCATCTTTCTCCTGTTTATTCGATAGACATCTGTATTTTCTTCGGTATGATAAAATTTACATTTTTGAAATAAGTATCTTCAGGAAAGATCATGCAAGACGAATCAGGCCCATCGTGGGGTATGCGCGGTTTACGTAAATGGTTAGGAACTGCGCCCGAAACCCGCGATGAACTGCTCAAATTGGTTCAGGATTCTCGTCGTTTTTTAGAACCTGATACTGTCGCAATGTTAGAAGGCGTATTAGACCTTCCTGCAACAAAAGTTCGTGAAGTGATGACGCCACGCACATCTATGGTTAGCTTACAAGAAGATGACCAAATCCTTGATATTTTACATGTTTTAGTTGAATCAGCGCATTCACGTTTTCCAGTCTTTTCATCAGACCAACCAGACAATGTTGTTGGTATTTTACTTGCTAAAGATTTATTACCATTTATGACTGATCCTTCAGTCAATGTCGACATTCGTAATTTAATGCGTCAACCGTTGTTTGTCCCTGAAAGTGCGCGTTCAGACCAACTGTTACGTATGTTAAAAAACACTCAAACGCATATTGCAATTGTGATTGACGAATATGGCACAACGTCAGGTTTAGTCACCTTAGAAGATATACTTGAAGAAATTGTCGGTGAAATTGAAGACGAACATGACAATGTCGATGAAGAAGCGCAATTTATTGTTCCTGACAATGACCATACCACGGCAAATACATGGATCGTTCAAGCACTTACACCAATTGAACACTTTAACACAGTTTTAGATGCAGACTTTTCTGACGATGAAGTAGAAACTGTCGGGGGATTATTGCTTCAGGAAATTGGATTGGTGAGTGATTTACAAGGACAAGTGATTGAACTTGAAGATTGGCAATTTACCATCATTGAAGCAGATGCCCGCACTATTCATCTGATTCGAGCTGTACGTAAATGAGAGCCTACTTTGACAAGCTGTTAAATTCTTCACAACAACAAAAACAGTTACCAATGATTTATCCCCTGATCATTTCATTGATCGCAGGTGCGGTGTTTAGTTTAGCACTAGCACCTTTTCATTGGTGGTGGCTTGCCATCTTGTCACCTGCTTTGCTCTATGCATGTTTGCATCAGCGTACACCAAAACAAGCCTTTGCGATTGGTCTAAGCTATGGCTTCGGCTTATGGTTTGTCGGTGCTTTTTGGCTATACACCTCTATTCATGTATATGGCGATACCAATGCATTCTTAAGTGTGTTGATGATTGCGATCATGGCATTGGTCATGGGTTTATTCAGTGCAGTTCAAACATGGTTTTACCGCCGTTTTTTCCCTGAAACCCCACTCACCTTTGCGCCAATTTGGGTTTTCTTTGAATGGGCTAAAACTTGGGTCTTTACAGGATTCCCTTGGCTCTTTGCAGGCTACGCCTTTACTGAACGCTTACTCGACAATTATGCGCCGCTGTTTGGTGTATTCGCCGTTTCATTTGTGGTAATTATTTTTGCATCTGCTTTGGTTGAGATTTTACGACGTAAATGGTTTTGGGCAATTCCTTCCGTACTGTTAATTTTAGGTGCTTGGGCTGCATCATCTATCCAATTTGTACAACCCAAAGCTGAAAAGCCATTATCGGTTTCATTGGTGCAAGGTAATATTCCACAAGATCTTAAATGGCTGACCGAATACCAAGTCAAAACAGTTCAAATTTATGTCAAACTCAGTCAAACGGAATGGGGACGTGATCTCATCGTTTGGCCTGAATCGTCTATTCCTATGTTTCAAACTGATGCGCCCGTACCTGAGCTCATTGAATACATGAAACAAATGGGGCAAAAACACAAAACTTCATGGGTTACAGGCATTCCATATTGGGACTTAAAAGAGTCAGAGCAAAATGGCTTCCCAATGTATTACAACAGCATGATGGCAATGGGAGATCAGGCTTCAGGTTTATATAAAAAACAACGTCTGGTACCATTTGGAGAATACATTCCTCTTTCAGGTTTACTCAGTTGGGTACTTCCTGCTTTGCAAAATGATCCCTCTATGAGTGGTTTCTCTCGTGGCGACAGCGATCAAAAACCTTTTAAAATTAAAGGACATAATCTTGCTGCCGCAGTTTGCTATGAAGTGGCATATCCTAATTTAACACGGCGTAATGCAGCACAAAGTGACTTCTTGGTGACCGTATCGAATGATGCATGGTTCACAGGCACCGCAGGTCCTTTACAACATCTGCAAATGGTACAAATGCGTGCCAAAGAAAATGGTCGTTGGTTTATTCGTGCTACCAATACAGGTGTAACTGCATTTATTGATCACAATGGTCATATTGTTAGTCGTGCGCCAATGGAAAAAGAAGCTGTACTACGTGGTGACTTACCTGCAATGCAAGGACATACTTGGTATACTCGTTTCAGTGATTGGCCGATTTTAGTATTCTCATTCTTATTACTTCTTTTAGGTTCATTCTATCGTCCTAAAGTGGTCGATGTTAGCTTTAAATCTAGACGCTAATAAAATTAAATTCTTTAAAAAAACAAAGCAATGCTTTGTTTTTTATACTTAAAATATGACAAAGCTTTCAATAGCTCTCAATCCTACAGTAGTTTCGTGCCTAAGGGGACTATCGTATCGGGCACACATAATACAACATGCCCATCTTGATTATGAAAACCCGTAACTAAACATTCTGATTGAATCGATCCAATTTGTTTTTTTGGAAAATTTACCACAGCAACGACTTGCTTACCGATTAAATCATCAAGTTGATAAAAGTCCGTAATTTGCGCACTTGATTTTTTGACCCCAATATCTTCACCAAAATATATATGTAAAATATAAGCAGGCTTACGCGCTTTTGCAAAAACTTCTGCTGAAATAATTTCCCCGACTCGTAACTCTACTTTTAAAAAATCATCCCACTCTATATTTTGCATTATTTTTCGACCTTTTCATCTACCTGTTTTTTATACTATAAGGTGAGTACTCAATAAAATCCTGAATGAAAAATGACAAACAATCCCACAAAAAAGACAGTTTTTATTTTTCTAAATTTTAAACTCTTAGAATCAAAAAAGCCGAGATATTGCTCGGCTTTTGGCATCTTCCATCGAAAAGATTATAATTGTACAGCCAAATAAGAAACCATCACCGCAAGAAAAAGCATCGGAATATGGCGGTATAAATGAATAGAATATTGTTCTATTTTAGAGCTTAACTTTGTTTGAAGTTGCACGCTCATCATATTCAAGGCGCTATAAAAACTTAAAATCGCTAATGCACTAAATACGCTGACTGCCATAAATCCAATCATGATTTGGCTACTTGCATCTGCACCGTGTAACAGGTTTAAAAAGACCTGACTCACAGGCAATAAACTTAAGATTAAGAGTACAGATTTCAGCATTGACCAATGAAAAATGCTGATTTCATCTGATAATATTAATGCTTTCATCATATTCTCCCTGCCAAAGTGACTGTATTAATACTATTATGCAAGCTTTAAATTAAATAAAAAGTCTATTTTTATCCATACTTTAAGTTTCTTGTAACTATTAGCTATGGGAATAATTCTTATTATAACTATCAAATAACAATGTTTTAAATTTTATATATTTTTCATAACTTTAGGATTATTTTGTGAATTAAGAAAGATTATCACTTCACTCTGCATTGATTTACTCAATTAAGCCAAGTGATAAATATTCTCTTATTTTTAAAATCAGTCCCTCTGCTATTAGGAGAAAGTTAGGAAAATGTTTTTATTTAAAATACTCGCATCTTCTTACTGAGCTTAATCTTCACCCTGAGTTATATATCGTACAAAAGGAGAAACTTAAAATTTAAATGAACTTAATATTCAAGTTTTGCCTTTTACACAAACAATAATTATTACGGCTGATAATAAATATCAGCATCATTTCCTTCGCCACCTTGTTTACCGTCAGCGCCAAAAGAATATAAATCGAAAGTACGCCCTTCAGAACCTGGGATGACATATTGCAAATCATTTTCCCAACTGTCTTTTGGATATTTTCCACCTTTAATATAACCGCCTTGCACCCAATTTTTCGCTGTTGCAGGCTGAGTAATCAAGGCTTCTAAACCGCCTTCTTGCGAGTTTGGATAATGCCCATTGTCCAATTTATATTGATCTAGTGAACCAGCAATATTTTGTAATGCAATTTTTGTGGTATCGACTTTGGCTTTTTCACCACGACCCATTACGTTTGGCACAATCAATGCCGCAAGCACACCCAAAATAACAATTACAACCATGACTTCAATTAATGTAAAACCTGATTGTCTATGTGACACTTTCCGTTGCATTCAAATTCTCTCTTACACAATTCATTATAGGAATAGTTGGCTAAATCATATTATTCATATTGACGATTGGCAACATTACTGCAATCACAATCACCAAAACAATACCTGCCATAAACACGAGCATCAATGGCTCAAGCAATGCCAATAATGTTGAAATAAATGTGGTCACTTCACGATCTTGCATCACCGAGGCTTTATCGAGCATACGGTCTAGTTCACCTGAAACCTCACCACTTTTAATCATCTGTACCATCATTGGTGGGAAATAACCACAGCGCTCAAGCTGTGTAGCCAAATTTCCGCCTTCTGTAACTTTTTCTGCTGCCAAATTGACGGCATCTCGAATGATCCAATTACTACTCACCGCAGCACCAATTTTCAAAGCATCAACCAAAGGTACACCTGAGCGTGTCAAAATAGACAAAGTACTTGCAAAGCGTGCAGCATTTATACCACGCGATAATTTACCAAATAATGGCAATTTGAGTGTTAAACGATCAAAGGTATAATGCCCTGCTGAAGTTCGTAGGAAACGCACCAATACAAATAGTCCAACAACTGAACCAACAATCAGAAATGGCCATGCTGCTCGAATGAATGCGCTAGTTTTCATCATCGCCACCGTAATCCACGGCAAAGCTTGTTTACTTTGATCAAAGGTTTTGACAATGTCAGGCACGACATAAGTCATTAAGCCCATAATAATACCGAAAGACATCAGCATCAAAATAATCGGATAAATCATTGCACCCTGAATTTTTTTTTGCATGGCATAGCTATTTTCAGTGTAATCGGCAAGCTGATCTAAAATCAGATCCAAATGCCCTGAACGCTCGCCTGCGGCAATGGTTGCCAAATACAAATCAGGAAAACGTCCAATTTGTTGCATCGCCTGTGCGAGTGAATGTCCTTCTAAAACCTTTGATCGAACGGACAATAATAAATTTTGTACGTGAACTTTTTCACTTTGCTTAGCGACCGCTCGTAAAGCTTCTTCAAGTGGAATAGACGCTGCCACAAGAACAGATAACTGACGTGTCATTAATGCAAGATCATAAGCAGAAAATTTTTTTTGAAAAAAACCTGATGTTTTATTCTTATCTTTCTGTTCGACAGCCTCTACACTGACAGGAATCCACTCCTTATCACGAAGTTGCTGACGAATTTGACGTGCGGAATCGCCTTCCAACACACCTTTTTGCTGCTTGCCTGCAGCATCCATGGCAGTAAATTGATATGCGGGCATTACAATGCTCTAATTTTCCAAAAATGTAGGTCTAGCTGTTGCACTTGACCCTTAAAATCATTCATATTTGTATATAAATAACAGTTACACTCTAACATAAGCCCCAGCTGATCACTAAATATTTAAATAGGTACAATCGAAATTTATGCCGCAGCCACGCTCTGATTTTACATCACTCATTTACCGTGTTCGAGTCGCTGTTCCGGTCTATTTACATGACTGTTTCGATTATCAAGTTACAGCTGATCAATATGATCAAGCTCAAATTGGGGCACGTGTAGCAGTATCTTTTGGTCGTCAACAACTCACAGGTATCATTACCGAAAAACTGCCCTTAGATACACCAATTAATCCCGCATTTAAACTCAAAATGATTACTGAGTTACTCGATGATCAGGCATTACTAAAAGCGCCTATGCTAAAGCTTTTGACATGGTCAGCGCAGTATTACCAATTTCCGATTGGTGAGGTGATGCATGCCGCTTTACCTGCTATTTTACGCCAAGGTAAACCCTATAATTTACTTGCACGTAATTGGAAAGTGACCGATTTAGAGGCTGAAAATAAATTATCTAAAAATGCCATTAAACAACGTGAAGCCTTTAAAATCTTAAAGTTGCATCCTAAAGGCACACTCGAAAATATTTTAAATTTAAGTGGGATTGAAACTACAACGCTCAAAGCCCTTGAGAAAAAAGGCTTTGTACAATGTATACTTGAAGCACAAGACTTTACCCCAGAACCTGTACAACTTTCGCAAATGCCACTCACAGCGAATGATGAGCAAAAGAAAGCCATTCATAGTATTTTAAAAGCACACAATAAATATCAAGCTTTTCTACTTGATGGCTTAACAGGCAGTGGTAAAACTGAAGTTTATTTACAAATCATGCACAAGGTTTTAGAGCAAGGTAAGCAGGTTTTGGTACTTGTGCCTGAAATCGGACTGACTCCGCAAACCATTAGCCGTTTCCAATCTCGTTTTCATTGTAATATCGCTTTGCTGCACTCAGGTTTAAATGACACTAAACGCTTACAAGCATGGCAATATGCACAAACAGGTAAAGCCTCAATTATTTTAGGCACACGCTCTGCGATTTACACCCCAATTGCTAATTTGGGTTTAATTATTTTAGATGAAGAACACGACCTTTCGTTTAAACAACAAGAAGGCTTTCGCTATCATGCCCGTGATGTGGCTTTGTACCGTGGCTATTTAGAAAATTGCCCTGTTGTTTTAGGCTCTGCCACGCCAAGTATTGAGTGCTATCATCTTGCTGAGCAAAACAAACTCACGCGTTTAGAACTCAATCAGCGTGCTGGAAATGCCGTGATGCCAAAAATGCATTTGATTGATTTAAAAATTGCGAAAAAACAGCATGGCATCAGTGAGCAACTTATTTCAGAAATAAAGAAGCGCTTAGAGAAAAAAGAGCAAGTACTTATTTTTCTCAATCGCCGTGGCTATGCCCCTGTTGTGCTGTGCGAAAGCTGTGCGTGGCAAGCCAATTGCCCGCATTGTGATGCGCACTTTACCTTACACATGAAGCCTTATTCACATTTACATTGTCACCACTGCGGAACCATTAATCGTGTGCCTGATGCGTGCCCACAGTGCAATCAAAAAAATCTCAAACCGATTGGTTTAGGTACAGCAAAACTTGAAGAAGGTTTAAATGAACTGTTCCCCGATTTTCCTGTACTACGTGTTGACCGTGACTCCACCAGTAAAGTCGGGAGTTGGCAAAAAATTTACGACCAAATTCAAAAAAGTGAACCGACAATTTTACTTGGTACACAAATGCTCGCCAAAGGACACCATTTTCCCTATGTCACTTTAGTGGCTATTTTAGATATTGATGGCGGTCTACTCAGTGTTGATTTTCGTGCCCCTGAACGTACAGCACAACTGATTACTCAAGTATCAGGTCGCTCAGGTCGTGGCGATAAAAAAGGTGATGTTTATTTACAAACGTTAAGACCCGATCACCCCATGCTCAATTTATTACTCGAAAAAGATTATCGAGCATTCGCCAAACAGACTTTAAGTGATCGACAATTGGCACTCCTACCACCCTGTCGTTATGCCATTTTAATCCGTTGTGAATCTCGCAGTCAGGATGAAAATCAAAACTTTCTGAGTACGATGGCACAACAACTTCGACAGCAATCTGAAGAAGGTTTAATTGATATTTGGGGACCAATTCCTGCTCCAATGGAACGTAAAGCAGGACGTTTTCAAGCACATATGGTGCTACTCTCAACGCATCGGGCGAAACTACATTTTTATGTGCAACCATGGTGGCAACACCTTTTACACATTAAATCATCAACAATGAAAATTACCATTGATGTCGATCCGCAAGAGTTCAGCTAATTTTTTATGTTTAATTTGTAAAAATACAGCTTATTTTCTCCATAAATTAAATATGGTCTGAATTATTTTCAGGCTACAATCCTTCTTAATTTAAAAATAATATCAGGACACACTGCATGTCTTTGTTACTGCAAATTACGCTATTTCTTGGCGCTGCCTTGATCTTTGTTCCACTTGGTAAAAAACTTGGAATTGCCACCGTTCTAGGCTATCTCTTTACAGGTATTCTCCTTGGTCCAAACGTACTGAATATTGCCAATGATCCTGAATCAATTATGGAACTCGCTGAATTTGGTGTAATTCTATTGATGTTCCTCATTGGACTGGAGCTACGACCACAACGTCTATGGGAAATGCGTCAATCCATTTTTATCACGGGAACCTTGCAAGTGGTTGCAACAGGACTTGTACTGATGGGTACGGTCTTTTTGTTGTTTCAGCAATCGCTCTCTGCTAGTTTTGTCATTGGCTTTGCACTCGCTTTGTCATCAACAGCATTTGTCTTGCAATTACTCAATGAAAAACAACAACTCAATACCACATATGGTCAGCAAGCATTTTCAATTTTACTGTTCCAAGATATTGCGGCCATTCCATTACTTGCTGTCATTCCAATGCTTGCGGGTGCAAATGGTAACAGTACCCATCATGGTATCGCTTACTTTGCCTTAATTATTGCGGCATTTAGTGGATTATTCCTATTTAGTCGTTACATCATGCGCCCTTTTTTCCGTTTTGTTGCCAAAAGTGGTGCGACTGAACTCATCACCGCCGCAGGTTTATTTATTGTTCTAGGTGTCGTTTTATTGATGGATACCATTGGTATCAGCACAACACTCGGCGCATTTCTAACAGGCGTTTTACTTGCCGATTCAGAATTCCGTCACGAACTTGAAGCAAGCGTTGCTCCCTTCAAAGGCTTACTACTCGGTTTATTTTTTATGACTGTGGGCATGACGACTGAAATCTCATTATTAGTCGAACATCCATTGCTAATTATTGGTGGGGCAGCTTTACTAATTCTAATCAAAGCCATCGTAATGACCGGCATTGCACGCTATAAGAAGTACAATTGGAACACAAGTCTCATGATCGGAGCATGTTTGGCACAAGGTGGGGAGTTTGCCTTTGTGGTACTGAATGTAGCTCGGAGTGAAAAAGTTCTAACGACTGCTATTACTGAACCTGCAATACTGATTGTGACAATTTCGATGGTACTGACACCCATTGTCTTTTGGCTCGTTTCCGACAAAATTGTGCCTTATCTCAATAAAAATAATACACCTAAATATGATGAAATCCCCAACAGTCATCCTCTAATGATTATTGCCGGTTTTGGTCGAGTTGGACAAATCGTGGCACGTTTGGCACATATGCAACACTTCCCTTTTACCGCCATTGATAACAACCTACAACGCATTGATTTTGTCAGACGTTATAGTGGTACATTATATTATGGTGATGTTACACAACCAGACCTACTACGTTCAGCAGGGATCGAACATGCTAAAGTTTTTGTTTTAGCCATTGATGATGTAGAAGACAGTATCAATGTCGTGCGTCATATCAGCTTAAATTATCCAAATCTAACGTTATTGGTTCGTGCTCGTGATCGCTATCACATGCATTTACTACGTGATTTAGGCGTAAAGCATATTTGGCGTGAAACTTATCTAACCTCACTCGGTATGGGATATCGTGCACTCTGTGAATTGGGCATCAGTAAAGAAGCCGCGTATGACAGCGTTGAATTATTCCGTAATTACGATGAAGAATTACTTTCACGCCAACAACGTATTTATACAGATGAACAAAAAGTCTTTGAAAGTTATCGTGATTTTCTTTCTGAACTTGAACATTTATTTGAAAGCGATGCACAAGCCTCACAACTTGATCATGAAAAATTTGAAGACAACATAGATTTAGATGAATCAGGTTTAGAACGTAAACCCCCTGAACATTATCAAAAAGATCGTATTGACGTGACCCGTGAAACTGAAGAAAAACGCAATAATCTGAATTAATTCAATTTAAATATTGAAATGGGGTTCGGCGAAGTATTTTGCTGAACCTCATTTTTATATGCACAGATTTTCACTGCAATTTCCTCTATTATGGAGGCTTGTGATTTATAATATCGCCACCATCTAAACAGGGATTTGGAGAATTTTATGACTGATTTACGTCAACGTTTTTATATTGATGATAGCCCTGTGCGTGGTGAAGTTGTTCACTTAGAAGAGGCTTTACAAACCATCCTTGCACAGCGTGATTATGCCCCTGCCGTTCAAGTATTACTGGGTGAAATGCTCAGTGCAATTGCCTTACTAGCAAGTACTTTGAAAATCAAAGGCCGTGTAAGCTTACAAATTCAAGCGCAAGGGACGTTTAAATGGGCGATGGCTGAATGCAGCCACTTGGGCGAAGTTCGTGCACTCGCTGACTATGAAGAAGATCTTCGTTTTATGCAGGGTGATACAAGTCAGACTGTTCTATCATCACTCATGAATCCTGTATTATTCATCAATATTGATCCTGAACACGGTGAGCGTTATCAAGGAATTGTGGCCTTAGACAAACCGACTTTGGCTGAATGCTTGGTTCAATATTACGATTTATCTGCGCAAATTCCGACTCGTATTGTTTTAGGCAGTACTGCACAACGTGCAGGTGGTTTACTCATTCAATTGTTACCGCGCAACAATGAAGAAGAGCAACAGCAAATTGATGAAGATATTTGGCCGCGTTTAAAACTACTCACTGAAACGCTTAAAATTGCAGAATTAACTGACTTAAGTGCAGAAGAAATTTTATATCGTTTATATAACGAAGAAGAAGTTCGTTTGCCTGGCGTTGAAAAATTACAATTTAGTTGTACCTGTTCACATGATAAATGTGCAAATGCACTGATTCAAATTGGACTCGATGCTGTGAAAGAAACACTTGAACATCAAAATCCAATTGAAATGGATTGTCAGTTCTGTAATGCAAAGTATTCGTTCACTGCCAAAGAGTCTTTAAGCTTATTTGGTGAGCATTTAAGCTAATCTAAACAATTACTTATAGATATTTTTCTCAAAAGAAACATTGCATTCCCCCAAAAAAAGAGTGATCCTGTAATCACTCTTTTTTATTAAAAATGAATAAAAGACAAAAAATGGGGAAAATAATGAAACAAATTTACGTACTACTTATTAGCTCACTTTTTTTCAGCTCTGCTTTTGCATCAGATTTAGCTGGAAAATGGAAAACCGTAGATGATAAAACAGGTTTTTCACGTGCTGATGTGATGATCACAAAAAATGCCGATGGTACCTATAGTGGAAAAATTATCACGATTCGTCCACTACCCGACAAACCACTTGAACCACGCTGTGTGAATTGTAAAGGTAGCCTAAAAAATGTACCGCTTGTAGGCTTACAGATTTTAACTGGCTTTAAAGCCAATCCTAAAACACCGAATGAATTTACCAATGGCACAGTACTTGATCCACTATCAGGTAATGTCTATAACGGCAAAGCTAAAATTACACCAAGAGGCAATCGTTTAACCATGCGTGGTTATATTGGTGTGTCTTTACTTGGTCGTTCAGCAACATGGATTCGTATCGATTAATATATAGGCTTAGATATTCATCATCAAAAGCGCTTCGGCGCTTTTTTATAGCGGTGAACCAACTTTGAGTCAGCCGATCATGTGAAATATAAAAATAATTCCAAATAGTCAATCAATTTGACTTTTAATAATTTTATGTGATGTTTTAACTTATTATTTTTAAACATAAAATTGAAAAACATTCCTTTGTTGTTATAAAATTAGACTTTTTACTCTAATCTTGTTTCATCAGGGAAATATGAAATGATTATACGAAATATCATAATTGCGAGCTTACTCACTTCTCTTTCAACATGGGCACTTGCAGAAACCGAAGACCTAATAATTGGCAAGTGGAAAACCATTGATGACCGTACTGGCTACTCACGTGCAGATGTCGTCGTGAAAAAGAATAGTGATGGCACATACACAGGTACAATTGTTGAAACTCGTACCGTACCAGGTCGACCAAAAATGGAAACCTGTACCAATTGTCCTGGTCATCTAAAAAATAAACCCTATATTGGCTTACCCTTTATTTATGGTTTCAAACAAAATCCAGATAATCCTTATGAATATATGGATGGTAAAATTCTCGATCCAATTGGTGGAAAAATATATAAAGGCAAAGCACGTATTGCTACAAATGGTAAGCATATGACCTTACGTGGCTATGTCGGTGTGTCAGTTATTGGTCGTAGTGTGACTTGGATCAAATATTAAACTTTATTCGAATTTCTCTTATCATAATTTATGTTATGCCCTGTTCATCAGGGCATTTTTGTTGTCATTATTAATCACCATCACTTAATTAAACTTTGAAACAATTTATTAACGTTTTAGCACTGTTTTCTTCTGCAAAAATCGCTTAAAACTTAAATAAATCAAAACAATCTATGGTGTAACGATGGCCGAAAATTTTTATGATGCATTAGGAGTAAAACGTGATGCGACGCCTGATGAAATAAAAAAAGCGTATCGTAAACTTGCCCGTAAATATCATCCTGATGTTAGCAAAGAAAAGAATGCTGAAGAGAAAATGCAGGCGATTAATGTCGCTTATGACACACTCAGCAATGAAGAAAAGAAAAAACAATATGACTTTGAACTTGATCATCCACAAGGATTTGCTCAAGGGGGTAATCAAGGCTTTGATGGTGCACAGTTCTATCGACAAGGTAGCACTTCGGGCTCACAAGATTTTAGTGGCTTTGAAGATTTATTTGGACGTTTTGGTGGTGGCTTTGGTGGTGGACGACAACAAGAATATAGTCAACGAGGCAATTATCAACAACGAAGCTATCGCGGCGAAGATCAACATGCATCGATAGAAGTTGACCCTACTGTTGCCTATGAAGGCTCAACACAACACATTTCACTGCAAATTCCTACCTATAATGTTTATGGTGAACCAGAAGTTCAACGTAAAACTTTGGAAGTTAAAATTCCAAAAGGCATGAAAGCTGGTCAACAAATTCGACTATCGGGACAGGGGCAAGCGGGCAGTAATGGTGGTGAAAATGGCGATCTCTATATTGAAATTCAATATCGTCATACTGACAAGTTACGTGTTGAAGGCGCAGATGTCTATTACACTGTGAATATTGCACCATGGGAAGCGGCATTAGGGCAAGCCATTGAACTGAATACCCCTGCGGGTACAGTCAAAGTGAATATTCCAAAGAATGCACGTAACCAACAACAATTGCGCTTAAAAGATAAAGGTATTCCAGCCAAAGTCCCAGGTCATTTATATCTCGTTTTAAATATTGTTCAACCTCTAGCAAATAGTGAAGCTGAACAACAAGCGTATCAAGATTTTGCACAAGCATTTTCAGACTTTAATCCACGTACATAAATATCGTTTGAAAACGAAATTTAAGATATATAGCCATATTTGATGATGACAAAAATTGCTCAGAAGGAAGAATATTATGACTACAATTCATTATCGTGAAATTATCTGTGAAGGCGCTCAAGATGTAGAAATTATTGATGAAACACTCAGTTTTGATCTACAACATTTTGCCCAAGCCTGCGGTCAAAGCCCAACATGGA
This sequence comes from Acinetobacter sp. 1207_04, assembly GCF_052850415.1. Lineage (NCBI taxonomy): Bacteria > Pseudomonadati > Pseudomonadota > Gammaproteobacteria > Moraxellales > Moraxellaceae > Acinetobacter > Acinetobacter sp. 1207_04. The sequence continues at coordinate 189,066 of NZ_VXCQ01000001.1, read as the reverse complement.
TACTGCAATTGCTTGAATATGAAATTTTACCTGCACGACCAGATGAACGGATCCATCAATTTTTTGGTGATGATGTACTTAGAGCACGCCGAGCATATCGTCTCCAAAGGGACTTTGATGCGAGCTTTACAGCAGTTGCTATGATGATGGACTTACTTGACGAAGTTCAACTTTTACGTAAACAAGCTAAACAGATGCAGATACAACACCACTAATTCTTTTCAAATTGTTAAAGTCGGATGACAGTTCAATATTTAACCGTCATGATGTTTGTTCTGTCTTTCAGGTCTTATTTGAAGAGGTTACTCCGCTCCATGAATTCCAAGGTAGTGAATAAAAAAATTAAACATATGTTTCCTGAATATCAGGATCTTGTTACCACACTGCGCCATGATGATCCGCATTTTGCTCGGCTCTTTAACGACCACCATGAACTTGATCAGCATATTGCGCAGCTAGAACTCAATCCACTCAGTCATATTCAAGAAGATATTGAAATGCTGAAAAGGAAAAAGTTAAAACTGAAAGATGAGCTATATCAAATCTTACAAAAAACAGCACCTCAGTAAAAATATACTTTCGATCCTCTACAGACGCTCATTTTAAGCGAGTCATTTTTTCGACTTCTTTGAGGGTCTGTTTAATGGGTTCATAATCAAGAAACCAGAGTAAATTGACATGCTGATTTTTATGTTGTTGTGCAAGCATGTCTATTACACTGCGCTCCCCACGCCCCATCAAATGACGTCGATAAAAATAAAGAATCAGCATTGCTGTCGAAAGAAGCATAACGATTAGCATAATCCAAAAACCAATCGGGTTTTTAAGTCCTGGAATAAATTCAAAATTCATTCCATACACCCCTGTGAGTAAAGTCAGTGGAGCAAACACAGCTGTAATTATTGCTAAAATACGCATATTTTCATTGGTTTGATTGGAAATAGCGGAGAAGTGTAAATCTATCGCAGACTGAATTGCATTATTTAAGCGTGCTGTATATTTTTGAATACGTTCCACATGACTGACTAAATCATTAATTCGAACTAATATGATGTCTTGTTTTCCGACTCTTTTTTTCGACTTGGCATGCCCGTGATTTTCAATAATTTCACCACGCAATTCTTGTAATACATCAATCTGCTCCTCACACAGATTTTCCACCTGTTGAAAAGCCATATTTTCTTGAAACAATTGTTGCCAACGGGTAAAACGACGATTACCCTGCAAAAGTTCTTGTTGCCAAAATTCAACACGCTTACTCAGTGGTGCACGTAAATCAAGATAATCATCGACCATACTATTGAGTAGACGTAACTGTAAATCCAAAGCAGAAGCTGCCATTTTACGCGGCTTATTTTGCTCATCTACGGGTTTTGCAGCAATCGTTTGCACTCGCGTTAAATAATTTTCTAAAGCACGATTTCCACGTTCTCGAATTGTGATTAAAATATTATTTGTGGTAATAAAACTTACAGGTGTTGTGGTCAACCCAAAGAGACGCTCATGTTCTTCAAGTGCATTGTCACCACTTATAATTTGATCTGTCGGTGTAATCAGTTTACGAAAGATTAATAAATCATAATCATCCATGGTATCAAAAGTACATGGATGCTCAATATTTTGAATGTCCTTGACATGTAATTCATTCAGTCGAAGTTGAGTGCAGTCATACACATCTTGTTGCCACTGCTCTAAGCGATGAATAACATCATCCCGATAACAATCGACCCATGTAAATTCAGGTTCAACGTTTACGATAGGCTGCAACTGAATATACATCTGTTGTGAAGCAGCATGTACGTAAAAATAATAAATCTGCATAAAGATACTCAGGTCATCGGTGGTCTTTTTTTTATTGAGTCATTATTCGTAAACAATTGCTCGTCTGCATTGTACTGTGATTTTGAAGTCAGCGTCACGCCCGAAGAGTAATGCTATTTATCATGATGCTTTCTTGTTTTGAAAAATAAAAAAAGCCTGCTTAATGCAGGCTTTCCTATACAAATTAAAACAACGAACAATTAAAGTTGTTCGATGTCTTTCATTGTCAATTTAATACGACCACGGTTATCAACATCAGCAACTTGTACTTGGATGTCCTGACCTTCAGATAAAATATCTGTTACATTCGCAACACGTTCATTTGAGATTTGAGAAATGTGAAGTAAACCATCAGTACCAGGAAGGATGTTTACAAACGCACCGAACTCAACGATACGAATCACTTTACCTTTGTAAATTGTACCTGGTTCAATTTCAGCAGTAAGCGCTTGGATTTTAGCAACCGCAGCCATTGCAGCCGCTTTAGTTTCACCAAATACACGAACTGTACCGTTATCTTCGATATCAATTGCTGCTTTAGTTTCTTCAGTAATTGCACGAATTGTCGCACCACCTTTACCAATCACATCACGGATCTTATCAGGGTTGATATTGATCACTTGGAATGTTGGTGCATGCATTGAAATTTCAGGACGAGCACGTGAAATCACTTGGTTCATTTCATTGAGAATGTGCATACGACCTGCATACGCTTGGTTCAATGCAGCTTCCATGATTTCTTCAGTGATACCTTCAATCTTGATATCCATTTGAAGTGCAGTAATACCGTTTGCAGAACCTGCTACTTTAAAGTCCATGTCACCTAAGTGATCTTCATCACCCAAGATGTCAGAAAGAACTGCGAAACGTTCACCTTCTTTCACTAGACCCATTGCGATACCCGCAACTGGTGCTTTAAGTGGAACACCTGCGTCCATAAGTGATAGTGAAGCACCACATACAGAAGCCATTGAAGATGAACCGTTAGATTCTGTAATGTCAGAAACGATACGAATTACATACGGGAAGCGATCAGCTGGTGGAAGAACGGCTTGAACACCACGACGTGCTAGACGACCATGACCAATTTCACGGCGCTTAGGACCAGACTCACGACCTGTTTCACCTACAGAGTATGCAGGGAAGTTGTAGTGCAACATGAAGTTGTCAGTTTTCGTACCCGATAATGTATCAACCATTAACGCATCACGAGTGTTACCCAGTGTAGTCGTAACCAATGCTTGAGTTTCACCACGTGTGAACAATGCAGAACCGTGTGCACGACCCAATACACCCACTTGTACGTCAATTGCACGTACAGTTTTAGTATCACGACCATCAATACGTGGCTTACCAGACAAGATGTTGTCACGTACTGTACGATATTTAAGGTCTTCAAATAATTCGTCAACTTCAGCAGCAATGCCTGTTTCGTCATTTTCAGGAACGAACTGAGCAACAGCTTCTACATGAAGTGCATCTAATGCTGCATAACGGTCTTGCTTAACAGCAATGGTATATGCTTCAGAGATTTTAGCTTCAAATGCATCTTTTAATTGAGCAAGAAGCGCTTCATTTTTAGTTGGAGCAACCCAAGTTGATTCAACTGCACCAGCAGCAGCAGCAAATTCTTTAATCGCTTGAATCACAATTTGCATTTCGTCATGACCGAAAAGCACTGCGCCTAACATTTGGTCTTCTGAAAGCTCTTTCGCTTCAGATTCAACCATAAGTACAGCCGATTCTGTACCCGCTACAACAAGATCAAGATCAGATTCTTTCAATTGTTCATGGTTCGGGTTAAGGATGTATTCACCGTTGATTAGACCAACACGTGCACCTGCGATTGGACCTGCAAATGGAACACCAGCAATAGACATTGCAGCTGAAGCACCAATCATTGCTGCAATATCAGCATCCATAGTTTTATCAGAAGAGATAACCGTTGCTGTTACTTGGATTTCGTTATAGAAACCTTCTGGGAACAATGGACGAATTGGACGGTCAATAAGACGTGAAATTAAAGTTTCAGATTCAGATTGACGACCTTCACGCTTACCATAACCACCAGGGATACGACCCGCAGCATATTGCTTTTCTTGATAGTTAACAGTCAGTGGGAAGAAATCTTGACCCGCTTTTGCTTTTGGTTGAGCAACGATGGCAACCAATACAGTTACGCCGCCCATTGTGATTACAACAGTATTTGCTTGACGAGCAACACGACCTGTTTCGAGTACAACATTGTGTTGACCGTATTGAAACTCTTTACGAATAATATTAAACATTGACATATAATTTTCCTGTTTTTTCTTCTGGTGGAGACCCCTAAGGTTTGGCATTCATTTCATCCACTTTAGTGGACTTACATATAAATGACAAAGCTTAGAAGCCGACCTCACCAGACAAAATATATGATTTTTAAACACAAAGAAGGAGCGAATAGTCGCCCCTTCTCATTTATCTAGTCAAAGCTAGATAGACTTTAGTTTCCAGTAATACAGCACTTAACATGCAATAATCCGAAAATAAAAGTTTAAATCGAATTAACGACGTAAACCTAAAGCAGCAATCAATGCAGCATAACGAGTCGCATCTTTACCTTTAAGATAATCAAGAAGCTTACGACGTTGGTTAACCATACGGATTAAACCGCGACGACCGTGGTGATCGTGTTTATGTTCTTTAAAGTGACCTTGTAAATCATTGATTTGCGCAGTTAAAAGAGCAACTTGAACTTCTGGTGAACCTGTGTCGTTTTCAGCGCGAGCGAATTTTGCAACGATCTCTGCGCGATCTGTATTTGTTAAAGCCATTCGATTTCTCCGAGATGCTTATATAAAGTTTTGATACAAATCAAACCAATTCTTCAAAATTAATTTGACTGCCGTGCATCACTACAGCAGCGGACTATTTTAAAGGAAGTGCTCCTAGATTGCAAAGGATTGCATAAAATCTAGCTCAATCTCCCATAATTGATGCCGATAAAAGCATTTGCCATAATGCTATGCCATCGGGGCAATTCAGACACTGACTTTCTCTGTTCTGGCAGGCAAACTAACGATCAATAAAAAAAATGACATCGGATGTAAACGTGAAAATATTTTCAAGCAATACCTGTTATGTGCCCAAAGATTTGAGTGCTATTACCGATATTCAACACGAAGTTTCTGCAGAAGCAGGTGGAATGACTGTAAAGCAAGTTGAAACCATTTGGCGAAGTGTGGAGGATCTTTATAAAACAGGTAATTCACCACTCATTAGTCTGTGTCTACGCCGTCAAGGACAAATCATTCTTAATCGTAGTTTGGGCTATGCACAAGGGAATACATTAGATGGACTTTCCAATAATGCTCAAATTGCCAATGTAGATACCCCTGTTTGCTTATTTTCTGCCTCTAAAATGATTACCGCCATGCTTATCCATCTTCTTGATGAATCTGGTGAAATTAATTTATTGGATCCTGTGAGTCATTATATTCCTGAATATGCACAAAATGGAAAACACCGTGCAACCATTTTCCATTTACTCTCACATCGTGGTGGTATTCCACGTGTAGAAACTGAAGTTACGCCCGATTTACTCTTTGATAAAGAAAAAATTTTGCAAGAACTATATGCATCCAAACCACTTGCACCTGCGGGAAATCAGCTTGCATATCATGCCGTCACAGCAGGCTATATTTTAGGAGAAATCATTGAGCGAGTGACAGGACAAGATATTCGTCAGTTTTTACATGAAAAAATTGAAAAGCCAATGGGTATGCAATATTTCAATTATGGCTTAAAACCTGAATTTCGCCATTTGGTATCACAAAATGTGTCTACAGGTCTACATCCAACTTTAGGTACAGATCTGTATTTGAACCGTGTGCTCGGTGGCGGCTTACAAATGGCAGTCGATGTGACGAATGATCATCGCTTTATGGATACGGTATGCCCAGCAGGTAATATTTATACAAGCGCTGAACAAGCTAATCGTTTTTTTGAAATGTTACTCAATGGTGGCAATTACCAAGGTCAACAAATCTTAAGTCCTCAAACCGTATTCCGTGCGACTTTACCCACATCTAAAACCACCATTGATCACAGTCTGCTTGTTCCGATGCGCTATGCACTCGGTCCAATGCTTGGTAGTAATCCTGTCGGTATTTTTGGTCCAATGACAGGTCAAGCATTCGGGCATCTCGGATTTTCAAATGTATTGTGCTGGGCTGATCCTGAACGGGATATTAGCGTATCGTTTTTAACAACAGGTAAATCTGTCGTCGGTACACATTTAGCAGCCACAGCAAAAGTACTGTATCGAATCGCTCGCGAATGTCCTAAAATTGAGAAAGATCAACGTCGCTCATTATTTGGTACGCATCATTTGGAAACAGACCCCGTTTAAAAATGGTCTTAAAATTTGATCATGTCCAATATTATTGAGCATCAAACGAAAAGCCCCTGATATTTCTACCAGGGGCTTTTCTTTGCGCTGTAGTTTTTTCTATTATTTTTATAATTGTTTAATTTATTGTTATTTTTATCGTTTGTGATTGTTCACATTATTTTGAGACATTCCATGTTCTTACTATGGCATTTCCTTATGTCTCTTATATTGCCATAAATAATTTTAGACGAAAGTCGTATATTACGTATCTTTGTGTAAGCAAAATCGTACAAAATGTAAAACCCATCACACTTTATGTAAATTTATAGCGAAATAATTCTAGACATAAAAAAGCCCTGTAGTCTCTCCCAAAACTACAAGGCTTAGCGGCTGTAAGTTTCCTCTTTCCTGCTTACTTGCAAGTTCGCAGTCTCACGACTTTAAGTTATTTTTATTGTGCGATTTATACTTAACATTCCGTGTTAAGTTCTTTATGAGATTGATCATCTCAAAAATGCTCAATTCGCTCTAGCGCCAATCGCCTGAATCCTTGTAAGCTATTTCGTACACAAGTGCATGACATTAAAAAAAACTTTATGGTCAATTTAGTTCTTTAATTTTATTAACCAATCCACTCAATCTTGATGTTTCAACATTTAGTGATTGTACAAAACTTTTTTTATCAACCAGTAAACTTACTGCCTTTTTTGCCCGTGTAATTGCAGTGTAAATTAGTTCCTGACTCAGCAATTTTTGTGATGCTTGATCTAAAACCACAGCCGTATGGGTAAATTCTGATCCTTGTGATTTATGAATTGTTAAAACAAAAGCTGTTTCGATTTCTTTTGGTAAACGTGTCGCAGCAATCCACTTATCTAAACTAGGAAAATATACTTCAAACTGATCGGCTTGCTCACGATGTCTGAAACAAATACCAATATCTCCATTGGATAGTCCAAGTTGGTAATCGTTATACCCCATCATCACAGGTCGTCCAACATACCAATCACCTTGTCGAGATAACGTTGGCAAGTATGCAAATAACGCTTTTTCCATCTCCTGATTTAAACTTCTCAGCCCCAATACACCATGACGAACTGCGGTTAAAATACGGTATTCATCAAAAGCTTTGGTAATCGTATTGAATAAATTATTTGTATCATCTTCTGTCTTTAAATAAGTAGCGATGCTTTGAAAGTAACTATGAAAACCTACACTTAATTTTTGATAATAACTCGCAACATCTAAACCTGTAACTTGATCAGGTAAATATTCAAGCTGAATCGTATCTTTTTGAATTGTATTTAAATCAATCTTTTGAATTTCACTTGCCACGACAATCCTGTTCTCAAACTGAGCCAATAATTCATTTTCATCTACATTGACTTTTTTTTGTCCTTTTTGCGCTTGAATAAATTTTGCCATTTTTCCAATCAAAGCATCATCACTAAAACGGCGACTTTTCACCAAATTGACACGATTAACGTGTAAGGCTTCAACGTGTTGTAAATCGGCAAGCACTGAACCAACATCAACCGAAGCCAATTGATTGGCATCGCCCAATAAAATCAAACGGCAATGATTTGGTACAGCTTCAAATAATAATGTCGCTAGACTTAGATCAAGCATAGATGCTTCATCAACCACGATTACATCATAAGGGAAAGGTTGACGTGCATTAAAACGAGGCATTTTTTGATTGCCTAAACCCAATAAGCGATGCAAAGTCATCGGGTTAAAAAGTTTAGGGTTTAAATTAAATGTCTTTAATTTTTCATCTGTTAATGAGTTTTGTAATGCCTCACCCATACGTTGTGCTGCTTTTCCTGTTGGGGCTGCCATTGCAATCCGAATATTTGGAATGGCTTGATTTAAAACAGCAATAATTCGGGCAAGCGTATAAGTTTTTCCAGTACCAGGCCCTCCAGTAATGATACTGAAGGCTTGTTCTGCAACCATCGCCAATGCTTTTTTCTGTTGCTCTTCTTCTAATAAATCACTATTCTCAGAAATATTGACTGACTCAATTTTTTGTTGTTTTAATCGTCCGACTTGAATTGCTAAACGGTGCTCAAGTTGCCAGTAACGGTACAAATAAAGAAATTGGTTATCTTCAATAAAAGGTGCAACTTGAGCACGACCATCAAAGCTGCTTATCTGCGTATTTTTAATCATCAATGATTTGAAAGATGCTATATCTCGCCCCGCAGCTGAAATACAGCTATCCCCTTGAGTCGTTGCCAATAAGATGTCTTGTGCCAACCGTATCGCTTCTGCATTTGGGTCTGTACCTGTGGAATACTGCGTTAAAACATATTTACTCCATGTCTCAATCCATTGTGGGACTTGACTCTCTAAATCTTGCTTATTTTCCACACAGTTATCCTCAGAGTTATCCATAAAGTTATCAACACACTTACCCACAAAACATATAAGTCGTAACTTTTTGTTTATTCAACCTTTTAAAACACAAATTATGCAGTTTCAGCCCGTTTATTCTCAATAAAATAACCAAGAATTGCATCGAGGCGTAGAATAAATTCTGTACTTGGTCTCCAATAATGATAGCCCTGCTCAGACTGCCCATTCATACCACGTAAATATAAATAAGTCGCTCCACCAAGATCTCGCTCTATTTGATAATCTTCAAGTTGAAGTTTCAAATAACGATGTAAAGCGACCAAGTAAAGTGATGCCTGCAACCAATAACTCGCTTGTGACATACTGCTTTTTACTGCCTCATCATGATAATGCAGTTGGCTTGTACCCAAAAAATTACTCTTATAATCGGCGATGTGATACTTCTTACCATCAAAAAATGCCAAGTCAATTGAGCCTGTCAAATAACGTGCCGAATTGGCATGATTAAACTCAGGCATTGCAATATTTTCTTCTGCAAAGAGCTGATGAATCCGTTGAACAGTCAAAATATGATCTGACAGTGCCAAATAAAATGGGAACTCGGATAAGTGTTCATGTGCTTGCAATTGTCCCAATTTAAAATCAGGAAAAATAGGCGTAGAGAGCACATCCTGTAACCATACACCAATCCACTCAATGATGGTGTCCTCAAATTGCTCATCATTCGGGAATGCAGTTTGATATTTTTCAATCAACTCCGTTCGTAAAGGTGCATAGTTGTTTTTAAAACGGCGATGTATTTCTAGATGCCACAAGGCTTGATTATTAAAATCAATATGTTCAAAAATTTCATGTAAAAAATTCCCTGCCACTGTTCCTTTAGGAAAATTTGCTTTCATCCATGTAATAGGTTCAGAAATATGGTCTTGTGTAGCGGATAAAATTATAGATACTTGCGTTTCAGTCTCATCATCTGCACTTCCCATTTTCTGTTCAGCAACTGCTAGAAAATCCTGCACTTGTGAACGGTTTAAATGCTGTGCCAAAGCGCTGAAACTCGTTTTACCCCGTGCATAAAACCGTTGTTTTGGAAATTCTTCCGCATGTAACTGAGCAATAGCTTCTGTTTTTTCTTTTTCCAAACGAAATGGACGCTCTTTCAGTAAAGGCTCAACAGCACTACCCACATGCTCAAATGCTTCTAGAGGATGACCTCGCCAAAATGCGAGTCCTGTAGTCGATTTAGCTTTAGTATCACTAAGCATGGCATACACACGATAACTCGCACGCGTCAAAGCTACATACCAAAGTCGATGATGTTCAGCTAAAGCACGTTCATTGTGCTGCTGAATGGCTTCAGGAGATAAAATACTGCTGTCATTGATCGCAACTGCACGTTGCTTTTGAGTCTGACCTGTTTGTGCATTAACGTGTTCAATAGTCGAAAAGTTCAGTGTTTTATTGATCTCTTTAAAATCTTTATCGGCGCCGAGTAAGAAAACAAATTTAAATTCTAATCCTTTCGATTGGTGAATGGTCATCAACTGGACGCCTGCCTCATTCGACAATTTACGCTCCATTTCCCATTCACGCTCCATTGGAGAAGTGAGTTGCTTTAAATACCAATGATATAAATTTTGTGCACCTTGATATTCCTCACTGTGTTGACTGAGCAATTCTGTAATATGGCGTAAATTCACTACTACACGTTCATTATCACGGCTTTGTGTTGCGACTAAGTTTGTCCATACCGCATATTGATTCAGTAAATATTGCCAAGCGGTGAGAAACCCTTGATTCAACCAAATTTCACGAATTTGATCGAACTGTTCAATATATTGACTCAAACCATCAGCATTTTGTTCTAATACAATCAATGCCTGTAAATTAAAACCAAAGAGTCGACTAAGCAAAGCTCGTTTAATTTTACCTTCATGGTATGGATGTAAAATTGCACCTAATACAGCACCAACATCCTGCGCAATTGAGCTTTCAAAAACACTTTTTTTCGATGGACGATTAGTACGAATACCTAGAAATTGTAAAGCCGATTGTGCCTTATCTAAGCCATCGTGATTTTTTGAAAGAATAGCAATATCACTTTCATCAATCGGGCGTTGTCCTGACTTTTCAGCAAAATATAAATGTCCTTGAACCCCTTGATTCAATAAATCACATATCTTCCAAGCAACTTGTTCTGCTTCATTTTTTTTATCTTCGAGTTGTAACCATCTTAATGGTTTTGGATTTGCAATGCCTTGATCCATCAAATCAGGATGTGGGCGACTACCTGCCTGTACAGGGGTATAAAAAACCTGTTCACCAAAATCGAGTTGTCGCTGAAATAATGTATCGACTACTTCAACTAGAGGCTCAACTGAGCGATGGTTATAAATCAGATTATACTCATGCCCATCTTTACCAAAAACATCCTGATGCGCCTTTAAAAAGGTCAGCATATCACCACCACGGAAGCCGTAAATCGCTTGTTTACGATCACCGACCATAATCATACAACCTTTTTTTACACGGTTTGGATGTCGCCAAATTTGCGCCAACATGTCATCTTGATCTTGGTTGGTATCTTGGAATTCATCAACAAGAATCAAAGGATATTTGGCATGTATAAAACTTGCAAAACGTTGCCCTTGCTCACCTTGCCCTTTTCCACTGTTTAACGCTTCAGCAAGGGTACGAATTTGTTGTGCAAACGTTGTTTCACCCTTTTGTTGCAAGACTTGTGGTAAACGTTTTCTGACTTCTTGCGCTAAGTAGTATTTTAAAAATGTATTGGTGCCATGCAATTGATTTTCGAAGACTTCAATATCTTCATAAATTTTTAATAATTGTTGTATAAGTGGATGATTATAAAAATCTGATTGTATATTTTCAGGTGCTGCTTTTTTAAAAATTTGTTCTTCTCGTAGAACTTTGATTAGTGTCGCAAAATCTTCTTTTGCCGAATTTAAATGCGTACTTAAATAATGTTTTGCATCATGCTGTTGTAAGGTTGCAATAATTTCAGGAAAACTTTTGGCAAAAATTCGATTGAAACGTCCACCGCGAAATTTCGTTCCATTAATTTGCTTATAGTATTCGCCATTTTCCAAATAGTACGCTTCTAAAGTTTGCAATTGCTCAGGCTGAATCTGTGCCAATTGCACCATTGCTTGCTGAAAAATATCAGCATCTGCACTGGAAAATTGCGGTTCAATAAACTGTGCTGAAGCAAAATTTAAAGTTTGCTCAACCGTTGCAACATAATAGTCAACAGCATGCAGTTCTCCTGCAAACATTAAACTATCGATAATATTTTGCGGTTGTGCCTGAATCCATTCACGCAATACATCATGAATGAGCTGATGACTATAACTTTTTGCATCATCGGTAATTTCAGCACGTTCAATTTTGCCACTTTCAAAGGCAAACTCACGTAACAACTTCTGGCTAAAGCTATCTAGCGTTCCAACAAATAAATCATCAAGTTGATCAATCACCAACTTTAAACGCTCACAAGCGTGAGCAATTTTCGTTGCAAATGTTCTCAGTAATTTAGAAAATAATGGATCAGATTCTTTCGCTGCTTTGGCTAAAACTTCTTGTTCGGTTAAATCGCGACAAGCCTCAAAATAACGTAAAGATTCTTGTAAACGTATCCGAATACGACTTTTTAATTCAGCCGATGCTTTACGGGTAAATGTTGTTGCAATGATATCTTTAGGCAAATATTTTTCTAATAATATGCGCACCATTAGGCTCGATAAGGTATAGGTTTTACCTGTCCCCGCCGATGCCTCAATCCAATGTAGACCTGTAAACGTCATGTCTTCAATGGGCTGAATAGATACCTTTTTATTCATCTTCATTTGTGAATTTACGGAAGATACGTGTTCGTTCATGATTACTCCTCCGCAACCTGTTGATACTGATAAATAGGGCTATACAATGCATATGCGAAATGATCACACGCATGTTTTAATAATGCTGTTGTATCTTGTTCTTGTAAAATAAACTGCCAATCACGATGTTTACGACTCCACTCCATTTCAGTCAAATCGTAAGGTAAGAAGGCATCACTTTTCGTCCATTCATTTTGTAAATCGGAAAAATTTTCCATCGTCATATTTCCAACATCACCATCTGACCACTTTGGCTCTTTACCCACCTCAGCTAACTTCAACATGAGTGCCGATGGTAAAACTAAAGGTTCAGACTGCCCATAAGCATAGGCTTTAAACCAAGCCAACAGATGTGCTTCAGCCTCTTTGGAGCTCAAACCTTCATTAATGAGAGTGACATCACTAAACACCGCAATTCTTTTTAATACTCGTGATTGATCATCATCCAAAGCCAAATAACTTAGCCACAATAAATATTCCAACCAAACTTTAGTACGACGTTTTCCACGGGCACTTGACGCATCTAAACTGACCCAATGCTGTCCTTGTCGTTCCAACTCGTTTTGTTTAGGAATGGTAATATTCATCACTAAACCATCTTTAACGGTCCATTGACGTTGCGTAGTTTCAGTCACTTTTTCAGCATACCGATATAAACGATCTTTAAGTCGATCTTGCTCCGCCACACTCATTTGCCATGCGCTGTGTTGAACTTTCCCTATCGGTAATTGGTCTTGTAATAATGCTGAATCTGCACCGTTATTCTGATCATGGACATCTTGTTTTTGTAAGAAATCACGAATTTGATATTTGGCTAAACCATCTAAAACTAAAGGTTCATTCAATGCAGGTAAATCTTGAGCACGCAAATTTTCCACGCCTAAGGTTTTCAAATATAAACGGGCAGGAAATGTCATATCCTGAATCCATTGTCCTGCATCCAAAACCGTAATGCTTTCTTGCTCGTCTAAACTTGGATAAGGGACATTTGCCCATGCTTGTCGCTCAGATAATTGTTCAGCCTGACGAATTTGCTGTGCGACGTTAAACCACTGATCACGATATCTTTGCTGTTCAACCGTTTCAAAGCCTTTAAGATCAAATGGTTGTAAAGTATGGATTTGATATAACGATTGTACCTGTTCAGCAACCTCCACGCCTTGCGGTTTAATCATTTGATAAGGCTGAATAGTTTCTTGATCAGATTCTGCTTGAGTATGAGTTTCTTGAATAGCTATTTCTTGAACAAGACTTTCTATAGTGCTCGCTTCTGTCCGCTCAGATTTTGTAATAAACGCAATATGGTTGATCAACTCTTGTAAAACACTCGATGGATCACGTACTTCGCCATCACTGACATCAAAGCCATTATAAAACAGCCATAAATTTTCTTGTGCCAACAATAAGGCATCTAAAAATGCACCTTGATCATCATCTAAACGAGAACGATCACCCAACTGTGGTTTTAAAATTTCCATTAAATCGAATGGTAAATGCACACTTCGATTTGGAAATTTACCACCATCTAAGTTCAACATCACAATGAGCTTGTAAGGCAATGGACGAATCTGTCCAATTTGGCTAAAAGTAATCTGACCTGTCGGCAAAGCTTGATCCATTTGCCCATCAAGTAAATTTTCAATTTCATTAAGCAAATAAGGCAAAGGTAGATAGAGCTGTTTGAGTTCTTTCGCCTCAGTTTCATCTTGTGTATTTCGATATGCCAATGTCAGCATACGTTCTTGTTTTTTGACAATTTCACGTACTGATTTTAAAATTTCAACACCTGATTGTTCAAATTCAGAAAGCTCTTTCATCAGTAAATTCAACCATGCTTCAACATGACATTGAATGGTCGTATTCTTACCCAATTCATGCGCAATCATCCAATCACGGCGATGATCAAAATCATGATAAATCTGAATCAGTTTTGCAATCAGTTCAAAATCACTCGGCATCACTTGTGCATAACTAAGCGTTTCATCAAAAATAATATGTTCAGGAATAGCGATACCCAATGCCAAACGATCTAGCGCATATTTAAAGGTAAAACGAAAATCTTGATCGTCCTGACTTAAACTGCGTTGTAAATGTGCTGCATCCAAACCTCGTTTAAAGCCTGCGCTAATTAGTAAGTCAACCATGCGATCTGTATTGTTTACATCTAACTCATAACGAATTTGTGTGGCATTTAAATTCAGCCAATCTGCAAAGTCTTCAACACTGAAACGTCCATCAACCAAAGTCATACGACCTAACACAGCTCGCCATGCATTGCTTGCATCAAGTTGTGTTACGCCTGCAATTTTCACAGGTAAATACACACTGCCCTGATTAGGTATATGTGGAAATACACTGCGAATGAGCGGTTCTATCTGTTTTAAATCAGGTGCTAAAATTAAAATATCACTAGGTCTACGAGGCTGTTCTGTTGTGCCTTGGGCAAGCCAATGAATCATTTTATCTTTGAGAACTTCAAGCTGACGTAATCCTGAATGACAAACATTGATTTGAATGGAATGATCAGTCGGTGCAATCCTATACGCATGCTCTTCAGGTTCAACTAAATATAAAATATCGGACTGAAGTTTGGTGAGCAAATTGATTGGTTCTTCATCGACAAAGGCATCGACCCACTGCCCTTCCTCACCTGAAGAAAGATTGGATAAAATTGAAAAATGGTCACGAGCTTGTTTACCAAACCGTGTCAGTAATGGATGACGAGATTCTCGTGTCTCAGCATTAAAGTTAAGCGTAAATTGTTCGAAAAATTGATTGATCTCAACATCTGTTGCTTTTGGATTTTTGGCAATAAAACGCTCTTTCACTCGTAAATCGTATTGTTTTTTCCAATTTGGATCGACACTATCTGCCCAATATTCTTGTGATGGGTTATAGTGCAAAATCACCACATCAATATACTGCCCAAGTCGTCTTAAAAATTGTAATTGGCTCGGTGGCAAATCCAATAAAGTAAACACTGTCAGCCGACTCGGCAATTTTTTTAATGCCTGTGGACGTTGTAACTCATCATCTAAAGTCGCCCAAAATTCAGTATCAATACTGTGTATATCAATAAAATCATCATGAAAAGTATGTTGCCATAACCAGCGTTGCCAACTTTCTAATTCTTCCGCCTGATTCAGCGTAAATACCGAGATTTCATCTTTTTTAAAAAATTGGTTTTCTAAATTTAAAGCTTGATTACGCCCCCACTGACCTAGCCAATTGCCTGTACAAGTACATTCATGACCTTCATTTGCACAATTTTTCTGACATCCCCCTCTATAGAGCATGTAATTGCCGAATAGTTTTGATACTTGCTCCGACACCCAATACAACATACTTTGTTTTTTCAGTTGCTTTTTAAAGCCATGCTCAAGTGCTGAAGCTGAATCATAAATCCGTTTCACAATGCCAAACAATGGATGATCTAAAGGCAATTGGTTTTCATCGCTATCAATATGATTTTTCAGCGTTTGATAAATACGCCACTTCATAATCAGACGAGGAATATTTGCTTTACGGACTTTGTCTTTATTTTCTAATATTTGTTGATAGGCAAACCATTGAAAACCACGAATACGATGATGAAACTGATTATTGGCACTAATACCTTGTTGTTCTGAAATTTTTTGTGTCAGCCACTCCTGCACAGCAGGGCTCGGTACAATAAAATGTTGGGTTTTTAAAACAGTAAATGGATTTTTTGAGGGTTGAGCCGTATTTTGTAAGAGCCCTTGTACAAGCACATCTATACGTTGGCTTTGAATTACATGAATCGCCATAGTCCCTCAACCGTCTGTTTTAATGATTTATTGAAATGCACAAAAGCATAAACATTCGCCTCTATACAACGACTTCATACTATGGCATTTTTACTGCATTATTGGTACATAACTTCACAATTTCAAGCTTACACACTGCTTCTGTAGAAATATGATAAAAATCTTGATAAATAGGTAATTACTTTATGAAAATTGATAAAATTCCAGACTCGATTGATCCACATTTAAACCTTGAAAACATTCGTACAGAATGCTTAGAGCTTGTTAAAAAACGTTCTTACGTTTCGGCAGGTGTTGCTGTTATTCCTATCCCCTTTTTTGATGTGATTATTGATATCGGTATGTTGTCTTTACTCATTCCTGAAATTAATGCACGTTTTGGACTCGCACCTGAGCAAATTAGTGTGTATGACCCTGAAACTAAAAAAGTGCATTGGAATGAGCTACGTAAACGTGGTTTTGAGTTTTCAGGTTTAGTGGTCGCACGTACTGCGGCAAAAGCATCGCTCAACAATTTAGCTGCGAAAGTCATTACTAAGCAAGTGACTAAATTTATTCCACTGGGCGGTTCAATTATTGCGGCAAGTTTAGGTTATATTGTGATGAAAAAAGTCGCTGAAGTTCATGTAGATGAATGCTATAAGTTAGCAAAAGGGATTCAGCAAAAGCAAAGTGCGAGCGTGGTGAAGTATTCTTAGTCGTATTTTAGATATTTTAAAACAATAGAAAAGCGGATGATAAGTCCGCTTTTTACTATTTTACTGAAAAAAAAAACAAAGTGCCTTTCTTTTCACTTAAAGAGAGGTTACATCTACTCTCCCCCCTTAGTTAGTAGTTAAATTCCTTACCCCAGAAACCATATAGACACAAAAAGTACACGGATTTTCAAGATATTAATCAGCTTTTAACTGCTTTAAAATTGCCTTAAGCACCTGAATACGAGCCGAATATTTATCATTAGTGGCAATCACATGCCAAGGGGCGCAGTCGGTATTGGTTCGCTCTAACATATCTGCGGCTGCATTCAGATATTCATCCCAATGCCCACGGTTACGCCAATCTTCTGGGGTAATTTTAAAGCGCTTATGCGGTGTCTGCTCACGGGCTTTAAAACGAGCTTCTTGCTCCTCTTTTGAAATCGCTAACCAAAACTTAATCATCACATGCTGATTTTCAGTTAAATCTTTTTCAAAACGATTGATTTCATCATAGGCACGTTGCCATTCCACAGGATTTGCAAAACCCTCAATACGCTCGACCAATACCCGTCCATACCAACTCCGATCAAAAATGGTAATTTTTTCTTCAGGCTGAATTTTTGTCCAAAAGCGCCATAAATAAGGTCTGCGAAGTTCATATTTTTCAGGGGCGGCAATGGTATGAATATCATATTCACGAGGATCAAGTTTTTTCACAATACGCTTAATTGCACCACCTTTACCCGCTGCATCCATGCCTTCAAAGCTAATGACGATATTTCGAGGATCATTTCTTAGTGCATCTGAAACTTTTTTAGTCAGTTTTTTCAACTCAGTTTTATAATCTTCTGCCGATAAAATGTCATGAGCAGGATTCAATAAAACTTCAGGTGTGATTGTTTGTTTCCATTTCGTCCGTACCGATGTGCGATGTCGTGGTAACTCTTTTAGCGCACGTAAAATATGTTGAGCAAATTGCTGATCACGTACAGTTTCATCTTCACAATCAATAACAAACCAATCATTTGTAAATTGTTGACGTAACTTTTGTACAGTATCGTATTGTTTTTTATTACGCCAATCTAAACCATGTAACTTATGCCAACGCTGTTCTGAGGCATCCATTTCATCTAAACGTTTTTGTAAACTTTTCCAAGATAAATCAAACCAAACTTTAATGACTTCGACATGATTATTTTTCAAATCTTGTTCATAAGTACGCATACTATCGACATAAGCATCAAAAAGTGTGTCATCGAGTGGACGTGAAACGTGCATCGTGGTCGCTAATAAATCGCTGTACCAATTGCCAAACATGACTTGGATCTGCCCTTCTGCAGGAATAAAACGAACATATGGTTGCCAAAAAGTTTGTTTATCTGAAAATAGATGTGCAGGATCCGCTTTAACACGCAAATAGCGAGGGTCAACCCATTCACGTAACTGTTTTACCGCCTCACCTTTACCTGCTAATTCAATTCCACTAACCAAAATAACTAAACTTTTCCCATTTTTTTGATCACGACTATTTTTTAAAGCATACTGAGCTTCAATCAAATCTACCGATAAACTTTCTTCATCACGCACAACAAAATCTAATTCTTCTTTCATCATTTTTTCACATATATTTTGATATTGATTTGAGTATAACCTGATCAGATTACATCATGATTTTTTTTATACAGAGTCAATACCTTGCTCAAATTAATCAATATTTATGGCATTTTTTCTGCATTGTTTTGTTTTTTTGTCATAGAGATACCGTTAAACTGCCTTTATTCTTGATCAAAACAGATTTTCGAGCTTTATATGTCTAAACTTGCTGCACTAGATCAACTCTTAGAACAATATCAGCAGTTGAGTTACCACACCGACCCTATATTAAAAAATCGTTTACATGAAGCACAGACATGGTTAAAAAACCGTATTCAAATGACGCATCAGGACTTATTTAATCAAAAAGAAAATGTTCTGATGGCACAATATTTTCTTAATCGTTTATATGGTGGTCCTGAGTTTGATGACTTAGCTGTACAAATTGAACGCTTGTTAAAATACGCGCATAAAGCTGAAAAAATCATTCCTGAAAATGCCATTAAAACAGGCTTAAAATCTGTTGGACTTGCTGTTTTAGCCATGCAGCTTGATGAACAAGTCGCAGCACAACTTCTGAAAGATTATCCTGCAGATCAAGTCATTGATAATGAAATGATGCGTCAAACACTTATTAAACTCGATCAATATGACGCCCGTTTAGATCAACTCTCTTTACTTGATGACCTGGGTGGCGCACTCGATAAATATATGCGTTCATTCATCATGCACACTGCTTTTAAAATGTGTAAAGGTGCTGCAAATAAATATCGTTTTGAATTGATGTATGACTTTATTGGTGAGGGTTTTATCGCAATGAAACCTATGAAATCTGCTGCAAATTTTATTCATACATTCACGGTAAAAGAACGGGAAATTGTTGAAAAAGTTCATGCGGGCGAACCCAACCCATTTTATTAAATGTTGAAATCACATCCAATATATACCGATCTTTTCGATCGGTTTTTGTATATTATTCATAACAATTACGTGCAGAAGACTGCAAATTTTTGCAGAATCTGTCATTATGCAAAATAAGATCAGATTTCCCATTTTTGTGTTCAGGAGTGACTCAAGTGTCGAATGAAAACCAACAGCCAACCGCACCTGTAGAGTCGGCAACCAATACAGACAAACAGAGTCCTTTTTTAACTGAACCATTACCGCAAGGTACTCCACAAGGGCAACAACAATCTTTACAACAAGCCCATGTTGATACACCTGTTTCAGGTACAGTACCTAAATACAATCTGCCACGTGGCGCAAACACGGGCAATGTCGGTGCAACCACTCACTTCGGTTATCAGACTGTAAGTAGTGATGATAAAGCTCAAAAAGTTGCCGAAGTATTCCACTCTGTAGCAGCAAAATACGACATCATGAATGACTTAATGTCATTTGGTATTCATCGTTTATGGAAACGCTTTGCAATCAATATGTCAGGCGTTCGTCGTGGTCAACACGTACTTGATATCGCAGGCGGTACGGGTGATTTAGCCAAAGTATTTAGCCGTGAAGTTGGTCCTACAGGTCACGTAGTTTTATCTGATATTAACGAATCGATGCTCAATGTTGGTCGTGATCGTCTGATTGATGCAGGCTGTACCAATGTCGATTTCGTTTTGGCAAATGCTGAAACTTTAGAGCCATTTGCAGACAACAGTTTTGACTTACTCACCATCAGTTTTGGTCTACGTAATGTGACTGATAAAGATGCTGCACTACAAGCCATGTATCGTGTACTTAAGCCAGGTGGTCGTTTACTCATTTTAGAATTCTCTAAACCTGTGTTTGAACCATTCTCTAAACTTTACGATATGTATTCATTCACGGCATTGCCAATCATGGGTAAAATCATTGCCAATGATGCTGAAAGTTATAAATATTTAGCTGAATCAATTCGCATGCACCCTGACCAACGTACCCTTAAAGGGATGATGGAAAATGCGGGCTTCCAAAACTGTGACTACCACAATTTAACAGGTGGTATCGTTGCGGTTCACCGTGGTTTTAAACTGTGATTTTCACATTTTGATGATTAACAATAAGGTTGCATTATGTGGTCAATTTTAGCACTCGGTGCAGTTGAACGACTGATCAATCAGTTGATCAATATGGATGCGATTACTCGCATCCAATTCAATCAGTTGCAAGGCAAACTATTACGTGTGGTGATCGACTCACCACAGTTGTCGGTTGATGTTTATTTTGATGAGTATAAAGTTCGTTTTGAACCAACGGTAACAGGTAAAAGCGATACGCCTTCTATATTTGAACAACGCCCTTATGACAAAACTGTTGCAATTGCTGAAGCAACGGCAACCTTACACGTCAAAAGTATTGTTGAATTAGCGAAGCTCTTTGTTGCTGAAGATATTGGTAATATTCCGCTTGAAGGTGATTATCATCTTTTGCAGGATATTCAAAACATCATCCAACAGACTGAACCTGATTTAGCTTCACATTTAAGCCCGTGGATTGGTCCTGCTTTGGCACATGAAATCGGCAAAATTCAGCTTGCACCCAAACATTTAAAACGTTCAGTGCAAAGTCATACCTTCTTTGTCGAAGATTTTCTAAAAGAAGATTCTGGTCTTTTTGCGCCACGTTGGCAAATGGATGATCTACAACAAGATACGCGTCAACTCAATCAAAATATTGACCGACTTGAAGCTAAAATTCAACAACTTCAAAATCAATTCAATTCTGAACAATCTAGGTAAGACCATTTATGATTCCGCACATCAGCCGTTTACTCGAACTTTGGCGCATTGCCGCGCACTATCGACTCGATACACTGGTTCCTGCGGAAGAGTTACCTGAAAAAGCGCGTCATGTCTTAGCATTAATTCGCATGCACCCTGCTGCATGGTCAAGCAAAGAGAAAAAGAACCCTCTCAAGCTGAAAGAAGCTTTAGAAGAGATGGGACCTCTCGCGATTAAAATGGGGCAATTACTCTCAACTCGTCGTGATTTGATTCCACCAGAAATGTTACAACAATTGGTTTTATTACAAGATCGTGTTAAACCTTTTGATAATGATGTTGCGAAAACGCGTATTGAACAATCTCTAAAAACCAATATTTCAACGCTATTTTCCCGTTTTGACGAACAGCCTTTAGCAGCAGCATCAATTGCACAGGTACACACGGCTGCCCTCCATGATGGTCGTGAAGTAGTTGTCAAAGTCACTCGACCTGACATTCGCAGTCAAATTTTACAAGATTTTGAAATTTTAAGATGGCTTGGTGCAAGTCTAGAAAAGCGTCTTGAAGCTGCTCGTGCTGTGCATATTTCAGAAATTATTGAGAACTATCGTCAAGTCATTTTGAATGAACTCGATTTGACTTTAGAAGCTGAAAATACACGCCGTATGCGCCATTACTTCACAGGTTCAAGTATGATGTATGTGCCTGAAGTGTATATGGATAGCAAAGATGTGATGGTGGCAGAACGCATCACAGGTGTACCAATTTCAGATACTGAAACCTTTGATAGATTGGGCATGGATCGTAAAGATCTAGCTGAAAAAGGTTTAACAATTTTCTTTACCCAAGTGTTCCGTGACAACTTTTTCCATGCTGACATGCATCCAGGAAATGTCTTTGTTGAAACATTAAATCCAAGTAGTCCTCGTTATATTGCACTCGATTGTGCAATTATGGGTGAGTTGTCTAAATCAGATCAGATGACCGTTGCTCGCATGTTACTTGCTGTAATGAACAGTGATTTCATGCAGTTGATTCAAATCGTGCATCAAGCAGGTTGGATTCCACCGGGGACTGATCAAGATGCTTTAGCGCGTGAAATGCGTCGCACTGTCGGACCAATGGTATCCAAGCCGATGCACGAATTGGACTTTGCAGGCATTTTGATTCAAGTCATGGATATTGCACGTCGCTTTCATTTAGAAATTCCACCGCAATTGATGTTATTACTCAAAACATTGGTGCACGTAGAAGGTTTGGGAACAGACTTGTATCCTGATTTGGACATTTGGAGTACAGCAAAACCGATTCTGACTGAATGGGTTAAAGCACAAATGAACCCTCAGAAAAACCTGAAAGAATTAGGACAAAAAATCCCTGATTTACTTTTAGGTGCGCAAGATTTACCAATGCTAATGATTGATAGTCTAAATGGTTTGAAAAATCAATCTGCTTGGCATTCAAAGCAACTACATGAATTGCAAATGATGCGTTTGGAAGTTGAGCATCAACAAAAACGGAGTTGGATGTTCGGCAGTATCATGGCGATTTTATTGTCTATTGCAATTATTGCGCCGTGGTATGTATCTATCGTATTAATTGTGCTGGCAAGTGTTTTAGCGATTTGGCGGATTGCGAAGTAATTAAATCACCTTAAATAATTGAACTACCTTAAAAACCACATCAAATTTGGTGTGGTTTTTCCATATTAGGGATTTTACACTCCCAATCTAAATGACGTACTTGTACAAAATTTAACTTTAGAGATGAGTAGAACTGCTATGTAAGGGAGAAGTTCTTATTTAAACTCCTCTCATCCTAACCTTCTCCCTTTGGGGGGAAGGAATTCTCAATATAAATTTGAATAGCAATTCTCAGTTTTTCCAATTTCTTAAAAATTAAGGAATACTTATTTTCAAAACCTTGAATAAAGTATCCAATGACTCAAAAGTCATCTACTGATACCTCTCGCCATTGCCCTGTCATGACTATTTTCTAAAATATAGCCATCTGTTTGAGCGAACATCACCATGACCCAAATTCTCTACCGAAAACCATCATCACTTAAAATCCAAGCTGGCTCGCTCGCCAAACAACTGATCGAAAAAGAAGGTCTTCATGCACAGCAAGTGGATATGATTCCAGGTGCAGCAGGTGGTCCCAAAGGCATCGGGCTGACAGGTTTAGACCAAGCTATTTTTGGGGAATTTCTCCCTCAAGCCAAACAAAGACGTTTTTTAATTGGTTCATCTGTTGGTGCATGGCGTTTTGCAGGAATTGTGGCGCAAGGTGAAAAACTCGGACCTGAAAAATTGGCTGAGTTGTATATCAATTTACCATTTAAAAAAGGTATGAAAATCGCCGATATCGAAAAAATTTCAAGAGACATGCTTCATGGAGTTTTAGGTGATCAACCTGATAAATTAGTCACTCATCCTGACTATCATTTAGCCATCATTGCAGCAAAAGCCGAACATTTATTTCAAAGTGATCAAAAACTTGCATTATATAGCTCTTTACTTGGAATTATTGGTAGTAATGCGATTTCTCGTGATCACTTAAATAAATTTATGCAGCGTGTGATTTGTCAGCCTACAGATTTTCCACAATTTAAAATTCGGGATGATGCTTTTAAAACTCATTATATGAATTTTAATCAGGATAATGTTGCCGATTGGCTCATGGCTTCGGGTTCAATTCCAGGTGTAACGCCTGCAGTGAAAAATATTGCCGATGCTCCTGAAGGTGCATATCGTGATGGTGGTTTGATTGACTATCACATCGACCTACCATTTGAGAGTAAAGGTATTGTTTTATATCCTCATTTCACCGACAGCATCACACCGGGTTGGTTCGATAAAATGTTTAAATCACGTAAAGCCAACCCTAAAAATCAAGCAAGAACTTTACTGATTTCGCCATCTCAAGAATATTTACAATCCTTACCTTTAGGACGGTTGCCTGATCGTAAAGATTTTGTATTAAAAGGCTTATCAGGCAGTGAACGTAAAAAATTATGGCGACAATCTGTTGCAGAAAGCCAAAGATTGGGCGATGAATTTTTAGAGTTGATAGAAAAACAGAATTTTGCGGAAGTAATGCAACGTTTATAAACTTAAAAAATTCCCTCTTTTTAAAGAGGGAATTAGGGAGATTAATAAAACGCTAACCAAGTTTTATCTTGCCTATTTCCTCTATTTTGTTAAATTTAAAACAATTAAAAAGACTAAAACCAATAATGCCAACATCTAAAATTCCAAAATTTGCCATCATTGGTGCAGGTACAGCAGGACTTTCAACTGCAATATTATTGGCTCGACAAAATATTCACGTCACCCTTTTTGAAAAAGTAAACGAACTCGAACCTGTCGGTGCAGGTCTACTGCTACAACCTTCTGGGCTTGCTGTATTTGAACATTTAGGCGTACTCGATGAAGCACTTAAACTAGGTGCAATCGTCACAGGATTAGAAGGACAACTTGCCAATGGTTTTAAAATTGTTAATAGTCACTATACTCAAGCACACCCAGATTTTTACGGTCTAGGCATTCATCGTGCAAGCTTATGTCATGTGTTAGAAAATAAATTCCATGAATATTCAGAATTGATTACATGGCAAATGAATACAGATATTCAACGACTTGAAGAATCTACCAATGAAATAAGAATCTATGGCGCTGTGGATGATCAACCTTTTGATGCTGTTTTCGATACAGTGATTATTGCAAATGGCGCACGTAGCGAGCTACGTCCTAAGGCTTGGGTGAAGATTGATAAGCCTTATCCTTGGGGTGCAAAATGGACAATTGTTCCTGAATGTTTAACACTCGAAGCAAAAATTCTGCATCAGTTTTATGATAAATCTAAAATTATGATGGGTATTCTCCCAACGGGTGCAACTCCTACAGCTCATAATCAGAGGCTTTCAAGTGTCTTTTGGAGCATGCCAACAGATCAATTAGGAAATTTTTTACAGGATAATCAATCACGTTCTGATTGGTTAAAAGTAGTATCTAAGCGTTGGAAGCCTGCTGCTGAATGGCTGGAGCAAGTCATTGCCAATCCCGAAGAAAAACAACAATGGTTTGCTGCAAATTATCGTGATGTGGTGATGTCTAAGTTTGGCGAAGGTCGCATTGGTGTGCTGGGCGATGCTGCACATGCCATGAGTCCACAACTTGGGCAAGGTGCAAATATGGCACTCCTTGATGCTTGGGCGTTGGGGCAAGCTGTAGAAATATCAAAAAATAATAATTCAATTGATCATGTGAAACTTTGGCAAACTTATCATCAACATCGTCAAAGTTCGACTGCTTTTTATCAGTTTTTAAGTCGTTTACTAACTCCACTCTATCAATCTGATTTGTGGTGGGCGGGTGCTTTTCGTGATTTAACTTTTTCGTGGATGTACCGTATTCCCTATTTCCGCAAAGAAATGGCGCTGACTGTTTCAGGTTTAAAATCTGGCATGTTGAGTCAGATGCAGTATGAGCAGATTGTGAAAAACAAACGGAACGGCGATGTTTGAAATTACTAAAGAATCTCTCGAAAATATTTTCCCACCTTTCCAATTAGGAGATAATCGCTCTCTACTAGAATGCGATTTCTACAATACTCATTATTGTTATTTTGACCAAATTGATGATGATTATTTATCGGCAATAGACATGTCCGCAGAAGGCTTACTTCTTGAATGGGGCTTCGATTGGTCAAAATTTTACTTACAAGCAGGTTTAGATGCTACTCGTTCACGCACTAGACCACTTGAAAGTATTAAGACATGGAAAGATGTAAGTTATAAATATTTATATTATTTTGGAAATAGTCGCAGTTTTTTAAATTCTGGAAGCTATAAATTCTTTTTTCCTTCTGCTGTTTATCATTTCCTGACCACAGATAAGAATAAAACCTATATGGATTCGTTCATTTTTAGATTGGAATCACAATGGGAAAAAGACAACCACGTTTTTAATGATGCTCAAAAAGAATTTATTGTTGAGTTTGTTAAAAAGCATTAGCAAGGTTATGTTTCGTGGATTCCTAACGATAAATAATTTTTAAGATTTTCCGCAAACCATTTCAAATCACGTAAACTATTATCCTCTATGCTGATTCAAAAACATCAGCACGTAGCATCTTAAAACTTAATAACTTGGTGAAATCCTATGAACAACTTGCAATGGCTCGATGAAGTAAAATTTAACGAACAAGGACTTATTCCTGCTATTGCACAACATCATCTTACAGGTCGTATTTTGATGGTGGCATGGATGAACCGTGAAGCGTTACAACTCACTGCAGATAAAATGCGTGGGGTATATTTCTCACGTTCACGTAGTAAACTTTGGTTCAAAGGTGAAGAATCTGGGCATTTTCAAACAGTTTACGAAATTCGTTTAGACTGCGATGCAGATGTGATCGTCCTACAAATTGAACAAGAAGGCGGAATAGCCTGCCATACAGGTCGTGAGTCTTGTTTCTATCGTAAGCTCACACCAAATGGCTGGGAAATTGTCGATGCTCAACTGAAAGATCCAAACGCAATCTATGGTGAAAAATCGGTAAATCCACACACATTGGCAATGAATGCATCAAATGCCCAATCCGAACAAGTCGAAGTCCTCGATTATTTAGGAAAAATGATGGCAGAGCGTAAAGCGGCTGATCCTGACTCTTCATATGTCGCGAAGCTTTACGACAAAGGTTTAAACAAAATTCTAGAAAAAATTGGTGAAGAAAGCATTGAAACCATTATTGCAGCTAAAGATTTTAAAGCCGTAGCCAATGAAGATAATAAAAATGATTTAATCTATGAAGTGGCAGACTTATGGTTCCATACCATTGTAATGCTGGGTTATTTCGACCTTGATATTCAATTGGTTCTCAATGAATTGGCACGCCGTCAAGGTTTATCAGGATTAGTTGAAAAAGCCAAGCGTGATCACTAATTATTCATTTCAATAAGCAAAGATAATGTTTAAATTCAAAAGCTCATGTACTACATGAGCTTTTTTATTATCCATGACTTATCTCAGAACCAACATTTACTCAGCTTTTCGAACATGATCTTCCCGATTGAATGTACGCTTATTCGGACTGTTCTTTGCTATACTCAATCTCTTGATTTTTATTTTTGTGTAGATTTTAGCCACTGTGTCAGACCTATTAAAGCCCACGACAGAACAAAACTTTGCCATTGAAGAAGCGCAAAAAGGTCAATCATTTAAAGTGATTGCTTATGCAGGCACGGGTAAAACGACAACATTACAATTGATCAGTGATGCTATGCAGCATCGCCGTGGCATGTATTTAGCTTTTAACAAAGCGATTGCATCTGAAGCACAAAATAAATTTCATCGTGGCGTAGACTGTCGAACGTTTCACTCACTCGCATTTCGTAGCGTGCCTCGTGGTGTGACCGATAAACTTCGCTTGCCTCGTTTAAGTCCAGGCTTTCTTGCTAAAGAATATCGTATAGAGCCAATCACACTTCGTCGTTTAATGGGTGGACGTTACGAACGTTACACACTCATGCCAAGTCGTCTTGCGAGCTTGGTTGCCAACGCCGTCAGCTATTTTTGTTCGACAAGTTCACAATACCCTGCCCCTCGACACATTCAAGCGCCAAGTTGGCTACATACCGATGATGTTGAGTCATTACAAAAACATTTATATCCTTCAGTCGAGCGCCGTTGGCTAGAGTCTATTGATCAGAATCATCAAGCTGGTATTGGACATGATATTTATCTAAAACTATGGGCACTTTCCGATCCGTATATTCCTGCCGATTATGTGCTGTTCGATGAAGCGCAAGATGCAGATCCGCTTATGCTTGGAATTTTACTGCGTCAGCGTAATACTCAAGTAATCTATGTTGGTGATGCACATCAACAAATTTATGCATGGCGTGGTGCGGTCAATGCCATGCAACAAATGCCTTTGCCTTCAACACGGCTCACGACTTCATTCCGTTTTGGTGAACCTATTGCTGATGTTGCAAATTTACTACTTGGTGCGCTGAATGAAACTGTGCCGTTAATTGGTAATCCTGACGCAAAATCAAGTGTGGTCAATAAACCACATACCAAAATGCGTGATGCCATTTTATGCCGTACCAACGCACGTGCAATGGAGCTTTTGCTTTCAGGTTTAGTTCAGGGAGATAAAGTCAGTTTACAAGCCGACCACGCACGATTAAACCGTTTTGTTGATGCAGCAAGCATGCTCAAACAAGGCAAGCGTGCAACGGATGTTCCTGAACTTGCATGGTTTAATTCTTGGCATGATGTACATGAATACTGTGAAACCAATGATGGTAGTGATATTAAACCTTTAGTAAAGCTAGTCGATGATCACGGTACTGAACCACTAAAAAAAGCCCTAGCCAAAATTACGCCCATTGAACAAGCCGACTACGTCATTTCTACAGCACATAAAGCCAAAGGTTTAGAATGGAATCGAGTACATATCGAAGATGATTATCAATTTAAAATAAATGGCTTAGAACATAAAATCAGTGATGAAGAATTACGATTATTATACGTTGCCTGTACGCGTGCTAAAGTAAGCT
Organism: Acinetobacter sp. 1207_04; assembly: GCF_052850415.1. Classification (NCBI taxonomy): domain Bacteria; kingdom Pseudomonadati; phylum Pseudomonadota; class Gammaproteobacteria; order Moraxellales; family Moraxellaceae; genus Acinetobacter; species Acinetobacter sp. 1207_04. Next base: position 160,253 of record NZ_VXCQ01000001.1, on the reverse strand, counting down.
TAAACATTCATCATATCTACGATCTGGTTCAACAACTCAAAATCAGACCACAAATTAATAATAAAGCGTCTGCCTAAATTTTGGCAGAACAATTCAGTCGTCAAAATTTAAAGGTATACCATGAAAATTCATGCCATTCGTCTCAGACATGCCTGTCATTTTTCTGATCTGAAAGTTGAATTTAATCCTAATCAATCTGTGACCCTGATTATTGGTGAACAAGCTTCAGGAAAAACCACGCTACTTAAAAATATGTTTCATGCCTTGTCATGGTTTCCTGCACGCTTCAAAGATTTACGCAGTCCCGGCATTGTCATGCCCGATCAAGATATTATGTACAAACGTGTGCAATCTAAGATTGAGATTGAAGTTGATGTTCCTACTGAAATTGGACCACTCAGTGAAAGTGCCGATGCACGTAGTATTAATACTTTTCGTTGCCAATGGGAGCTGTATAAAACATTAAATGCAACGGGTGTTGGTATCAGTAAAGTCGAAGTTGAACAACTCGAACAACTGACTGCAAAGTATATAAAAGCGATTAAACAAGACCCTATGCAAGGTTTACCCCTTGTTGCATTTTATCCAACTGAACGCTTTGTTAATGAAATTAGTTTATTAAATAAAAACAATCCTCATGTGTTCCAATCGGCAACTGCCTATGAGGCTGTTCCATTGCCTTTTACTACATTTACTCGTTTTTTTGAATGGTTAAGAGAGATCAGTGATGTGGAAAATGCCCAAACAACGCAAGTCTTTCAACAAATTTTAGCAGATCGTAAGCAAAGTAAACTGACATCAACACCTCCTGATACTAGTCTATTGGCAGATGCACTTCTACATGCTAGCACCCAAATGCATACCCCTGCCTTAACGGCACTCCGCACCACACTACAAACCGTTATTCCCGACATTACTGATCTTTTTATTGAATACCAACCTCGTCTACAATTGATGGTGGTCTACAAAGGGCAAACCATTCAATTTGTGCAACTGTCCAATTCCTTTAAAAATTTAGTTGCTATGCTAGGTGATATTGTTCGCCGTATGTGTTTACTCAATCCACTGAGTCTTTACCCTTGCATAGAAGGTGATGGCATTTTAATGATTGATGAGTTGGATGCCCAACTTGATGATTCATATAGTTTAGGTGTATTAGAACGTTTACATCATGCATTTCCGCGTGTACAAATTATTGTAACGAGTCAACGCAATGCTTTACTTGAAACCGCAGAACAATATCAATGCTTCTTGCTTCAAGATAAAACCATCTCACAGATTCAATTTGACAATCAGCAGCAAAATTTTCAACAAATCTATGCGGATTTACTCTCAAATCATTCTACTTCCGACCAAAACATAGAAACTGAATCTACTTTAGAAAATATAGAGATCAATACATCTGAACATAATGTGACTGACTTTTTTCAGAAAATTCAAAGCATGAATCCTGAAGAAAAACTGGCTTTATTGACCTTACTGCGAGCAGATCATGATCCTACGCCACATCAGCCTTTGAATTAAATCTAAGTATTTGCATATATATCTCCATGTCAATGATGATTTAAACGAATCAAAAAATACCAAAGACTCGATATTTGCATATTTGGTCTTTTTTCAAAATCCGCGTATTTCTCACATAATGAATCTAGAACTTTAAAATTCTGATTTAAAAGATTCATTCACAGATTGAAGTGATCTGTAAAATAGCATCTAAATAGATATTTTCTGACGTATTTTTCAACATTACCTAGGTGAAACTAGCCGTACAATGTTGACATTATGCAAAATCTGACAAAATAAATTGATGTTATTCCCTACATGTAATAAGATAAAAATTCAATTTGAATTAGATTTTTCAATCCATTTTGATTTTACAATCGTTTTATCAAGTTGTGCAATACAGCTTGTTTCTTCAAATTTTTTAGATTCAGCTTCCAAAGTTTCATCGCTTTGGGGCTTTCCTTGAGTCCCTGCAGTTTTTGGAAGATAAGATTCACTGAGGTTTCGGCCCATTCACGATACTGGATACACGTGTGTTACCGATTATCATCTTACTACCATTAGTCCTAGGCACTCTACTTGTCTTATGGTTGCAACGATTTTCACGTGGCTTAACTGCATGTGGCGCAATTGCTGTCAGCCTAAGTAGCTTCTTGCTACTTCTATTACAAGCTAGACAAGTTTTTAATGGCATACCTGTTGTCCAAAGTTGGCAATGGTTACCGCAACTCGGCATCGATTTTAGCTTTCGTCTCGATGCACTCAGTCTAATCTTCGCATTACTCATCAGTGGTATTGGCACGCTGATTTATATTTATGCCTATTATTATCTCAGTCCAAAAAATTCTCTCAGTAAACTCTATGCATTGCTCATGCTGTTTATGGCGGCAATGCTTGGCATCTCATTATCCAATAACTTAATTATTTTATTGGTTTTTTGGGAGTTAACGAGTATTTCATCCTTTCTGTTGGTGGGGTATTGGAGCAATTATGAAGCGGCACAACGTGGCTCTCGTATGGCGCTCACCATCACAGGGATGGGCGGTCTTGCCATGCTCGGTGGTTTCATTCTACTTGGGCAAATCACTGGTACTTACCAAATTGATCAACTCACTGGAATGGCGGAGCAAATTCAAAATAGTTCACTATTCGTCCCTGCTTTATTGCTGATCTTATTGGGTGCATTCACAAAAAGTGCGCAGTTCCCCTTTCATTTTTGGCTACCTAATGCTATGGCAGCACCGACTCCTGTGTCTGCTTATTTACATTCAGCAACCATGGTTAAAGCGGGTATTTTCTTAGTTGCACGCCTCTTACCTATTTTTGTCGGTTCGGCATTATTTCATAATTTAGTGACTACTATTGGTTTGCTCACTTTATGCATGGCTGCATTTTTTGCTATTTTCAAAGAAGATTTAAAAGGCTTATTGGCATATTCAACCATCAGTCATTTAGGTCTGATTATGTGCCTATTGGGTATTGGTTCACCTTTAGCCGTTGCTGCTGCTATTTTTCACATCATTAATCATGCAACGTTCAAAGCCGCACTGTTTATGATTGCAGGTATTATTGATCATGAAAGTGGCACACGAGATTTACGTAAACTTAGTGGCTTATGGCAACTACTTCCATTTACCGCAACATTGACGATGATCACTGCTGCTGCAATGGCAGGCGTTCCACTCACCAACGGTTTCTTGTCTAAAGAAATGTTCTTTACTGAACTTTTGGCAAACCTTTCAGGTGGTTATGTTGTTATTGCTGCTATTGTGGCAACTTTAGCAGGACTATTTGCTGTTGCATACTCAGCTCGCTTAGTACACGGCGTATTCTTCGATGGTGACATCGGTACAGAAGTTCCCAATAAACAGGCACATGAACCTCATATTGGTATGCGTGCACCTGCCATTTTCCTTGCTACTTTATGTATTTTAGTCGGTATTCTTCCTGCTTTATTGGTTGAAAATATTGTCAATGCAGGAACACGTGCAAGCGCTCAATTACCAACATTTGAAGGTGTACACCTTGCAGTTTGGCATGGCTTCAATACCCCCTTATTGATGAGTGGTATTGCCTTAATTGGTGGTCTACTTTTTTATTTTGCACTGGCTAAAGGTGGACGTATTCGTGAAATTGATCTTGACCCTGCTTTAGGTGCATTTCAAGGTAAATTGATTTTTGAAAAGTTCCTTAAAAACCTCCTACTTATTTCTCAAAAAATAAAACAAAAAACCGAAACAGGTTCATTACAGAACTATCTTTTATTGATTATTGTTTTTAGTATTTTCATGGTGACATTACCGCTATGGGGACAAGGTTTAACCCTCGGTACACGTGAACTTTCAAGTGCCCCACTCACAGCCATTGTCTTGTGGTTACTACTCTTTACTGCATGTTGGATGATGCTGTGGTTCCATCATGAACGCATTAAAGCGGTCTTAATTAGTGGTGCAATTGGCTTAGTTGTAACCATGGTCTTTATTCTACTTTCTGCTCCCGATTTGGCACTAACTCAAATCACTGTAGATGTCGTGACCACTGTACTGTTATTGATGAGTTTATCATTACTGCCTCAACTTACGCCTTATGAATCGAGTCGTACCCGTCGTTGGCGTGATGCAATTATTTCAATTGTGGCAGGTCTAGGGATTGGTTGGATTACATGGCTAATTCTAACCCGTGATCACGATTCAATTTCGTGGTTCTTTGTACAACAAGCACTTCCTCTAGGTGGTGGTTCAAACATTGTCAACGTCATTTTAGTCGATTTCCGTGGTTTCGATACCTTTGGCGAAATTACTGTACTTGGAATCGCAGGCATTGGTGCACTGTGCATGATGGATGGTATGCGAGCACATGGTACAACGATGACTCAAGGTCTAACCTACCGCTTCAACCCATCTCCACTCATGTTTCGTATGACGGCATCTTGGGTGCTACCTATTGCACTTGTTGTTAGTCTACATATTTTCATGCGTGGACATAATTATCCAGGTGGCGGCTTTATTGCAGGGCTCATTACCTCTATGGCACTGGTGATTCAGTACATTGCTTTAGGACAAGACAAAACCGAACAATTGCTCAATGTTAAATCTGGACGTCTGTATGAAGTCTGGATCGGTCTAGGATTACTTATTGCAGGTTTAACAGGTATTGCCGCTTGGTTATGGGCACGTCCATTCCTCACCAGTGCACACATTTATGTTAAAACTGACATTTTTGGAAAATTCCATTTGGCATCTGCCGCAGGTTTCGATCTGGGTGTTTATGTCACGGTTGTCGGTGCAACCATGTTACTCATTTCTGTACTCAGTGATGCACGCAACTCAAGTATGTCCGGTCCGGTCTTTAAGGAGTAATCATGATTAGTTTAGAATTTTTACTCGCTTCCGCAATTGGTTTACTTGTGACAACAGGTGTTTATCTTGTATTGCGTGCTCGTACCTTCCCTGTAGTTTTAGGACTTGCGATGATTGGCTATGCAGTCAATTTATTTCTTTTTGCGATGGGTCGCTTACAAGAAAATGCACCTGCAATTTTAGTTGAAACTGAAAAAGTGACAGATCCTTTACCTCAAGCACTTGTGTTAACTGCAATTGTAATTGGCTTTGCAACTACTGCATTCATTGTTCAATTGGCACTGCGTAGCCGTTATGAGTCAGGTACAGATCATGTTGACTCTAAAGAGGAGCCGAATACTTTTGATCCGCGTGAGGATGAGCCTTAATGAATATGTTGATTGATTTTTGGCACACTCATACCCCTATTTTGAGTATTCTCATTCCTGCATTTACAGCCTTTGCCTTAGTTCTACTTGGCAATCCAGGTTCAGGAACTTTAGCACAAGATTGGCGACAACCTTGGCGTCGTGGAATCAGTTTAATCTCAGCAATTTTGGGACTTGCAACAGCAATCAGCTATCTAATACAAGCAAGCTCAGGGCAAATCTTTATTTACGAACTAAGTGAATGGACTGCGCCTTTCGGAATTATTCTAGTTCTAGATCAACTCTCTGCTTTAATGCTTGTACTGACCTACAGCCTTGCACTACCCATCCTTTGGTTTGCAAGTAAAGAGTGGGATGAACGTGGACGTTATTTCCATGCAATGTCCCATTTCTTATTAATGGGACTGTGTGGTGCATTCCTCACAGGTGATTTATTTAACCTCTTTGTCTTCTTTGAAGTTTTATTAATGGCATCTTATGTTTTGCTCCTTCATGGGCAAGGCAAAGCACGCTTTCAATTGGGTATTCACTACGTCACCATCAACCTACTTGCATCTGCACTATTCCTCATTGGCTTAGGCATGATCTATGGCAGTGTCGGCAGCCTCAATATGGCAGATGTTGGACGTATATTGCCAACCCTACCCAATGATCAACATCGCCTTGCTACAGCAGGTGGCTTATTGCTCTTTGTCGTATTCGGCATTAAAGCTGCAATGCTTCCTGTCGGCTTTTGGTTGCCAAAAACCTATGCGGTGGCGGCAACACCTGTGGCTGCTCTCTTTACCATTATGACCAAAGTTGGTATTTATGCCATCTTACGTGTCAATGGTACGGTATTTAATGATGAACTCGGGCAAAGTATTTTAAGTCATACCTTGTTGATTATTGGTTTAATCACTTCACTCTATGGTGTGATTGGAGCAATAGGTGTCGATCGTTTACGTCGTTTTGTCGGCTTTATGATTTTATCCTCTATTGGAACGATTCTCGTTGCATTCTCAATGATGAATGAAGCCGCATGGAGTGCAGGTCTCTATTATCTCGTACATAGCACAATCATTGCAGCATCGTTTTATTTGCTCTGTGGATGGATTACTTCACAACGTGGTGCACTCAAAGATCATCTCAAAATTGCTCCTAAAATGAAGCAAGATAAGATCATTGCTGCAAGCTTCTTCCTTATTGCTTTAATGATGGCAGGACTTCCGCCATTCAGTGGCTTCTTAGGTAAAGTCCTCATTTTGCAAGCTACTGCAAATTTCGCATATCAAGGTTGGGTTATTGGTATTGTACTCTTGGTAAGTTTACTCAGTATTCTTGCTTTTACTCGGGTTGGCTTTGTCTTATTTTGGCGAGCAACTTCACCAGAAAATAATCCAGCAGAACAAGCCTATGCCGATTATCAAAATTTGCCAAATCAAGCGCCCGTTCGTAATGATTGGACTATCTACCTACTGCTCAGTGGCTTAATTTTATATGTCGCTTGTGCAGCACCAATTTTAAAATATACTGAACAGACTGCACAGCAAATTACGAAAGCGAGCCACTATCAACAACTTATTTTGAAATCTGATGAACATCAAAAGATCATTAGTGTTCAACCTTTTGATCCAAAATATATTCCAGAAACTAAAGACGGTGGTGAAGTTGCTGATCCAAATGCTCACTATATTCCATACAGTATTTCAAAAAATACGCTGAATGGTGAACATATTTCAGAATATAAACAGCAGCAGATTCAGCAACAACAAGCCGAACAACGCAAAGATCATGATCAACCTCAACTCAAGCCGATGGAGCAGTAAATGAAACAAAAACTTTCTTTCATTGATCGCGTCCTCCCTCATCCATTTGTATCGGTACTGGTTGGTCTATCTTGGTTAATGCTTGGGCATAGCTTTGAAGCCTTTGATATTTTTATGGCAATAATGCTCGGCTTAATTATTCCTAAAATTGTACAACCATTTATTGTTCGTACACCCAATATTCACTGGAAACCTGCCATTCATTTAGTTTTTGTCGTACTTTGGGACATCATTTTGTCCAATATTCGTGTTGCAAAACAAGTGCTTGGTCCAAAAAAAAACTTACACCCAAAATGGTTCCGTGTGCCTTTAGACACCGATCATGAGCATGTTAATGCACTTCTTGCAATGATCATTACGACCACACCAGGGACAGTAAGTGCGGGTATTGATCAAGAACGTGGCGATATTTTAGTTCATGCGCTTAGTTGTGATGATATTGATGCTGAAATTGAAGCCATTAAACTACGCTATGAACTTCCATTGATTGAAATTTTTAACGTCAAGGAAGGAGAAGAACAATTATGATATTTCTACCTTATGTACTTGGTATTTGCATCAGTATGATCACGATTTCGATGCTTCTCTGCCTGATTCGACTTGTGATGGGACCTTCAATCGTGGATCGCTTGCTTGCACTCGATACCCTATTTTTAAATGCAACCTGCTTGGTGATTATTCTCGGAATTTATTGGACAAGTACCAATATGTTTGAAGGTGCTTTATTGGTAGCCATGCTTGGTTTTGTATCAACCGCAGCGTTAGCACGTTATTTCACTACTGGTCATGTCGTTGACTAATCAGGAATAAATGGAGAACTTTATGCAACTTGCTATGGAAATTATCGTTTCATTTTTTCTAATTACAGGTTCATTTTTCACCTTGGTTGGTGGCATAGGTATGGTTAAACTTCCCGATTTATTCATGCGTCTACATGCACCGACTAAAGCTAGTACATTGGGATTAGGGAGTTTTCTCATTGCAGGAATGATTTATTCGGCTTATAACAGCCGTTTCGGCTTTGCAGAATTACTCATCACCCTACTCGCTTTTATTACCGCACCTGTATCTGCAAACTTAATTGCACAAGCTGCGATTCATTTACGCTTACGTTCAACTTCAGGCGATGTACCAGAAACACTAGAACGAGCATTGCCATGGCAACGTCAAAAGACCATTAAACATTTTAAAGATGATCACCTTTAAAAATATAGCCCTAACAACACCCAAAATCATTGTTTTTATAATGAGATTCGCTTGTACTTCACCCTCAACTGAAAGTATAAGTGAATCATCCATCAGCAAATTTCTGAGAAAAAAATGTATACAGGTATTGTGCAAGGCTTAGAAAAAGTGAATGACATTCAGCAAGGCAATCACTTTACAACACTTTTTATTTCAAATAAAAATAACTTTTTCAGTGATGTTTTTATTGGTGCAAGTGTTGCAATAGAAGGTGTATGCCTCACTGCAACAGGATTTGATCAAAAACTCAATCAAGTATCATTCGATGTTGCTCAAATCTCAAATACTTTAACAACCTTACAATTTTTACAAATTGGAAATGCCGTCAATATTGAGCGTTCAATCAAAGCGGGTATGGAAAATGGCGGACATAACTTATTTGGTCATATCGAAGGAATGGCAACCATCAAAAATGCCGTACATAACGGTGAAACCTTACATCTCGATATTATTATTCCAGATGGCAATATTAAATACTTCTTCAAAAAAGGTTTTATTGGCTTACAAGGATGTAGCCTAACAGTAAATCGAGTTGACAGAGAAAGCCATGAAATTTCAGTCGATTTAATTCCTGAAACTTTACGCTTAACAACATTTAAATCTGTAAAAGCAGGTGACAAACTTAACTATGAAATTGATCAAATGACTCGAACAATGGTCGATACTCTAGAAAGTATTCATGCACGTTAACCGTAAAATTTCTGAACTTAATAAAATCACAAAGCCAATTTTAATGATTGGCTTTGTTCTTTTTTTTTTAAAACAATATCAACTATAAATGGGGGCATGGACATCCTCTTGAAAACTTTCCATGCCATACTCATCGGCAAGTTTTGTCTTCCAATATTCCACAATTTTACTGTAATCAATTTCATCAGGGTGAAAACCTTCTTTATAATAAGATAGGTACTCAGGGATTAAAGAGATCATCATTTTTGACAGCATATAAATGCCGTAAAGATTTTGAGGTACTTTAGGTACGCTCTTCTTCCAATCCTGCATAAATAAACGTGTCGCAGAATAAAAAGTTAAACTTGCAAAACCTGTCGTCACATTACGCATGACAGAACGACGGACTTTGTCATCTTTATACAGGGTTTGATAGACATCAAAAGCAACCGCACGATGCTCAATTTCTTCAATGGCATGCCAAACCCAAAGTTTGATCGCATCATCATCTAAAGTACTCAGTACCTCAGGATGACGTAAAATATAACCACCAAGAAGTGCCGTAAAATGTTCAAAAGCGGCTGTCACTGCCAATTGATACTTTGGTGGCACACTTTTAATAAGTGCATCACGGCGCCCGAGCCATGCCTGAAAACTATCTAAGTTATAGTCATCTCTGCGCCATGCATCATTAAATTCAGCATGTGCTTTGGAATGCATCGCCTCTTGACCAATAAATGCGGCAATTTGTGCTTGCAGTTTTTCATCAGTAATCTTATCACGTACATTTCGTACGCTATGTACAAAAAACTGCTCACCAATAGGGAAAGTCGATGACAATGCTGTCAACAAATGTGACATCACAGGTGAGTTTGCAAAAAAATGTCTACGAATGGCTTTGGGGTTAAAACTCGGTTTACGGACTTTAATACCAATAGCCTTAGGACGATTTAAATATGTTTTTTTTTCTTCCGCCGCTATAACTGTTGACATAAGAATAATCCTACTTTTGTCTGAATTAATCCATATTGGCAGAAAACATAAATTTGTATATTGCTAAAAAAATCATCAATTGACTAAAAATACCAATCTGGCAGAAAGGTCAAATAAGACAGAAAAATCAAAAATATAGTTATTAGTTTTTAACATTAAAAATCAACTATATATATCAAAATAAAAGACAATTATTAACATCTTATTATGTCAATCATTTACATTTATTCCTATAAAAAAACGCCTACATAAAATGTAGGCGTTGAAAATGGGTCTCTAAATTTTTAACGTGCTCAATCCATCTTATACATCCAGGTAATCTAGAATACCTTCTGCTGCTTCACGACCTTCCCAAATTGCTGTGACAACAAGGTCAGAACCACGAACCATATCACCACCCGCAAAAATTTTCGGGTTTGAGGTTTGGAATTTATACTGTTGTTTTTCAGCTGCAAGTACGCGCCCTGAACCATCTAAACCAATATTTACATCTGCAAACCAATCAGCAGGACTTGTACGGAAACCAAATGCCAATAAGACTGAATCTGCAGGTAAAATTTCTTCAGATCCAGGAATTGGCTCAGGACTACGGCGACCACGAATATCAGGTTGACTCAATTGAGTTGTCACAAACTTAACGCCTGTCACTTTGCCATTTTCACCGACAATTTCAATTGGTTGACGATTAAATTGAAATTCAACGCCTTCTTCACGTGCATTCTTCACTTCACGACGTGAACCAGGCATATTCTCTTCATCACGGCGATAAGCACATGTTACAGACTCAGCACCCTGACGGATTGAAGTACGGTTACAGTCCATTGCAGTATCACCACCGCCAAGAACGATCACCTTTTTACCTTCAACACTAATATATTCCGATGGATCTTTTTCCCAACCTTGCGTACGGTTAACATTCGCAATGAGGAAATCAAGCGCATCTACTACGCCATCAAGATCCTCACCTGCAAAACCACCTTTCATGTAGGTATATGTTCCCATACCCATGAACACAGCATCATAATCTGCAAGAAGTTGGTCAATGGTGATATCTGTACCAATTTCAACATTCAAACGGAATTCAACGCCCATACCTGTGAAAATTTCACGGCGACGTTTCATTACGTCTTTTTCCATTTTGAATTCAGGAATACCAAAAGTCAGCAAGCCACCGATTTCAGGGCGTTTATCAAATACAACAGGCTTCACACCATTACGCACAAGAATATCTGCACAACCTAAACCTGCAGGACCTGCACCAATGATCGCCACTTTTTTGTCTGTCCATTTCACATTGGACATATCTGGACGCCAACCTAAAGCAAAGGCTGTATCATTAATATATTTTTCAGCATTACCAATGGTAACGGCGCCAAAACCATCATTTAGGGTACAAGCACCTTCACATAAACGGTCTTGTGGACATACACGACCACACACTTCAGGCAAAGTATTAGTTTGATGGCACAGTTCCGCTGCTTGGAAAATACGACCTTCCGCAATCAACTTTAACCAATTTGGAATGTAGTTATGTACTGGACATTTCCATTCACAGTAAGGATTACCACAACCTAAACAACGGTGGGTCTGATTTGCCGCCACTTCTGCTGTAAAAGGCTTATAAATTTCCACAAACTCTGCTTTGCGGACATCAATATCTTTTTTTTCTGGATCTTGGCGTGCTACATCCAAAAATTGAAAGTCATTATTCAGGCGTTCAGCCATGTCTCTCTCCGTGGGTTGGATATGGATAACTTCATATACCTGTGTATATCTGCAAAGTTACCCACACCTACCTAAAATATGAGTAGTGGAATTATTGTGGATCGGCTTGAGTTGTTTTCAAAAGCGTTTGTAAATTAGCTGCTTTTGGTTTCACGAGCCAGAATTTACGACTATAGAAATCAAACTCATTGCGGATCTTATACGCCCAAGCACTACCTGTTTCTGCAATATGTTCATCTAAAATACGAAGTAAGAACTCTTGATGTTCTTCCATCGGCTCTGTTGAAATACGGTTCAATTCAATCAATTCGTGATTATAGTAATCTACGAAGTCATTATCTAAGTCAAGTACATAAGCAAAACCACCCGTCATACCTGCACCGAAGTTATGTCCAACTTTACCGAGTACAGTCACAATACCGCCTGTCATGTATTCACAACAATGGTCACCTGCACCTTCAATCACCGCAAATGCACCTGAGTTACGTACTGCGAAACGCTCGCCTGCCGTACCTGCTGCAAATAATTTACCGCCTGTTGCACCGTAAAGACAAGTATTACCAATGATTGCTGTTTCTTGTGTTTGGAATGGTGAACCTTTTGGTGGGAAAATCGACACACGACCACCCGCCATACCTTTACCTACATAGTCATTCGCATCGCCTTCAAGACTGATATGCAAACCACCAGCATTCCAAACACCTAAAGACTGTCCTGCTGTACCTTTCAGATTCATTTTTACAGGATGTGCTTCCATGCTCAAGTTACCATAACGTTTGGCAATTTCACCTGAAATACGTGCGCCAATTGAACGGTCACAGTTTACGGTTGTGAAGTGATATTCACCGCCAGTACCAGCGTCAATTGCAGGAAGCATCTCTGCAATCATTTTCTCAGCCAATACACCTTTATCAAATGGTGCATTACCTTGAACTTCGCAATATTGTGCTTTACCTTCCGCAGATGGATGTGATGTTAACAATGCACTTAAATCGAGATGTGCATGTTTTTCAGTTTCACCCGGTAACATTTCAAGTAGATCAGTACGACCAATCAAGTCTTTCAATGATGCAATACCCAATGCTGCTAACCATTCACGTGTTTCTTCTGCAATGAAGTGGAAGAAATTGATCAGCATTTCAGGTTCACCGATATAGTGTTCCTGACGTAAATGATCTTGTTGAGTCGCAACACCTGTCGCACAGTTATTTAAATGGCAAATACGCAAGTATTTACAACCTAAAGCAATCATTGGTGTCGAACCGAAACCGAAGCTTTCAGCACCCAAAATCGCAGCTTTAACCACATCCAAACCTGTTTTTAAACCGCCATCGGTTTGTACACGAACTTTGCCACGTAAATCATTCACACGAAGCGCTTGGTGCGCTTCTGCAAGACCCAATTCCCAAGGTGAACCTGCATGGTGAATTGAAGACAATGGTGAAGCAGCTGTACCACCGTCATAACCTGAAATGGTAATGAAGTCGGCATAAGCTTTCGCAACACCAGCCGCAATTGTACCTACGCCTGGCTCTGAAACTAATTTTACAGAAACCATTGCATCAGGATTGACTTGCTTCAAGTCAAAGATCAATTGTGATAAATCTTCGATTGAGTAAATGTCATGGTGTGGTGGAGGTGAAATCAAGGTCACACCTGGTACTGAATAACGTAAACGTGCAATTAAGCCATTCACTTTACCACCCGGTAACTGACCACCTTCACCCGGTTTTGCACCTTGTGCCACTTTAATCTGTAAAACTTCTGCAGATCTTAAGTAAGCAGGCGTTACACCAAAGCGACCCGATGCAATTTGTTTGATTTTCGAGTTACGAATTGTGCCGTAACGTGCTGGATCTTCACCACCCTCACCAGAGTTTGAACGACCACCAATGGTGTTCATGGCAATGGCAATGGCTTCATGTGCTTCGGGTGACAATGCACCTAATGACATACCTGCAGAGTCAAAACGTGGCAAAATTTCTGAAACCGCTTCAACTGCTTCTAAAGGAATGGAATTTTCAGTTTTTAGTTTCAATAAATCACGAATCGTAGCAATCGGACGTGTATTGACAAGCTCTGCGTATTCTTTAAAGTCCGCATAATTACCTGAACGCACAGATTTATGTAATGCATTGATCACATCAGGGTTGAATGCGTGGTATTCCTTGTCGAATACAAATTTTAGTAAACCACCTTGCTCAATTGGCTTACGTGCTTTCCACGCCAAATCTGCCAATTTTTTCAAATCGTTTTCAAGGTCTGTAAATGTCGCACCTTTAATACGGCTTGGTACGCCTGTAAAGCATTTTGCAACCACTTCATCAGACAAACCGACAGCTTCAAACAACTGACCGCCACGATACGATGCAACCGTTGAAATCCCCATTTTAGAGAGAACTTTCAATAAGCCTTTTTCAATCCCTTTACGGAAGTTCGCTTGTGCATGAATTGGATCACCCAACAACTCACCTTTAGCAATCAAATCATTGATCACGTCATACGCAAGATATGGATAAATTGCAGTTGCACCAAAACCTAAGATCACTGCAAATTGATGCGCATCTCGTGCAAGTGCAGTCTCAACGACAATATTGGCATCGGTACGCAAACCGACCTTCATTAAATGATGATGAATTGCACCTGTGACCATTGCTGAGTTTGCAGGTAAATAACCTTGACGAATTTTACGATCTGAAATGACCAACAATGTTTTGCCATCACGAATCGCTTGTGCCGCTTCTTCACAAATACGTGCAATTGCAGCTTCAAGACCTTCAGTTTCCGCATAGTTCAAATCGATATCGGAAATTTCATAACCTTTACGACCCAATGTACGAATTTGGTGCATTTTAGAGTTTGAAAGTACAGGACTTGAAACAATTAAACGATCCGCATGTTCAGGACCTTGTTCAAAAACATTTTGCTCCCGACCAAAACACGTTTCCAATGACATTACGATAGATTCACGCAATGGATCGATTGGTGGGTTTGTCACTTGGGCAAATTGTTGACGGAAATAATCACTCACATGACGTACTTGGCGAGACAATACTGCCATTGGCGTATCATCACCCATTGAACCAACAGCCTCCTGACCGCTTTCAGCGATTGGGCGAAGCAATTGATCACGCTCTTCAAAAGTTACCAAGAACATTTTTTGTGCGGCCTTAAGGTCATCACCTTTTAAGCCTTGTTCACATAAATATTCTTCTAACTCAGGGCTACCTTGGATACGCACAGAATTTTCACGTAACCATTGACGATATGGGCGCATTTTTTTCAGGTGATTGCTGACATCTTTGGTGTCGAGCATTTTTCCTGTATGGGTATCGATCACGAGAATTTGACCTGGACCTACACGCCCTTTCGAGATCACATCTTCAGGCTTATAACCCCATACACCAATTTCCGATGCAAGTGTGATGTAACCATTTTTGGTAATCACCCAACGTGCAGGACGTAAGCCATTACGGTCAAGCATACAAATGGCATGACGACCATCTTGAATCACTAAACCTGCAGGACCATCCCATGCTTCCATATGTTTAGAGTTAAACTCATAGAACGCACGTAAATCTGCATCAAGCGTTTCAACGTTCTGCCAAGCAGGTGGAATTAACATGCGTAGCGCACGGAACAAGTCCATACCGCCACCGACTAAGATTTCAAGCATATTATCCATGCTTGAAGAATCCGAGCCTGTACGGTTAACGATTGGATCTAAATCGGTAAGACCTGGTAATAATGGATTTTCAAATTTTGGTGTACGTGCAACAGCCCAATTACGGTTCGCTGTAATCGTATTAATTTCACCATTGTGCGCCAAATAACGAAATGGCTGAGCCAATGGCCAACGTGGCAATGTGTTAGTCGAGAAACGTTGATGAAATACCACAATATGTGATTCTAAACGTGGATCAGCTAAATCTGTATAGAAGTCTGCAATCGCTTCAGGCAACATCAAACCCTTATAGCTAATTACAGTTGAACATAAAGTCGTGACATAAAATGATGAATCTTGACTTAACTTTTGTTCAGCACGACGACGTGCCATAAACAATTTACGGTTAAACTCAACTTCAGTTACACCCATTGGGCAGTTAACAATAATCTGTTCAAATGCAGGCATAGACTGTAAAGCTATACGACCTAAAATATCAACATTGGTCGGAATCACACGCCATGCAATCACACGGCAACCTTCATCTTCAATTTCTTTGGTTAATACTTGTTTTGCATACGCTGCAATTGCAGGGTCAAGACTTAAAAATACACTACCGACGGCAAATACTTCACTCAGTGTAATGTCACTTAAGCGTTTTGCTTCTTCACGGAAAAATTGCTTTGGCATTGCCAAAAGTAAACCACAACCATCACCAGTTTTGCCATCTGCGGCAATACCACCACGGTGGGTCATACAACTTAAACTATGAATCGCGGTCTTGACTAAGTCATGGCTTGCATCACCCTGCATATGGGCGATTAAACCGAAACCACAGTTATCTTTAAACTCATCAGGTTGATATAAACCTTGAGCGGGAGCTACAGAATTAGGCGATGGCATGTGCATAGCGTACCCTTCTTTTCAACATGGGCCCTATCGGGCAAAAAACAAACGAATTATAACTTTGCGATTTTTATGAAACATTTCAATTTAGCTGACATCGGTCATTTTAACGTCATTATATAACCCGCTACTTATGCTTTTGTAACAAACCTTTTACGAATAGTTTTGCACTTTTTTAAAGCGATGTAGCGGATTAAAATCGCACACTAATTGGATCGTTTCGCGCCAAAACAGGGACAATTAACTCAATTAGTGCACCAATAAAGCAAAATATATGCCAATTATTATAAGAACTCACCCAAGCCCTAAAATACACTTTATTTTAATGATAACTTTAAGTGTTGCTCTATTTTAAGTCTATAAAATGCACCATTTACGTGCAATAAATATTTAAAAAAAATTAACCGCTCCATTTTAGAACTTTTTAGTTAAATGGATCACTCATTTCTTGTGAAGCTACTTTTTTCTCTACAGGTAATTGTTCTTTTGGCTTGGGTTTCGGCTGTTCAACCGCTGAATGTGACTGCTCAACCCCAATCACATTACCACTTTGATCTTTGCGTGTAATTGTCGTTTTTGTCGTTGGCACACCTGTTGTTGTCGATGAGCCACTTGTTGAACCTGATGGTAGCGTTACTGGTTTAGGTCGTACAATCAGTGTCTCATCAATAATTGGAATAGGTGCAGATTTCAACTTCACTTCATATAGTTTATTGCCACCTTGTGTTTCATCAAAACCCAAGTCATTCACTAAATCTGTATACTGCCCCAACTTAATCACTTTAGGCTTTACAGATGCAGGTAAACCCAATTGTAATTGTTGTAGTTGTGTATTGGCTTCAGCCTCAGTTTTAAATACACCGTAGTTAGCAACATATTGCTCAGCTTGATTGTCACCACTTAAACGAAAATAGAAAAGATTCTTTCTATCTGCCTGTTTACGAATAAAACCTGAAATCACATCTTCCTCATTGGCTTTAAACAATTCAATACTAAAATTTTTCTTATTGTCTTGAATAAATTTCGTGCCACGAAATTCAACGGTATGATCACCAGATACAACCACACGTGTCGTCATTTCTAGCGGACGGACTTCATCTTGCAAACTTCCCAAATGAATGCTCGCTGCCACTTTTTCAGGCTGAATTTGCACTTGAGTATCTTCAATTGGACGATCCATCTCAACCAACTGATCTGTATCTGTGACAACCCAAAAAATAAAGGCAGTCAATAGACAAGCTAAACCACTGATCAGCCAAATATATTGCCGAATACTTTCCCAGTGAATACGCTTTGTTGCCATGTGAATGCCTTAATTTGTTCAGTGTTGATTTGCAAGAATCGCTTGCTTCATCTGCTCTACATCAAACTCACGCGTAATAATTGCCCGCCCCAATTGCTTCATTAAAACTAAGCGCAATTGACCATCAAGCACTTTTTTATCGTGTGCCATATATGCAAGGAATTCATCTAGCGGAATCTGCGGACATGCTACAGGTAAATGTGCACGTTGAATGATATTTTTTGTACGCTCCAAATCAGCTTGACTGATCCAGCCCATACGATGTGACAAATCTGCTGCCATTACCATACCAGTTGCAACAGCTTCGCCATGCAACCATACGCCATAGCCCAAATAAGATTCAATCGCATGACCAAAGGTATGACCTAGATTGAGTAAAGCACGTTCACCTTGTTCTTTTTCGTCATTTGCAACAATGCGAGCTTTATGAGCACATGAACGATAAACTGCTTCAGCAAGTAAATCTGCATCACGCCCAACCAAAGCATCCATATGCACTTCAAGCCAAGCGAGAAATTCAATATCACCTAATAATGCATATTTAATCACTTCTGCCAGACCTGCAGAAAGCTCACGATCAGGCAAAGTGCTTAACTGTGCCATATCAGCAAGAACCACTTGAGGTTGTTGAAAAGCACCAATCATGTTTTTACCCAAAGGATGATTAATTCCTGTTTTCCCACCAACACTGGAATCGACCTGAGAAAGCAAAGTCGTTGGCACCTGAATAAAATATACGCCACGCTGAAAACATGCCGATGCAAAGCCCGACATATCACCAATCACACCACCACCTAAAGCCAATACGGTACAATCACGGTTAAAACCCGCTTCAAGCAAAGCATCAAAAATTAAATTAAGATGCTCAATATCTTTGAATTTTTCACCATCAGGTAAAATACAAGTTTTAACTGTTTTACCTAATTGCTCAATAGCAGATACATAATGTGATAAATATAATGGCTCAACTGTCGTATTACTCACAATCATCACTTGTTTACCAAAAATATATGGCCCAAGGAGCTGTTGTGGGTCTAAATGACTACCAATAAAAATAGGATAACGGCGTTCGCCAAGTTCAACATATAACGTTTGCATGATGTAAGCCACTAAAGAGTATCAGTCAATTCTTTGGAAATAATCAGTTGGAGAATACTTTGCGCTAAATCACGCGCTGCTCCCTGATTAGTTTCAATAATATAATGCGCAACTTCTCGATAAAATGGATCTCTAAGCTGTAATAAGTCTTTTAATTTTTGCTCAGGATTTTCGACTTGCAATAATGGTCTATTCTTATCACGATAAGTGCGCTGTAATTGAAGCTCTACAGGCGTATAAAGATAAATAACAATTCCGCGTTGATGCAGATATTCGCGGTTTTCAGGCTGCGTTACAGCACCACCACCCGTTGCAACAACCAAATTATTTTTCGATGTCAGCTCATCAATGACTGCTGTTTCCCTGAACCTAAAACCAGGTTCACCCTCTTTTTCAAATATCCACGGGATGGTCGCCCCAGTTTTACGCTCAATTTCATGATCACTGTCTAGAAAATCACGATCAAGTAAATCTGCCAAATGACGACCAACGGTAGTTTTCCCGGCTCCCATGGGCCCTACCAAATAAATATTCGGTAGGGTGTTAAACTCTTTGCTTGGCAAGGAGTCACCTATTGAATTGCTTTCATTGAAAGTATATTAATGATTTCTGGTTTGACTGTCATTAACAATTCTTGGTGTAACAAAGATTAATAGCTCACGCTTATTCTCTGTTTTTGCATCTTTACGGAACAAACGACCTACGTAAGGAATATCCCCAAGGAATGGAACTTTGGTTTGTGTTTTCGAATTTTGCTGTTCAAAAATTCCACCTAAAACCACCGTTTCACCATTATCAACAAGTACATTGGTTGTAATTTCATTTTTATTTAAAATGATTTCACCATTCGGCGCTGTTCCTGCTGGCGAGTCACTAGTAATCAGCAAGTCCATCTGCACCTTACCATCTGGTGTAATACTTGGCGTCACATCTAAACTCAACAATGCGTCTTTAAACTCAGTTGTTGCTGTTGCAGCACCACCTGCTGTCGAGGTTGTTTGATATGGGATTTGTTGACCTGATGATACTTTGGCTTTCTGCTTATCTGCAGTCAAAACTTTTGGTGTCGAAATGACTTCACCATAACCATCGGCTTGTAATGCCGATAACTCAAGATCCAACATGAAATCTGACAAACTAATCAGACCAAATGCAATTTTACTTGCACCCGCACCTGTTACACCTAAATCCACATTTAAATTATCTGGACGTGTAATGGTATATTTACCATCATCATCAGGTGTTTTTAAGTCCCAAAGTGTCGTGTCGCTACCACCAACAAGTAAATCATTATTTTTTGTAATACCTTGAGATAAAATGCCCCACTTGACTCCCATTTCCTTGGTAAAGTCTGTCGTTGCACGCACAATTCTTGCCTCAATCATGACCTGCTTCACAGATACATCAAGTAAATCAATCATTTTTCTGACTTTATCAATATTTTGTGAAGTGTCATTTATAATTAGAGTGTTGGTTCGTGTATCTGCAACGACACTACCACGAGAACTTAATAAACTTTCGAGCGCAAGATTGTCTGCATTGTTATTACCATTATTATTGCCAGCATTTTTCCCATTACGAGAATCCTGCAATAATTTCAATACATCTGCAACTTTTGCATAACTCAACTGAATATACTCAGTTTGAATTGGCGCAAGTTTAATGCTTTGTGCAATTGCTTTCGCTTCCTCATCCTCAGATTTAATTAATTCTGCAACAGGTGCAATCCAAATCACGCTACCATTACGACGTTTATCTAAATTTTTCGTTTTGAGAATAATATCAAGCGCTTGATCCCAAGGAACATCTTTTAATCGTAAAGTAATATTGCCCTGTACCGTATCTGCAGCAACCATATTGATTCCCGTAAAGTCTGCAAGCAACTGTAGAACTCGACGTACTTCAATATCTTGGAAATCAAGAGAGATTTTTTTACCTGTATAGTTATTTGGAGATTGTAAGCTTTGCGGACTTTTCTTCTCTTCAGGACGTTTTAAGCTCACAGTCAGTTTATTTTCCGCCTGATAAGCCATGTACTCATAGCTACCCGATGATTGAATAGTAATGACACCATTTGCACCATCATTATAAGCATCGATTACAGATACCGGCGTTGCAAAATCATTGACATTCATACGGCGAATCAGATGTGCAGGAATACGATTTCCTAACAAGCGAACAACGACTTTACTGCCTTGTTGCTGGACATCTACAGGTGTATTTGCTCCTAATAAGCTAATACCCACCTGCCCCTCACCAGATTTGCCACGTTGAAAACCAATATCAGCAATGCCTTGTTGTTGTGACACAGCACTTGGTCCAAGTTCAGGCAAGGCTGTATTGCTACCGACTTGAGCTGAATTATTGACTTTTAAAATAAAGGTATTGCCTTCAACACGCGTTGTAAATGCACTTTTATTATTTAAATTAACCGTTAACCGTGCGCGCTTCTCATCTGAAGTGACTTCAACAGAGCTTGCTTCATTGGTCGCAACAGGCACATTCGTTTGATTTAAAGTTTGTTTCGCATCGTTAAAGTCAAGAACCAATCGAGATGGATTCTCCAATTCATAGGCTTGTGGCTGTGGTGGCAAGCCATTAAACATCACACGAATTTCCGTCCCTTGACCAGGAACCTGCATTGGCACAACATTAGTCATGGTGATTTGTGCAGATGCAACTTGCATGATTGCCATTGATACCGCCGCCATTGAAAACTGACGAAGACTGCTATTCATAAATGTGCCATCCCCAACGAATAAATTTTTTACACTATTTTTCATTTTTATTCCTTAATCTAATCTCAATCTGCAGGCCCAAGAAGTACAAGACTCCGCGGTCTTTCGATATAACCATCCCTGCCATCTGGTACAATTTCAAGTAAATCAATACGTGTTGGCGTAATATCAATAATACGTCCTTGATTCATCCCGATATAGCTACCACGTTGTACACGTTCAACTTCACCATCTGGCGTTTGAATCAATGCAATGATCTGACCTGTTACACCCTTCATGCTACCCTTCATATTCAATGATTCAATCGCATAACTTTCAAGGGGTTGTGGTGGACGTGAGAAGTTTGGATAAACACGCTTACCTGACATGATTTTCAATTCATTGGCAAGTGAATTTGGTAAAACCGGACTGCGCAATTGTTGAGCACTATAGTTAAAACTTGCAATCGGCTCAAAAACTGGTGCTGGTTCAATCGGTAAAGGCTCTTGGCTACGAATATCTGCCATTGCTTGAGTCACTGCATCCATACGTGAATCACAGCCTGATAAAATCAATCCTATCGCAAGACCGCAGGCAATTTTAATTGTTTTCATTATTGTTGCCCTCCTGGCTGAACCGCAGGTGCTTGACTAGAGCCTGCATTATCATCCGTACCAATATAACGGTATGTCTTTGCATTCAACGTATAGTCAACCAATGGAATATCTGATTTTTTATCTGATGGTGGCGCAGCCGTCACGGTAAAGTCGTGCATAGTCACAATACGTGGTAATGCTGCAATACTGCTGACAAAATTACCAAATGAGTGGTAATCACCTGTTGCTTGAATTGAAATAGGCTGTTCAATAAAGAACTCTTGTTTTACTTCATTTTCAAGACGAATATTTTTAAATTTAAGCCCTGAACCCACGCCAGCAACGTTAATATCTTCAACTAATCCTGGTATTTCAGTTTCTTTCGGCAATTGTTGCAATTGTTGCGTAAAATTGGCTTCCATTTGCTGTAACTGCGTTTGAAGCTGCTGTAAGTTACGTAATTTAGAATCTTTTTCCTTAAACTCATTCAGCAAAGTTTGCTCTTGGTTACGCGCACCATCAATCGACTCTAACTTCGATTTGATTGCCAAGAAATACCCCAATGCGCAAACAACAAAGAATAAAAATATCCAACAGGTAATTTTGACGGACCAAGGCCAACTACCAAAATTATTCATATCAAGTGTATTAAATTGTTGAAAGAATTTTTCAACTGTCATTTTTTTCTTTTTTGGTCCATCTTTATCTAGAGACACTTCATTTAATTCATCACGACTCATTGTGCACCTCCCGCATTCGCTGTTGTTGCAACCGCAGCACTTGCACCCTGATCTGCATCGGCTTGAGTCCCAGCTTCACCAAGATCAGCAGTAACAACAAAACTTCCATAAGTTTCTTCAACTCGTGGAACAATTGAACTTGTGTCTTTATTTTTATTTTCTTCTGCTGCTAGGAATGAATTCATAAATGCATTTCTAAACCATGGTGATGCTTCCATACCACGAAGTAATTCAGCTACTGTATTTGGACTTTCTGCACGCCCTTCGATCGTAAACTTATCACCTGTACGATTGAACTTTGTAATATACATACTTGATGGCACAACACGTACCAATTCATCAATTAAATGAACTGTGACAGGTCGCTGACTTTCAAGTCCTTGAATCAGTTTCATGCGCTCAATAATGGCATTACGACGTTCTTGCATACCATCTAATGTTTTTAATTGGCTATCAAGCGTTTGATTGGTGCTTGTAATAAGCTGATTTGCTTGTTCCTGATCATTGAGTTTATGATCAAAATATAACCAAGCCAACATCACTGCAACCAAGCCTAAAATTGCCACCCCAACGCACATTGCAATAAATTGTTTCTTACGCTGTTCTCTCAGCTCATCACGCCAAGGGAGTAAGTTAATCTTTGCCATTAATCAAAACTCCTCAATGCCAAACCGCATGCAACCATTAATGATGGCGCATCATTTTCTATTTTTTTCAGGTCGATCTGTGGTGAGAACCCCATCTGCAAAAATGGATTTGCAACAGTGACTCGATAACCTAGTTTTTGTTGTAATAATTTGGATAAACCAGGAATATTTGCATTCCCCCCTGCCAGCAAAATGTGGTCAATCTCGTTAAATTGAGATGATGAGAAAAAGAATTGTAATGAACGTGCTGCTTGTTGTACTACAGCTTCTAAAAATGGATTCAATACTTCCGTTTCATAGTCATCAGGCAATGTACGATCTTTTTTCGCACGCCCTGCTTCATCATATGACAAGCCATAACGGTTCTGCACATCTTGAGTCAGTTGTTTACCACCAAAGACTTGCTCACGCGTATAGATAATTTTCCCATTTTGCATGACAGACAATGTCGTCATGGTATGACCAATATCGAGAATACCGACCATATTTACACCAATAGGCAATGTATCTGAAAACACATCAAATGCACGTTCAAGTGCATAGCTTTCAACATCAGCAATTTTTGGTGTCAAACCTGCAATTTCGATCACTTCGAGTCGAGTATCTATATTTTCTGTGCGTGTTGCGACAAGCAACACGTTGACCCGATTCGGGTTTGCAAGACGATCGGGTAACACTTCAAAATCAAGACTGACTTCATCAAGTGGAAAAGGAATATACTGCTCTGCATCCATACGAATCTGAACTTCACGTTCTTCATCGTTCATATCTGCATCCATCTCAATGACTTTATTAATCACCATTGATGTAGGAACAGCAAGCGCAACATTCTGTGATTGCGGATTTGCAATATTCACCGCGCGCTCTATTGCATCTGCAACAGATTCTGGATTGAGAATGCCTTTTTCAACGACACTCCCTTCCTGTAATGGACTTAATCCATAACTTTCAACCCAATAACGACCGTTTTTAACAGACAGTTCCAATATCTTTACAGAAGTAGAACTAATATCCACCCCTGCTAACCCCTTATTTGGCTTACGATATAGTCTAAGCACGATACAATTCCTATTATTTTTTTATCCCCAACTACATACAAACTAAAATACAGCTGGTCTTAATTTTTTAACAGATACAATATCTCATCTAACAATCCGCCAAATGA
The DNA here is from genome assembly GCF_052850415.1 of Acinetobacter sp. 1207_04. Taxonomy (NCBI): domain Bacteria; kingdom Pseudomonadati; phylum Pseudomonadota; class Gammaproteobacteria; order Moraxellales; family Moraxellaceae; genus Acinetobacter; species Acinetobacter sp. 1207_04. Next base: position 135,747 of record NZ_VXCQ01000001.1, on the reverse strand, counting down.
AAAGCTATACTGACCGTCAATTAGTTTGCCATTAGCTCTTATTAAAACTTACTTGTTATGAAAAAGCTATCTCGATTAGGTCATATTCACCCATTTTTTTTGCTGATTATTAGTATATTAGTTGCAATTCCAATGGGATTTTACGGCATGTACCTTTACATTGCCCCTTCACTACCTGAAATGAGCTCATTAAAAAAAGCTCCTTTATTGAAGCCATTACAGGTGTATACCTCCGATAATGAGCTAATTGCAGAGTATGGTGGCAAACTTTCGGTACCTGTTGAATACAAACAAATTCCACCAGAATTCATTTATGCATTTTTGGCGGCTGAAGATTCGTCTTTTTTTGAACACAGTGGGATCAGCTTTAAAGGTCTAGGTCGTGCTGTTAGTGAAAGTGTGACGGGGTCAAATGTTCAAACGGGTGGCTCGACCATCACCATGCAGGTAGCTAAAAACTATTATTTATCGCCTGAGCGAACGCTTAAACGTAAGTTAACTGAAGTTTTCCTTGCTCGAAAAATAGAACAAAACCTAAGTAAAGAAGATATTTTATCTTTATATGTCAATAAAATTTTCTTAGGTAAAAATGCTTATGGCATTGCAGCCGCTGCAAAAATTTATTATGACAAAAATCTTGATCAGCTCAGCATTGCCCAAATGGCAATGATTGCGGGTTTACCCAAAGCCCCATCAAAATATAATCCTGTTGCCAATCCTGAACGAGCTTTAGAGCGTCGTAATTGGATTTTGGGACGTATGTTGCAACTCGGTTATCTTAAACAAGAGCAATATCAAAAAGCAGTCGCTGAACCTATTAGTTTAAATATGCCTGACCGTGGCATCACCAATAAATTTCCTTATGTCGGTGAAATGGTTCGCTCAGAGTTAGTCGAAAAATTTGGCGAACAAGCGGTTGACTCTGGCTATAAGGTTTACACAACCATTAACAGCCAACGTCAAACCTATGCCGAAGAATCAGTACAAAAAGGTTTAGAAGACTATGATCGCCGTCACGGTTGGCGTGGTGCAGAGGCACATGACAAACCATTAAAAGACTTCATTCCATTTGCAAATACTTACCCCGCACAGGTTGTCAAAGTTAATAGCAGTAGTTTTGATGCTTTGATGCAAGATGGCTCTAAAGTCACTATTCCTTGGTCTGGTATGTCTTGGGCTCGACCATATCGTAATGCCAACAGTGTTGGTGGAGCACCAAGTAATGCATCACAAATTGTTAAAGTAAAAGATATTGTCCGCTTGCGTCCAAACGAAGAAAAAACGGCTTGGTCATTGGTTCAAATTCCAAAAGCCCAAGGACAATTGATTGCAATTAATCCCAACGATGGCTCAATTGAAGCAATTGTTGGTGGTTATAACTTTTATCATTCAAAATTTAACCGTGCGCTACAAGGTTGGCGTCAACCCGGCTCAACCATTAAACCATTCATTTATGCTTTAGCACTTGAACGTGGCATGACTCCTTATAGTATGGTAAATGACAGTCCGATTCGGATTGGGAAATGGTCACCGAGAAACTCAGATGGTCGCTATTTGGGGATGATTCCACTACGTCGTGCATTGTATTTATCTCGTAATACTGTGTCTGTTCGCCTATTACAAAGCGTTGGTGTAGAACGCGCTCGCCAACTACTTATGGATTTTGGTCTACAAGATGATCAAATTCCTCGCAACTTTACGATTGCACTTGGTACACCTCAGGTACTTCCAGTACAAATGGCGACTGGCTACGCAACGATTGCAAATGGTGGTTATCGTGTTCAACCTCACTTTATTAGCCGTATCGAAGATGCGTATGGTAAAGTCATTTACGAAGCGAAACCTGATTATGCATGTATTCCGTGTATCAATGAAAAAGTCACTCAACCTCAAGTAGAAAAAGCCGAAGATTCAATAACCTCGCCTGATGACGAAGTATTTGCGAGTGCTGCTTCTACTCCAACACCTGAAAGTAAACCTCTAAGCAAAGAGGAACAAGGGAAGTACCGCCAAGCTCAACGTATTCTAAAATCACAATCTGCATTTGATATGGCAAATATCTTACGTGATGTGATCGTACATGGTACTGGTCGTGCCGCATTGAAAATTGGTCGTGATGATATTGGTGGTAAAACAGGGACAACCAACGATGCTAAAGATGCTTGGTTTGCAGGCTTTAATGGCAAGCTTGTGACCATTGCATGGGTTGGATTCGATCAACCATCAACTCTAGGTCGTCGTGAATATGGTGGTATTGCTGCCCTACCTGTATGGACAAACTTTATGGGCAAAGCGCTTAAAGATACACCTTCTGCTTGGGTACGTTTCGACAAAGATGCAAAAGATCCTCTAAGTCGCGAACAACGTAGTACAGAAGAAGATATAATGCTGAATGATGAAGATAAAAAAGATTATCGCGCATCACCACCATTGGCTCGCCCTATTTATCGTCCTGCACCTGTGGCACCAACACGTAATCGTGCGAGTGACTTTGATGATTTACCTGGAGAAAGTGGCAATGCCGATGCTCCATCTGCGCCTCGTTCATCAGAACAAGCGCTTAAACCTAAAAACTCAGCGCCACCTGCAATGAATCAAGGTTCGACTTCAGCAAAACGAGAAAGCGATTCTATGGAAAATTTAATTAATAATGTGCAGTGACCATCTTCCAGTGAGTTACAAAGCATTATGCTAAAAAAATAGCCATCTTCGGATGGCTATTTTTTTTATGTCTATTGAATCTGTTGTTTGACTGGATCAACAACTTATTTCTTCTGAAAAATATACATTTGGAAACTCGCTTTGAGTTTCATTTCGGATTGTTGCTCCAATTGCTGACGTTTATCTTGCTTTGCTTTATAGGCATATGGTGTCATTGCAATCAAGTCTTTCAATTGTTGTTGATCTAAAGTAAATTCCGACTCGATCATCGGTTGCTCAATTAATTCAAAATTTTCTTTTAACTGCTCAACAAACTTATGCGGATCATGTGCATTTACTTCATCAAATAGCGCTTCACGCATTGCATACAAGTGTTCAGGTGCAGGCGTAACCACCATCAAATAACCTTGTGGCTTAAGTACACGTAAAATTTCATCTTCAGGAATTGGACTAAATAAACTCGTACATAAATTAATGCTTTGATCAAGTACAGGCAATGTTGCCCCTGTACCAACTACCCAAGTCACATCTCGATTCATTTTTGCTGCAACTTGTACCGCATTTTTGGCAATATCTACACCAACACATTGTAAGGTTTCTTTTTGCATTGCACTGGTGTAATAGCCCTCACCACAACCAATATCGAGCAAATTTTCAATGTGTAATTCACGAATTTTTTCAACCACTGCATGCTGTAGTGGCGCATAGAAATCACCACTTAAAAATGCACGGCGAGCTTGTACCGATTCAGGTGTATCACCCGGATTTTTACTGTGCTTATGCTGTACCACATGCAAGTTGACATAGCCTTGCTTCGCCACATCATAACTATGATGATTCGCACAGCGCCATGTTCTTTCCGTCAGACTGAGTGCTTCACGACATACGGGGCACATGAGCAGATTCATCATTTTTCTCCTGAAAATAGAAAAGTCGGCTTGAGCCGACTTTTCATTAAAGTTTTGCTTAGCGTAATTTTAAGGTCATTAAGCCTAAAACTACTAGCATAATTGTAATAATCCAAAAGCGGATAACCACTTGCGTTTCACGCCAGCCTTTTTTCTCATAGTGATGATGCAACGGTGCCATGAGGAAAACACGTTTATTACGCATGCGTAGTGAGCCAATTTGTAGGAAAACTGAAATTGCCTCCACCACAAATACACCCCCCATAATGGCAAATACAATTTCTTGACGCACCATCACCGCAATTGTACCGAGCATCGCACCTAAAGATAATGCACCGACATCACCCATAAAAATTTGTGCAGGATGGGCGTTATACCATAAGAATGCCAAACCAGAACCAATCATTGCCGCACAGATAATTACAAGCTCAGAGGTATATTTCACATAAGGAATATGCAAATAATTAGCAAAGCGAATATCACCTGCCAAATACGCAAATACACCTAAACCTGCTGCCACTAAGACAATTGGCATAATCGCCAAACCATCCAGACCATCAGTTAAGTTCACTGCATTTGAGCCACCATTAATCACTAAATATGTGAATAAGATAAAGCCTATTCCCAAAGGTACTGCTGATAACGGAATGCTGAGGTTCTTAAAAAATGGAATCAATAAATCAAGCATATTTGCAGTATGAACAGGATTCGCTTGCTGTGTCGCAATCACATATAGCGCAATACCTGCACCCAATGAACCAACTGAAGTCCAAAAAAACTTTTTCTTTGCAGGTAATCCTGCATTATCTTTATAACGAACTTTAATCCAATCATCCGCCCAACCTACTGCACCGAAGATGATCATTACAGCGAGCACAATCCACACATAAGGATTAGATAAATCTGCCCAAAGCAATGTACTGATGCCAATCGACAAGAGTATGAGAATCCCGCCCATCGTTGGCGTACCCATTTTCTTTGCATGATTTTCAGGTGCAAATGAACTGACCGCTTGTCCATATTTCAATGCTTGCAGCTTACGAATCATATATGGACCAAGCGCCAAGCCAATGGCAAGAGAGGTCAATACACTTAATAAAGCGCGCAATGACAAATATCGAACCACCTGAAACGTGCTATCAAAGCCTGCCAGATGTTCAAACAACCATAACAACATTTTAGAGTTTCTCCATTAAAGCAGTCATCAATGTTTCCATATGCGTATAACGAGAACCTTTAAAGAGGAAACTCATTGACTGTGGTTGATGGGTTTCAACCAAACTTACCAAGAAAGGTAAAGCCTGTTCTTGCGTCAGAAAAGCCTGCATTTTTTTACCGTATTGTGTACTACGTGCACCTTCTTGTGCAGCAGGAGAAAATTCACCCACAACAACTACAAAATTGACACCTTGAACAGAAACTAGGTCACGTCCCAACATATAGTGTTGTTGTGCCGCCGTATCTCCAAGCTCTCCAATATCACCCATCACCATGACATTTATACCGTTTTGCTGTGAAAGCACTTCAGCAGCAGCGCGCATAGAAGTCGGATTGGCATTATAAGTATCATCAATAAATAAATATTTATCTTGCTGAATAAAGTTCAAACGCCCTTTCGCGCCTTGTGCTTGTTCAAGCCCAGTAACAATATCATCAAGTGAAATACCAATCGCTAAAGCAAAAGCAGTCGCTGCTTCCGCATTTTGAACATTATGCTCACCTGCAAAGGGTAAATGAACTTTTTTAGAGCCTTCAGGTGTATTCATGGTAAATGTTGCAGACTGAGTATGTAGCTGAAGATCTGTTGCAAAAATATCACCACCTTGACCAAAACTGAGTACTTTCTCGGTTTTTATCACTTGGCGAATCGTATCGGTAAAGTCGTCATGTGCAGGAATAATTGAAGTTCCTGTAGGAACAATATGTGCATAAATTTCAGATTTTGCACGACAAATGCCATCACGACCACCAAACTCACCCAAATGTGCCGTCCCAATATTGAGAATACCTGCGACATGCGGTTGAACTAAATTTGAAGTGTAATCAATTTCACCTTGGTGACTTGCACCCAACTCCATGACCGCATATTGATGCTCGGCACGTAGCTCAAGGAGCATCATCGGCACACCTAAATCATTGTTCAAGTTACCACGCGTAATTAAAGTCGGTGCTAAGCGAGATAAAATACTACCCAACATCTCTTTGGTTGTGGTTTTACCACTACTGCCTGTCAGCGCAATTACTTTCAGTTGTGAGTTTTTAGCACGACGATATGCACCCAAATACCCCAAAGCCAAGCGTGTATCTTTGACGACCAATTGGCAAATATCAGCATCAACTGGATGACTCACAATCGCAACTTGGCAACCATTGGTAGCCACTTGTACAATAAAATCATGCGCATCAAAACGCTCACCTTTGAGTGCTAAAAATGCATCTCCCAATTCTGCATGACGTGAATCGGTCAAAATACGTTTAACTTCACCTTGTGGTGCTTTATCTAAATACCAATAACCTTGAGTTGCTTCAGCAAGTTGCTCTGCTGACCATGGCTCCAAAGGCACAGTACTCGTGGTCGAGGTATGCATCTCTTATTCCTACTGAGCTGGATATGCTGAATTTGAATTATGATGTTGCGCATCAATGGCTGATTGCACTTCTACCACATCATCAAACCAATGGCGTACACCATCAATTTCTTGATAGTTTTCATGCCCTTTGCCTGCAATCACCACGATATCACCGCTATTTGCATGCTTAACGGCATATTTAATGGCTTCACGGCGATCATGTATTTCATGAACGTCATGCTGACTAAAATTAATATCTTGTTTCATATCTGCAAAAATTTGTGTCGGATCTTCTGTTCGTGGATTATCCGAAGTAATGATGATCGGATTAGCTTGTTCTAAAGCAGCCCTAGTCATCAGTGGGCGTTTACCACGATCACGATCACCACCACAGCCAAACACCGCCCACAATTGATTTTCTACGTGACGTTTTAGAGTTTTTAAAACTTGTGTAAGTGCATCGGGTGTGTGCGCATAATCGACCACAAATAAACGATCTTCATCACGAATCACCTGCATGCGACCCGGTGCACCTTTGAGCTTCGGCACATCAGCAATTAAACTTGCTAAATCAAAACCTGCTTGCTCTGCAACAATCAATGCAGCAACAAGATTTTCAATATTGAAATGCCCTAATAATGGGCTACGAACGGTAAATTCTTGAGTTATCGTTTTTAAGTGGAATGTCGCGCCCTCTAAACTGTACTGAATACCAAAAACTTGATAATCCGCAGTACGTGATGTTGAATAGGTCAACACTTTAGGATGCGATAAATTGCTACTTGCCGCATCTAACATGATATGAGAATGTTCATCATCAATATTAATCACAGCAACTTTCAGTGATGAAAATTTAAATAAACGTGACTTCGCTTCAGCATAAGCTTCAAGCGTACCGTGATAATCCAAATGATCACGGCTTAAATTGCTATACGCTGCAATTTCAATATCACAGCCATTCAGACGACCTTGCTCTAAGCCATGTGAACTTGCTTCAAGTGACGTAAATTCGGCACCTTGTTTGGCAAAATCATGCAACATATCTTGTAAATGTAGTGCATCCAATGTGGTATGTGACGATGCTTCAAGGTTCGGTAAAATACCATTCCCTGTTGTTCCCATCACGGCACATTTTTTGCCTTGCAACATAATCAATTCAGCAACTAAACGAGAAATGGTCGTTTTACCATTGGTTCCTGTAATGGCTAAAATACGACTTAGCGTTACAGCATCAGTCGCTTGCAAATATTGTTTTTGCCATTGTCCCATCAAATGACGTACATCGGGACAAATCAAAGTAGATTCAAGACCTAAATCTGTTTCACTAATCACTGCCAATGCACCATTTTGCAAAGCGGATTGAGCAAACTGAATAGTTTTTTCAGGCTGCGTATAACTGGTCAGAGCAATAAAAATTTGCCCTGACTGTACAGCACGACTGTCTAAACTAAAACCGTGAAAAGGCTCTGCCATCCAAGCATACTTATTTTCGGTATCAAAAATATCCTGAAAACAAATCATCATTTTTACCTATTGGGCTTTCGCTGTTTCAAGCGGTTTATCTAAAGGAACATTCATTAAACGCAGAGATTCCTGCATGATACGTGCAAACACAGGAGCAGCAACCAAGCCGCCATAATATTGCCCACGAGGATTTTCCACCACAATAATAATCGCTAAACGTGGATCGCTAATCGGAGCAACGCCTGCAAATAATGCACGATACTCGGTATTTGAATAACCACGATGGTCAGGGCGCAATTTATGTGCCGTCCCCGTTTTACCACCGACACGATAACCAGGAATGTTCGCTTGTTTTGCTGTACCACCTGGCATCGTCACCTGCTCAAGCATCAGCAAAACATCATCGGCAATTTTTTTATCAATAATTTGTTCGCCCTTCGGCTCACTTTCCAACTTATACAAACTTAGTGGATGACGCACGCCATGGTTCGCCAACATTGCATAACCTTGTGCAAGCTGTAAGGTTGTGGCATTGATCCCGTAACCATATGCCATTGCACCTACTTCAGATACATTCCATTTATTCGATGGCAGAATTAAACCACCACTTTCACCTGGAAATTTCACCGCAGAGCGCTGACCAAAGCCGACACGTTTAAAGAACGTTGGTAAAGTTGAATATGGCATCGATAATGCGATTTTCGCTGAACCGACATTCGATGATTTAATAATGACACCTGTAACTGTCAACGAACCATAGTTATGCGTATCACGAATGGTATGGTTACCAATACGCATTGAACCCGGACTTGTACTAATCACACTATTTGGCGTGTATTTACCACTTTCTAGACCCGCAGCAATAGTAAATGGTTTCATGGTTGAGCCTGGCTCAAACATATCAATTGCCCCACGGTTACGCATAGCATCTTTATTTTTTAGACCATTTTTATCATTTGGATTGTACGATGGCCAACTGCTCATCGCCAAAATTTCACCCGTTTTCACATCTACAGCAATCGCAGAGGCAGAACGTGCATTATTTGCAACACCAACCGCCGTCAATTCACGATACATAATATATTGCAAACGTGAATCGATACTCAGCGTAATATTTTCACCCGCAGTGACTTCTTTCACTACTTCAGGCGTTTTTACACGGTTACCATGTTTATCACGGGAAATTTTTTGCTCACCATCTTCACCTGCTAAGCGAGTATTGAGCTGCATTTCCAAGCCTTCAATTCCAAGCCCCTCACTATTGGTCAAACCAATAATCTGCGCATTTGGCTGTGGCTGTGGATAATAGCGTTTATAGGTTTTTTCAGCATATACTCCTGCAAATTCACGCTTCACAATCAAATCAGACTGTGGTGGTGGCACTTCTTTTTTCAGTACCAAATAGCGTGAACGAGGGCGATCATTCAAATTTTTCTTTAAAGCTGCACGATCGATACCCACTGCATCCGCAAGCTCATCTAGATTTAAATTTTTATCGGGTAAAGCGCGCTTTAATTTACGGCTATTCGGCTGTTTTTCAAGCTCTTTTGCGATGCGATCAAATTCAGCTTTTGTTTCAAAATATTCTTTTGGATCAATCACAACTTTCATGATTGGTGTACTAATTGCTAAAGGTACACCATGACGGTCACTAATGACTCCACGCATTGCTCTGAGCTTTTCTGTTCTCAAAATATTAGCATTGGCTTTATTTTGTAAAAAGTCTTTATTAATGACTTGTACATAAAACGCCCGACCAACCAGTGCAAAAAAACACACCAATACTACGCCCCATAAAAGATAAAAACGCCACATATCTAGGGTGATTGTATTTTTTTCGGAAATAGACTTCTTTTTACGCGTAGGTTGAGTCTGTTTCGTCTGCTTAGTTACCATACAGCGAGCCTTATTTCTTCTGATCTGTTTCAGCAGGTAATGAAATTACAACGGTTTGTCCCGCTGGTGGTGAATACATACGTAATTGTGTGACAGCACGTGTGCCGATTTGTGCCGTTGCACCAAAGGTTTGCTGCTCAATCAGCAAGCGCCCCCATTCTGCATTAATATCTTCACGTTCACGCATATAGGTATTTAATTCACGAAAATCATGTCGATATTCAAATACTTGTAACACCACCATAAAAGCACTACCCATCACTATAAGCAGCAAAATGGCATATACCACGATTTTTTTAATAGCAATATTTGCTGATTTTTCTTCAATCACCTGTTCTTTCATTCTGTGCCTTTTTGCTCTAAGCGTTCAGCTACTCTTAACCATGCGCTACGTGAACGAGGATTTTCCTTCACTTCAGCTTCACTCGCACGGATACGGTCAATTTTTTTCAGTTTACGGGTATCTTTAATTTTTTGTGGTAAACCCCAACCATCATCTTCGGCAAGTGTTGATTCTTTTTGAATAAATTGTTTAATAATTCGATCTTCTAAAGAATGGAAGCTAATCACTGCCAAACGACCACCCGATTTTAGCAAATCTGTTGCCTGAGGTAAAAAGGCATGTACATCATCAAGTTCTTTATTAATTTCAATACGAATCGCTTGGAATGTCCGTGTTGCTGCGTGTTTATTTTTTTCCCATTTCGGATGCGCAACTTTTACAATTTCAGCAAGTTCCGCTGTCGTTGTAATATAACCTGCATTTTTAATCGCTTTAGCAATACGACGACTATAACGCTCTTCACCATATTGATAAATAATATTGGCAAGATGCTCTTCATCTACACTCATCAACCAATCCGCTGCAGTTGGACCTTGTGAATTGTCCATACGCATGTCCAAAGGACCATTACGCATAAAGCTGAAACCACGTTCAGCCTGATCAAGCTGAGGAGATGACACGCCCAAGTCCGCCATAATACCATCGACTTCAAACAAACCAATTTGATTCATTTCCTGTTGTAGGTCGGCAAAACTTGCATGAATAATTTTAAAACGAGGATCTTCTTTTTCAAGTTGATAAGCAACTTCAAGAGCTTGCGGGTCTTTATCAAATGCATAAACTTGCGCATTTGTATCCAGTTTAGACAACAATAAGCGTGTATGCCCACCTCGTCCAAATGTCCCGTCAATATAAATTCCGGTATTGCGATCTGCTAACAGTGCATCAACAGTTTCATGGAGTAATACGGAAATATGAGACATAAGCGGGGTTTCAGCATAATCAAAAAAGTAACTGCACATTATTACCTTGTTTTATTAAAGCTCCAAACGACTTTTTGTACGGAAATATTAATTTTAATAGGGAAATCCGTTTTATGACGGTTATTCTGCCCTTTTAACTCAACTTCAAGATGTTCATTTAAAATTGATTACAATTTTTTTACAATTGTCTTTTTAAATACAATTTTTTTTACAATGAAATACCTAAAAACATCAAATACACCACCTAGAAAAAAGTCTCCTGTCATTCAGAAGACTTTTATCATTTAAATTAACGCTTTGAGTTATAAATTTGATCAAACATACCGCCATTCACAAAGTGTGTTTGCTGTGCTTTCGCCCAGCCACCAAATACTTCATCAATGGTAAATGTTTTCAATGCAGGGAATTGCTTTGAATACTTCGCTAAAATTTGTGGATTCCGTGGACGATAGAAATGACGTGCTGCCATATCTTGACCGAGTGGTGAGTATAAATAGTTAATATAGCCTGTCGCCAACCATTTATTACCATTCTTCTCAACAGTTTTATCAACAATTGCCACCGATGGTTCAGTCAATATAGACATTGATGGATAAACGATATCAAACTTATCACCCAAGGTTTTTTTACTGATCATGGCTTCATTCTCCCAAGTCAGTAAAACATCACCTATACCACGCTCAGCAAAGGTCGTCATTGAGGCACGAGCAGCAGGATCCATTACTTTCACGTTGTGATACATTTTCGATACGAATTCACGTGCCTTAATATCATTACCACCCGGTTGTTTCAGTGCATAACCCCATGCAGATAAATAAATCCAACGTGGTAAGCCACCTGTTTTTGGGTTTGGCGTAATAATTTGCACACCAGGCTTAGTTAAATCTGTCCAATCCTTAATACCTTTCGGATTACCTTTACGTACCATAAATACAATGGTCGAAGTATAAGGTGCAGAGTTTGATGGGAACTCTTTTTCCCAACCTGGATTGATCTGACCCGATTTCACAATTTCATTAATGTCATTCGCAAGTGCGAGTGTCACCACATCACCTTTCAAACCATCAACAACAGAACGTGCTTGCTTACCCGAACCGCCATGCGACTGTTTAAAATGTACGGTTTTACCTGTATGTTTTAACCAATATGCACCAAATGATGTGTTAAATTCATCATAGAACTCGCGTGTCGCATCATAAGAGACATTAAGAAATTCACGGTCGGCAGCCTGTACAGACGTTGTCGTTGCAACAACACCTGAGAGCAATAATGTTGCACTCAATACGGTTTTTAATAGGCTTTTCATGACATATCTAAAAATAATCTAAGTTACTAGTAAATATATGAAAAATTCATATAAATCGCAATTCAGCTTTTCGTAGATAGCATATGCTGATTTATTCTCAATTTTTTTAATCTATTGTTTTTAATTTAAAAAAATACATATTTAACTTTTAGAATGCATATATACCAATTTCTGCTTTTATTATGAAAGAAACGAATATGATTCAATTCGTTTCTTTCCACTTTACTTTCATGCACAATTTTACGATTATTTTTTAAAAGAATAATCTACAGATCATTTCTCTGCTGAAATTTGATCATAAATCGCTCCATTTACAAAATGTGTTTTTTGCGCTTTTGCCCAACCACCAAATACTTCATTGATGGTAAAAAGTTTGATCTTTGGAAATTTTCCTGCATATTTTGCTGCAGCCTGAGCATTACGTGGACGGAAATTATATTTTGCTGCCAAATCCTGCCCAACAGGTGAATACAAATAGTTTAAATAGCCTTTAGCAAGATTACGATTCCCATCTTTATCGACATTTTTATCAACAATTGCCACCGATGGTTCAGCTAAAATTGAAATCGAGGGATAAATAATCTGATATTTATCTTTATCAGGTCCTGATGTTGCCAATAATGCTTCATTTTCCCAAGACAGTAAAACATCGCCAATGCCACGCTCAGCAAAAGTCGTGAGAGACCCTCGCGCACCTGAATCTAACACTTTGACATTTTTATACAGCTTTTTCACCAATTCACGAGCCTTCGCATCATTACCACCTGGTTGCTTTAATACATAACCCCATGCTGACAAGTAAATCCAACGTGGTGCACCACCTGTTTTCGGATTTGGGGTAATAATTTCAACACCTGGTTTAACCAAATCACTCCAATCTTTAATGCCTTTGGGGTTACCTTTTCGTACTAAGAATACAACAGTCGATGTATAAGGTGCTGAGTTGTTTGGAAACTCTTTTTCCCAACCTTTTTGAATTAAGCCTGCATTGACAATTTCATCAATATCATTAGCAAGTGCAAGAGTCACTACATCTGCTTGTAAACCATCAACCACAGAACGTGCTTGCTTTCCAGAGCCACCATGTGATTGTTTAAAATCAATATTTTGTCCTGTCTTGGTCTTCCAAAACTTACCAAAATTTTCATTATATTCCTGATAAAATTCACGGGTTGGATCATAGGAAACATTGAGAAACTCTTTGGCAGCATAACTTGCTGTACTACCAAATACTCCCCCAAAGCTAACAAGTGTGACGAGACTGTGTAATATTAATTTTTTCATTGCGCATCTACTATTGGTATCATTTTTAACCACTATATTTTTATCATCTCGTTTCTACAATCCTTCGGTTATATGTATATTTTTATAATAAATCACATTTTGTCATATTTAATCGCTTGAAATTCACTCAGAAATAAATGAGAATAACTTTCATTAAGAATATTCCATAAATAGATCACAAACGAAATAAGCTCTTCATGTTGTCTACACAGTTATTTGTTAAAACAACGTGGTGAGAAACGTAAAAATGGATAGCTATTTTTATTACTTTTCGTAAAAAATGTGAACTAATTTATATTTTTTGTTATCAAATGTATTATAGTTAGTATATAATCTTGATATCCATCCAGATTATAAGAAAATACCAACCAATAGGGGATGATTGGATATGAAAACTCAATTACACAAAATAGCAATACTCGGGCTTTTTTTAGGATTTACTGCACAAATGGGGCATAGCGCTGCCATTAAAGATACACATAGAGCAATTACATCAAGCGTGGTGATTGAACGTCAATCTCCTATTGAAAAAGCTTTACTGCAACAAAAGCAACAAAAGCGTAGCGAACAAAAATTGATCACTGAAACAGATGAATTAAAAGTACTGACTTCACTTAAGTCTGCACCTACACAGAATTTTTTTGCTGAACAACACCAACGTTTTTCACGTTTTGTGCAGGCATTTTTCCAACCGCATAACTCTTAAAATAGTATTTGTAGTCATTTAAGACTACTGACTAAATTCACTTCCCCAAAGAGAATTAACTTGCTCAATCGTTTATTGGTGAATTAGCCCTTAAGCGATTGGGCTTTTTCGTTATAATAGTATCAATTTATAGTTTGAATAATAGCTTACCATGACCGTTCGTACTCGTATTGCTCCCTCTCCTACAGGTTTCCCCCATGTAGGTACAGCTTATATCGCCTTGTTTAACTTATGTTTTGCTAAACAACATGGCGGTGAATTTATTTTACGTATTGAAGATACTGACCAAGTTCGCTCCACTCCTGAATCTGAAAAAATGATTTTAGATTCATTGCGTTGGTTAGGTCTAAATTGGTCTGAAGGTCCAGATATTGGCGGACCTCATGCACCTTATCGTCAATCTGAACGTATGGGTATTTATAAGCAATATGCACTTGAGTTGGTTGAAAAAGGTCATGCCTTTTATGCCTTTGAAACGGCTGAAGAATTAGATCAAATGCGCGCAGATCAACAAGCACGTGGTGAATCACCTCGTTATGATGGTCGTGCATTAAACTTATCTGCTGAAGAAGTAAAAACTCGCCTTGCAGCAGGTGAAGCGCATGTGATTCGAATGAAAATTCCAACTGAAGGTATTTGTCGCTTTCCAGACATGCTTCGTGGTGAAATTGAAATTCCATGGACACAAGTGGATATGCAAGTGCTGTTAAAAACAGATGGCTTGCCGACTTATCATTTAGCGAACGTGGTTGATGACCACTTAATGGAAATTACTCATGTAATTCGTGGTGAAGAATGGATTCCATCTGCACCAAAACATCAATTACTTTACCAATATTTTGGTTGGGACATGCCAACACTGTGCCATATGCCTTTGTTGCGTAATCCTGACAAATCAAAATTATCTAAACGTAAAAATCCGACATCAATCAACTACTACAAAGATATTGGTGTACTTCCTGAAGCATTATTGAATTATTTGGGTCGTATGGGTTGGTCAATGCCTGATGAACGTGAAAAATTCAGCCTTGCAGAAATGGTTGAAAACTTCGACATTAAACGTGTATCACTTGGTGGTCCAATCTTTGATGTTGAAAAACTCAATTGGCTCAATGGTCAATGGATTAAAGGTTTAACACCAGGTCAATTACTCGATACGTTATTGACTTGGAAAGCAGATCGTAAATTACTTGAAGATATTGCCGCTGCAATTCAACCGCGTATTAACTTATTGTCTGAAGCTGTGAATTGGGCAGGTTTCTACTTCAATCAATTCCCAACTTTATCTAAAGAACAATTTGAAAGTAAAAAATTGTCAGAAGAACAAGTTCGTCAAAGTTTACAGTTTGCTATTTGGCGTCTAGAAAGCATGTTTACATGGAACAATGACACTGTGAGCCAAACTTTAATGGATTTGGCAACACAAATGGAAATTAAACTACGTGATTTCATGCCAACATTCTTTATTGCCATTGCAGGTTCAACATCCTCGACCCCTGTTATGCAGTCAATGGTGACGATTGGACCTGATTTGACCTTTGCTCGTTTACGCCATGCGCTTGAAATTGTTGGTGGCCCGAGTAAAAAAGAAACAAAAGTATGGGAAAAACTCAATGAAAGCTTAAAACTGCCGAAAAATGATGCAGTTGATAACACTTAATTGAATTTAATGTTGACGTATAGGCGCTATGCCCCTAATATAGCGCCCATACAGAGACTAGGTTCAAAACTTAGTTGGTAAGATCCTACAATGACATTGTTAATGTAAATTTTACTGCTGTTGCCTCGATTGTCCCTATCGTCTAGAGGCCTAGGACATCGCCCTTTCACGGCGGTAACCGGGGTTCGAATCCCCGTAGGGACGCCATATTTAAGATGGCTTTGTTTGAAGTTATCTTCGTAAAAAACCCAAGCATTATGACTTGGGTTTTTTATTGCCTATTTTTCACGATGTATTTATTTATACCTATAAAATCAGCACGCTTTTTACATTCGTCAATATTCCGATTAAAATAACACTCAGATTAAATCTGTGGAGTCCTCATGCAATACCAATGCCCTAAATGCCAGAGCCGAAAAATTCTTCCAGTTGCAAGTGCCAATGAACCTGCAGTACGCCCTGTCGTGCCGAAAAGCTTGGTATTCCTTATCCCATTAATTTTCATTTTATTGCTTTTAGTTGTTATTAGCATTTTTATGATGATTTTTGGTAATGGTGCAGGTCAAACACTCCAAATTGCAACTGTGGTTATTTTTATTGCCTCAGCCATTGCCGGAATTTTATTTTGGCGTGATCTTCCTGATTTTAAAATTTCAATGCAATCTTTCATGCAAGCCAATAAAGAGTGGAAATGCCGTGATTGCAATCATCAATGGAAAGTTTAACCCTTAATCTTATAAATAGAAAACAGCATCAATGTTGATGCTGTTTTACAGAATTTGAATGTTCATGTGACTCATGATCGTCATTCACTGACTGTTCACTATGTAAATGTGGGGCACACTCATCGTCTTCAATCTGTAAAGTCATTTCAGTAATCCCATGTTGATGACTGAGTATTTCCATTGCATCTTGATACAACTGGTTGCGATCTACTTGTGGTGCCAATAAATGTACCGTCAAATGTACATTTTTTGAAGTAATTGCCCAAACTTTCAGTTGATGAATACTCTCCACACCTTTTAAAGCCAATAAATCATTACGCAATTTCTCAATATCAATTTCTTCAGGTACACCCTCTAACAAAATATTGATACTTTGTTTTAACAAAACCCAAGTTCTTGGTAAAACCCAAAAACCAATCAATACTGCAATAATAGTATCGACCCACATCCAACCCGTGAAATAAATAACTGTAGCACCGATAATAACGCCAACAGAACCAACTGCATCACTCAATACTTCAAGATAAGCCCCTTTTACATTCAGGCTTTCTTGCGAACTTGAAAATAAAATTTTCATAGAAATTAGGTTAATAATCAAACCAATTACCGCAACAATCATCATACCAAGACTTTGAATTTCAGGTGGATGACTAAAACGCTGATACGCTTCATACAGAATATAAATCGCAACAACAAAGAGCATCATGGCATTAAACAATGCCGCTAAAATTTCAAAACGCTGGTAACCAAAAGTGCGCTTATCATCGGCAGGCAATTTACCAATTTTAATCGCAACCAAAGCAATCGCCAAAGCCGCAGCATCAGTAAACATATGCGCTGCATCGGACAACAATGCTAAACTTTGTGTCATAAAACCCGCAATCACTTCAATGACTAAGAAGGTCGTTGTTAACACTAAAGCAAAGGTTAATTTTTTTGCATTTCCTTCTGTTACAACAGCATGACTATGATCATGACCTGCATGATTACCCATTTTTCACCTCTTTTTATTGCTTTGACCTGATGGACTAATAATTAACTCAACCACAGATACTAATGATAATTATTATCAAATAATAAAATTCTCATATATACTTCATCCATTTTAAGACCAACGCTATAAACTATAACCTTACATTAGGATTCAAAACCGATGAAAAAATATATCCTTTCTACTTTATTTTTCAGCTTAGCAACAACATTAACATATGCACATGAACCCTATGTTGCTCCTCTAAGCTATATCACGTCAAATACTCAAATTCCTGTGATTAGTGCCTATGCTGAGCAAGCACTTCAACCAGAATATGCATTAAAACAACCTACATTTAATATCATTCAACCTGATCAAAGCAAAATCAGTATTCCATCTGAAAGCGATTTAAAATCTGTAAGTTTGATTGATTTACCGCTCCCTCAAAAAGGTACGTATCAAATTTCAAGTAAAGTATCTTTCCCTTTAAAATACGTACAGCACAATAAAGAATGGAAAACCTTTTTTGATATGCCCGCAGATAAAGCAAAAGATATTAAAGAGCGTGATTACATTATTCCTTCTGACTTCAAAAAATCACCTACTCCTATAGAAATCACACGTGAATGGTCAATTCAGAGCTATGTTTCTAAAGAAGAAATATCACCTCTACAAAGTACAATTGATGCACCTATTCAAGTTGAGTTCAAAACCCATCCAAATAACATTAATGCACAACAACCCATTCAAATAACAATTAAAAAATCTGGTCAAGCACTAAAAAATCCCGAGCTTGTTGTACGAGCGCAAGGACAAGAAGAGGATGATGCAACACACGTTACTGTTGATACAAATGGCCTAGCGACTTTAAATTTCCCACATGCAGGTCAGTATCTTGTTGAAGTCAGTGAGAAATTCAATAAAACAGCTAAACCAACCAATCAGTACTACACCATTATTAGCTTAGGTGTTCAACCTGCAACGAAATAAAGAAAAACTCTTTGTTTCAACCTCGCTCTTTCATAGGAAAAAGCGAGGTTCTTATTTTAAATACGCGTTCTTAATGTTTAGGATTTAATAATATCAACTTTCTCTTTCCGCTCATTCATCCAACGGTAAATTACAGGTAAAATGAACAAGGTTAGTAAAGTGGATGATACAATTCCGCCAATAACCACAGTTGCAAGTGGACGCTGCACTTCTGCACCCGTTCCTGTCGCCAATGCCATTGGAATAAAACCAAGCGATGCGACACAAGCTGTCATCAATACAGGACGTAAGCGCAGAATTGCACCCTGCCATGTTGCCTGCACAACATCGAATTGCTGACGCAATTCTTTAATAAACGTAAGCATCACCAAGCCATTTAACACAGCGACACCAGACAGTGCAATAAAACCAATACCAGCCGACATCGACAATGGAATATCACGTAACCACAATGCAACTAGTCCACCGCACAGCGCAAAAGGTACACCTGTGAATACAAGCAAACTTTCTTTCACATTGTGAAAAACTGCCATAAGTAGAATAAAAATGGTGATCAGCGCCAACGGAACAACCAACTGCATTCGAGCTTTGGCAGATGTTAGGTTTTCAAATTGCCCACCATAATCCAACCAATAACCTGATGGCATTTCTTGTTTAGAGAGTGTGCTTTGCAGTTCCTTCACAAAAGAACCTAAATCCCGTCCTTCAACATTGGCAGTCACAACCACACGGCGTTTACCATCTTCTCGACTGACCTGATTGATGCCCAGAATATTCTCAACTTTTGCCACATCTTGCAGTTGAATCAAACCACCATTCGGAATTTGAATCGGCAATGTTGCTAAATGTTCAGGTGTGCGCTGTGCATCATCTAAACGAATGACAAAATCAAAACGTCGATCGCCTTGTAAAATCTGCCCGACATTTTGACCACCTACACTCGTTGCAACCAAGTCCTGAACGGCTTTTACCGACAAACCGTATTGGGCAGTTGCAGCTTTATTCACTTCAATATTCAGCAATGGTAAACCCGAAGTTTGTTCCACATTGACTGCCGTGGCACCTGAAATACTTTTTATTTTCTGTGCAATTAAATTGGCTTGCTGATTTAGCACCTCCATGTCATCACCAAAAATTTTCACACCTACATCACTGCGCACACCTGAGATTAACTCATTAAAACGTAGTTCAATCGGTTGAGAAAATTCACTGTTATTGCCAGGTAAAGTCGCCAAAAATGCAATCATACGTTGACGCAATTCATCCAAAGTTTCCTTTGGATTTTTCCATTGATCACGTGGTTTCAGTAACAATACTGCATCGGAAATATTCGGTGGCATTACATCGGTTGCGACTTCTGCTGTACCTGTACGAGCAAAGATCGCTTTAATTTCAGGAAATTCTTTCAACAACAGCTTTTCAGTATTTTCCTGCATACGTAAAGACTGCTCTAAGCCTGTACTTGGTGAGCGCATTTGCTGAACTGCAAAATCACCTTCACTGAGTTGCGGGGCAAACTCACTACCAATTTGTGTCGCTAGCATGCCTGTTAAACACAAAATACACAGCGCAATCGTGACCATGAACATTTTAAATTCATAAGCCCAATTCAAAAGCGCTTCATATTTTTGCTTTAGCCACAGCATCCAACGACTTTCAGTTTCTTTAACTTCACCATTAACAAATAAAGCTACTGCTGCAGGGATAAAAGTCACCGATAGAATAATTGCCCCCACCAAAGCCAAGACCACAGTCATTGCCATTGGATGGAAGAGTTTAGCTTCTACACCTGACAATGCAAAAATTGGTAGATAGACGACAAGAATGATCAATTGACCAAAAATAAGCGGACGACGTGCTTGCTTAGCGGCTAGAAAAACTTCTTTAAAACGCTCAGAACGATTAAGCAAGCGCCCTTTGGCATGTTGCGCTTCTGCAAGCCTGCGGATACAGTTTTCCACAATCACCACTGCACCATCGACAATAATGCCGAAGTCGAGCGCACCTAAGCTCATCAAGTTAGCACTAATTCTTTGCTCCGCCATTCCTGCCAATGTAAATAACATTGATAACGGAATCACGCAGGCAACAATTAA
Source organism: Acinetobacter sp. 1207_04 (assembly GCF_052850415.1). NCBI lineage: Bacteria > Pseudomonadati > Pseudomonadota > Gammaproteobacteria > Moraxellales > Moraxellaceae > Acinetobacter > Acinetobacter sp. 1207_04. Next base: position 115,242 of record NZ_VXCQ01000001.1, on the reverse strand, counting down.
AGCCGCACGGAAATTCCCAAGGAATAAAAACAAAATCACAATAACCAGAATCGCCCCTTCTACAAGGTTTTTCTGCACAGTAGTAATCGCGCGTTCAACCAGATCTGTACGGTCATACACGGTTTCTATCACAATGCCTTTGGGCAAAGATTGCTGGACTTCTTTCACTTTGGCATCGACTGCCTTGGCAACTGTTCGGCTATTCTCACCCATCATCATCATGGCAATGCCAAGTACAGTTTCTTCACCGTTATAGGTTGCACCACCTGTACGCAAATCATGACCAATGGACACAGTAGCTACATCTACCACCCGAATTGGAAAGCCATTTTTATTACTTACATTTACATTTTGAATATCTTCAATACTGTTTAATGTACCTGGCACACGAACCGTCAACTGCTGACCATTGGTTTCAATAAAGCCTGCACCACGGTTTTCATTATTTTCCGTAAGTGCAATTTGTAGATCTGACAATGGAATTTGTAACTGTTGCAAGCGATTTAAATCGGGCGTTACCACATAGGTTTTATTAAAACCACCAATAGAGTTAACCTCTGCAACACCTGCGACACGTTGTAACTGCGGACGTACAATCCAGTCTTGAATTTCACGTAAATCCATCGCTGTATAAGGTGTGCCATCGGGCTTTTTCGCATTCGGCTCTGCTTTAATCACCCATTGATAAATTTCACCTAAACCTGTCGACACAGGTGACATAGTTGGTGCAATACTTTCAGGCAACTCGGCTTGCGCTTCTTGCAAACGCTGATTAATCTGCTGTCTTGCCCAGTAAATATCCGTACCATCTTTAAAAATTATGGTGACTTGTGATAAACCATAACGAGAAATAGATCGGGTTTGCTCAAGTTTTGGTAAACCTGCCATCGCATTTTCAATCGGGTAGGTGATGCGTTGTTCAACTTCAAGCGACGTAAAGCCTGTGGCTTGCGTGTTAATTTGCACCTGCGTATTGGTAATGTCAGGCACAGCATCAATCGGTAATTTCTGATAACCATAGATACCCACACCAATCCAAGCGATAATAAACAGCATCACCCAAATCGCGTTTTTAATGGAAAATTGAATCAACCGATCGAACAATCCGTCAGGTTTTGGCAATGCTGAAGCCATATCTATATCTAATTTAGAATCAGAAGAATCATTAATGCTCATGACTCGCTTCTCCTTTTTCCAATTCAGATTTCAGCAAGAAACTGCCCTGCCCTGCATATTGCAGACCTTGCGTTAACCCTGACTCAATTTCAATCCATTGACCATCACCTGAGATTTGTCCCAAAACAACAGCCTGCGGGGTAAATTCAATTTTTTTGTCGTGTTCATGCGCCACGAAAACAGCATCTTTACCTTCAATTTTCTGTACCGCACTTTTCAACACACGCAGTGCCTGAGTTGAGCCATTTTGTTGTAATTGAACATTCACCATCAAATTTGGACGCAGTTCAGAGGCATTGGATAAAACTTTGGCACGAATCTGTAAACGACCTGTTTGAGCATCTGCTTCACTGTTTAAACTTTGAATTTGAGCTTTGAAAATATTGCCTGTTTGCAAAGATTTAAATTCAATTTGCTGATTGGGAGCAATCGCTGAAAATTCAGCACTTGGCGCAATAAATTCAAGCCATAACTGATCGAGTTGATCAATAATAAAGAGCTGATCTGCCAACTGAACATTTTCACCAATCACTAAATCTTTTTTACTGATCACACCTGAAATGGGTGCAGTCAATACATAACGTCCATTTGAACCTAAAGATGCACCAAAAGCAGAAAGGCGTGATTTAATCGCTTGCACCTGAATTTGTGCTTGTTGATAAGCGTTATAAGCACGTTGATAATCTTGTTTCGCAGAAATTCCCTGTGACCACAATTGACGCTCACGTTCATAATCTTGCTTCGCCAATTGCAGATTAGACTGTGCAATTTGTAAATTAGACTGCTGATCAACCAAATCAGGTACGAGCAATGTTGCCAAAGCCTGACCTTTTTTTACCTGCTGACCAAGCTCCACACTGACTGATTGCACATGACCACTAAATGCAGGTGACACATGCGCTTGACGATCCGTATTGACCATTAATTTTGCAGGATAAGAAGCTGATTTTGTGACTGCACCTAATTCTACTTTAGCAAGCTGTACACCTTGTTCAGCCATTTGCTGAGCCGTTAAACTAATGGCTTCGCCGTGACCTTCTCCTTGTTCGCCTTCCTCATGTGCATGCTCGCTCTCTTTATGCACCTCTTCCCCATCACCTTCTTTATACGCATGTCCTTCTTCTGCGTGAGCTTCCGATTCACCATGCCCATGCTCATCGGTTTCAGCAGGTTTATTTTTTCCAACAATAAACAATCCAAACGCAAGCAATGCTGTAATTACTAAAGCAATTCCAATTAATAGCTTTTGGGAAACTTTTCCTTGTTGATTCTGATTTTGAATATTCATTTTATCTTTTTGATTCAACATGATTAATTTCCCCCACCCACAACAGGTAATGCCTGTGTGTCCTGCCATAAACTTTGATTGAGCTGAGCAATTGCATCTTTTGCCATCACCTGACTTGGCTCAATTCCTAAACTCAGACTTTCTGCCTCAATTGCACGTTGCCAACCATCTTTAAGCAATTGCACCTTACGCAAACGCACATCCTGTAACTGCAAAGTCGCCTGTTGCACATCAGTCACAGCGAATTTTCCTGCAATAAATCCCATCAATGTTTTACGCTGTACTTGTGTCGCTAAAGGAATTTGAGATTGATCCACCGCATTGAATTGCACCTCCAAACCTTGCAATTCCGTCAATAAAGTTCCCACTTGCAAGGCATTTTGTTTCAGATAAAATTCCTGCTGTTTCGCCAATAAATCCTGTTTAGCTTGTGCAATTTCTACACCATACTGCTGACGATTAAAAATATTCAGAGGAATAGAAACCCCAACCACAAATGCATTTTCTGTCGAGGTTTCAAGGGATTTTGTTCTATTTACCCCTACATTTACAGTTGGATTCGGGCGTGCAGAAGCTTTCAGCTGATCTACTGTTGCTTTTGATTCCAGCACCTGTAACTGACGAAATTTTTCCATCAGATTTTCAGACAAATATTGCTGAACTTGCTGATGCGTAGATGATGGCCACAAAGCCTGTGGGCTCAAACCGATCCGAATATTTTTATCTGACTCACCCCAAACATTGGACAGTTGTTGAGTTGCAACTTGTACTTGCAAATCTGCTTGGCGATAAAGTCGTACATTTTCTGCATGGCTAAGTTTGGCACGATCTACATCGACCTGTGCCACACTTCCTGCCTGATAACGCTTTTGAATGGCATTAAAATTATCTTCGCTGACATTCAACTGTTCACGAATAATATTTTTTCCCAATTCAAAAATTGCTAATTGCGACCATAAATATTTAACCGCCAACTCAAGTTGAGCCCGATATATTTTTTGCTTCAATGACATTTGGTCTTGGGCGATATATGCTAATTTCTGAGCCGATTTCCGCTCACCAAATACATCTAAGCGCTGAGAAATACCAATTTCTAGCTCTCTGTCTTGATCTGAATCGAAACCTGTTTGCGTTATGGATAACTCAGGATTTATCCACAGTTTTGACTGTTTTATATTTGCAGTTGCAATATGTTGCTGAGTTTCCCACAGCCCTTGAGTCTGCTGATACTGCTCAACTTTGCTGATGGCTTGTGCTAAATTCAGTGTTGAATTTGGTGTTTCAGCCCAAGTCGTAGCTGACATTAAGGCAAGAATAATTCCAGCATATAAAGCACTCTTGCACTTCAATGATGATAATGAACCCGTTGCATAGGGTTTTCTGTTAGACATGTTGATGCCCCACTAAAATGAATGTTTAGTGGTGGGCTCTTTTTCGGCTACCCCACCTTATAGCGGGGATGATACGGGCGGAGGATTGGGCAGAATTAAATGTGGCGACTGATACAAATTATGCCAATCCATAAATGCAGATTCAGGATGTATTATAAATTTTGGTTGCTCAGATTGTTTCTGAACATCTTTAACAATGAAATGTGCAAATGAAGGTAAATGATCACTATGATCGTCACTTAAATGGTTCAAAAAATCACTTTGTTGTAAATAATCAACTTGTACTAAAGAATAATTATATTCGCTAGATTCAATGGCATGCTGTTGTTGGTCTTGCCTACAATGTAAAGCAACATGGTGACCAAAATGCGTAGAAACAAGCTGATTTGAAGAGATTGTACTTTCATGACCACAAAAAGCTGCCGCCACATTCCATAAACTTTGAAACATGAACAAACTCAATAAGACGGTCATCAAAATACCAGAACGCTTCACATATCGACCCAAAAATTACATCTTGCTAATATAACAAAAGATGTCTTGTTATAAAATTACACTGCCATTTTTATGATGCTGATCACAACAATATTAAAATAAACTTACATATTCAAAAAACATACAAAATAATATTGACACGTTACATTTAATGATTTGCAAACTTTTAAAAACACGCTAAATTAGTTATATCTAATCAGTTTTTAGATTAGTCCTCACTTTTACTTTGTTAACGGATTAACAAGGAGGTTTATATGTTGACACATCTTTTAAGACGTTTGAAGCATGATGCCAAAGAGGAATTATATGCTCCACTTTCGCATTCAATTGAGGAACACACGGATCAAGCAATCCGTAATACGATGTGGTTTTACTTACGAGAAGCACTTCGTGGCGATCAAGAAGCTCAATATCAAATAGGTCGAAGCTATTTAAATGGTGAACTTGGACTAGACCGTAGTTTTTCGCATGCGGAAAAATGGCTTGATCAAGCTGCTCATCAAGGGCACATTGCTGCAAAACATGAGCTAGAGAAAGCCTACAATAGTCTAGTATTTTCATAACCTCATCCTATTCTAAACATATTGAATTTATTTATTTAAAACCTGTCTATAGACAGGTTTTATTTGATTGACAGCTTATTTTTTATTCGATATCTTGCTTTAAATGAATAAGTTAATACAAAAACAATATGACAAGTATCACACTTCTGAAAGGAATACAGAACTATGAACTTTTTCAGAACCATTATTCAAATGAAAATAAAGTTTCTTTCATCCTTTATTCATCAATATTCGTCTGAACACTCTTCTCAGTCTGATGCTTACCTAGACTATTTAAAAGCACGGCGCTATGAGTTTAAAGCCATGTATCAAGCCCGAGATACTATAGATCCTTTTTATAATCTGAATGAACGCAATGCAATGTGGTATTTCTTACATTCAGCATCAGAGGGCTATAGCTCTGCGCAGTTTAAACTTGGGCAATGCTATTTAACAGGGCAGTTAGGACTTCAAAGCAATCCACAAAAAGCGCAACAATGGCTGGTACTTGCAGCTGATCAAGGGCATTTAGAAGCTAAAAACACTTTATTACGCATCGCTATTACCTCTTAACCAGAGAATTAATGACTAAAGTTATATTTTTCAATCAGCTATAAAAAAACCAGCCCGAAAGCTGGTTTTTTGTTTTTAAAATTAGGGATTAACCACCAATTTTACGATATTTTTGACGCTTAGCTACAAGATCATCACCATCGCGTTTACGACGGTATTCTTCGAACTCAGTATAGTTACCGTCGAAGAATTCTGGTGTTTGACCTTCAAATGACAATATATGCGTTGCAATACGGTCTAGGAACCAACGGTCATGCGAGATCACCATTACAGTACCTGGGAATACTAAAATTGCATCCTCAAGCGCACGTAAAGTTTCGATGTCCAAGTCATTCGATGGTTCATCGAGTAAGATCACGTTTGCACCCAATTGTAGGATTTTCGCAAGTTGTAAACGATTACGCTCACCACCTGACAATTGACCTACGCGTTTTTGCTGATCTTGACCTTTAAAGTTAAAGCGACCGATATATGCACGAGATGCAATTTCATATTCGCCAATCTTTAAGATGTCTAAACCACCAGAAACTTCTTCCCAAACAGTTTTATCATTATCCAATGTGTCACGAATCTGACCCACATACGCAACTTTAACCGACTCACCAAGTACTACCGTACCTGTATCTGGTTGTAGCTCGCCTGTCATCATACGGAATAAGGTAGTTTTACCTGCACCATTCTCACCCACAATACCGACAATCGCTGTTGGTGGTACTGTGAAGGTCAAATCTTTATACAACGTACGGCCATCAAATGATTTACTAATACCTTGAACTTCTACAACCTTGTTGCCTAGACGTGGGCCAGGTGGAATGTAGATTTCAGAGGTTTCATTACGTTGTTGGAACTCACGTGAGTTAAGTTCTTCAAAACGCTCCATACGCGCTTTGTTTTTCTTTTGCTGACCTTTCGCATTTGAACGAACCCATTCAAGTTCTTTTTTCAATGCTTTAGCAAAAGATTCTTCTTGTTTGTTCTCTTGTTCTAAGCGGGCATTTTTCTGCTCTAACCAAGAAGAATAGTTCCCTTGATATGGAATGCCCATGCCACGGTCAAGCTCAAGAATCCATTCAGCAACGTTGTCTAAGAAATAACGGTCATGCGTAATTGCAACGATTGTGCCTGCAAAATCTTTCAAGAATCGTTCTAACCAAGCAACAGATGAAGCATCTAAATGGTTCGTTGGTTCGTCAAGAAGTAACATGTCAGGTTTAGATAACAATAAACGACATAATGCTACACGGCGGCGTTCACCACCTGAAAGCAATGATACGTCTGCATCCCAAGCTGGAAGGTTCAAGGCTGCAGCCGCTTGATCCATTTGGTTGCCAAGATTATGTGCATCCCAAGCATGGATAATTGCTTCTAACTTTTCTTGCTCTTTTGCAAGTTTGTCAAAGTCAGCATCTTCAGAAGCATATTCTGCGAAAACTTCATCCAAACGTGCCAAAGCATCTAATGGTTCGCGTAAACCATCTTCCACATTACCACGAACGTCTTTAGTGTCGTCTAAAGGTGGTTCTTGCTCAAGGTAGCCAATTTTGATGCCCGGTTGAGCACGTGCTTCACCAGAGAAATCTTTGTCTACGCCAGCCATAATACGGAGTAAGGTAGATTTACCTGCACCGTTTAAACCAAGTACACCAATTTTCGCACCTGGAAAGAATGATAAAGAGATGTCTTTTAAGATTTCGCGCTTAGGCGGAACCATTTTCGACACACGGTTCATCGTGTAAATATACTGGGCCACGTAGGACTCCTCTATAAAAAAAGCAACATTCACCTAAACATGAATATTCAGTGAACAATAATTTGGGGCATTATACGATGAAAGCATTAAAAAAATAAGGCATTGCTGAAATCTTCAATCAGTTGTTACAACTCTCTGTATGCTGCATTTTATTCCTCCACATCCCTTACGCTATTTAATTGGGAGTTCACTCAAAAATTTCAACCATATATTTAAATAAGATATTTATTTCCATAAATATGCACTTTTACATATATAAAAAACTGCTAGACTGTCGAAATAAACGACAATACTCGATGATGGAATCATGACATATAAAGATGAAACATTAGCCATTCATGCAGGCTATGAACCTGAAGCAACCACTAAAGCCGTTGCTGTACCTATTTACCAAACAACTTCTTATGCTTTTGATAATACACAACATGGTGCCGATCTTTTTGATTTAAAAGTTCAGGGGAATATTTACACTCGAATCATGAATCCAACCACAGCCGTACTTGAGCAACGTCTTAGCGCACTAGAAGGTGGTATTGGTGCTTTAGCTTTGGCTTCAGGTATGTCTGCGATCACCTATTCAATTCAGACCATTGCTGAAGCGGGTGACAATATTGCTTCTGTTTCAACATTATATGGTGGAACATATAACTTATTTGCCCACACACTACCTAAACAAGGTATTGAAGTTCGTTTCTTTGATTATCAACAGCCTGAAAGTTTACGTAGCTTAATTGATGAAAAAACCAAATTAGTTTTTGTTGAATCAATCGGTAATCCACTTGGTAATATTATTGACCTTGAAGCGATTGCAAAAATTGCGCATGAATATGGTATACCTGTGATTGTCGATAATACTGTTGCCACCCCTGCTTTACTCAAACCTTTTGAACATGGCGCAGACATTGTGGTGCATTCTTTAACCAAATATATTGGCGGTCATGGTAATTCAATTGGTGGTGCAATTGTCGATAGCGGTAAGTTCCCTTGGGGTAAGTATCCTGAGCGTTTCAAAGTCTTGAATACGCCTGATCCAAGTTATCATGGCGTGAACTATGTAGAAGCTTTAGGCGAAGCGGCTTACATCGCTCGTGCACGTGTTGTACCACTAAGAAATACAGGTGCTGCAATCAGCCCATTGAGTGTATTTTTAATTTTACAGGGTTTAGAAACTTTAAATTTACGTATGGAACGCCACACTGAAAATGCACAAAAAGTCGCTGAATATCTGAAAACCCACACAAAAGTCAAATGGGTAAACTATGCGGGTTTAAAAGATCATCCACAACATGCTTTGGCTCAAAAATATGTGAAAGGTAAACCTTCAGCAATTTTATCTTTCGGTGTACAAGATGGACTTGAAGGTGGGACACGTTTTATTGATGCACTGCAATTATTCACTCGTTTGGTCAATATTGGCGATGCAAAAAGCTTAGCATGTCACCCAGCAACGACGACACATCGTCAGCTCAATGAAGAGGAATTAAAAGCTGCAGGCGTGAGTATTGATATGGTTCGTCTTTCTATTGGTATCGAACATATTGATGATTTAATTGCAGATCTAGAACAAGCATTATCTAAGGTTTAATCAAAAAAAACATATAAAAGCCTATCTTTGTGTAGGCTTTTTTAATTTAAACTTGACCTGAGCTTAAATAACAGTAAAAATCACTTTATATCATTTAGCCAACATTATAAAATAGAGCAATTACTCTAAAATAATTTTAAAATTCATATACTTATATGCTAGTATTTTTTTTATTTTCCGTTATTATTGCCGCACTAAAATGCCTAACTTTTAGACAACTTGCATCTATCTCAATAACGATGCATGCTTATATTTATTCATTTCAATCGTCAGGGAAACGGTTATGAATCAAAAATTAGAACAACTTTTTCAACAAAAAGTTCAGGGTAAAATTGCGCTAATCACAGGCGCATCAAGTGGTATTGGTTTAACCGTTGCAAAACGTTTAGCAGCAGCGGGTGCTCATGTACTGCTCGTGTCACGCACAGAAGAAACACTAAAAGAAGTCCAAGCTGAAATTCAAGCAGATGGCGGTCAAGCCTCAGTTTTTCCATGTGATTTAAATGACATGAATTCAATTGATGATGTGTCTAAACAAATTTTAGCCTCAGTCGATCATATTGATATTCTCATTAATAATGCAGGACGCTCAATCCGCCGTGCCGTACATGAGTCAGTTGACCGTTTTCATGACTTTGAACGCACCATGCAGCTGAATTATTTCGGTGCAGTTCGCCTTGTATTAAATATTTTGCCACAAATGATGCATCGTAAAGATGGGCAAATCATCAATATCAGCTCGATTGGTGTCTTGGCAAATGCAACTCGCTTCTCTGCTTATGTTGCATCGAAAGCAGCGTTAGATGCGTTTAGTCGTTGTTTATCTGCTGAAGTTCATTCACATAAAATTTCGATTACTTCTGTGTATATGCCTTTAGTTCGTACACCCATGATTGCACCGACTAAAATGTATAAATATGTCCCTACACTTTCACCAGAGCAAGCAGCCGACTTAGTAGCTTATGCGATTGTGAAACGTCCGAAAAAAGTGGCGACGCATTTAGGTCGTTTGGCTTCAATTACTTATTCAATTGCCCCAGAGATTAATAATAAATTGATGTCGATTGGCTTTAACTTGTTCCCAAGCTCAAGTGCATCTGTAGGTAAACAAGATAAATTAAACTTGGTACAACGTGCTTACGCTCGATTGTTCCCTGGCGAACATTGGTAAGATTCTTCTCACCAGTTCGATCTAAATAAAAAACCGCCTTTCGGCGGTTTTTTATTTAGAGGTATTAAAAATTACTTTGAACCCTTAATCCCTGCTTGTAATAACAATGCACCTAAACCACCAATTTTAGCTTCTTGTGGTTTAGTAGACTGTGGTTTCTTCGCTTGTTGTGGACGATCCCCCTGCGGACGAGTCTGTTGAGGACGTTTCGCTTGTGGTTTACGTTCACCACGTTGTTCAGTATTGGCTTGAGCTTCACGACGTGGCTGACGTGGTGCTTTTACAGGTGCTTCCGAACCTTCAGGACGCATCGACAAATTCACACGATTACGTTCAACATCTACGGCCAATACACGTACTTGAACAATTTGACCTGGTTTTGCCACTTTATGTGGATCAGATACAAATTCATTGGCAAGTTCAGAAATATGCACTAAACCATCTTGATGCACACCCACATCTACAAATGCACCAAAATTGGTGACATTGGTAATCACGCCTTCTAATTGCATACCTTCAGTAAGCTGTGATACTTGTGTGATGTCATCACGGAATTTTGCTGTACGGAATTCAGGACGTGGATCACGACCCGGTTTTTCCAATTCAGACAAGACATCTTTAATCGTTGGTAAACCAAATACATCATCAACAAATACTTCCGCATCAACCTGACGAATAATTTCAGTATTACCAATAATGTCTTTTACCGTTGTTGCTTTGGCTTCAACAATTTTATTCACTAAGCCGTAAGACTCAGGATGTACTGCAGATGCATCAAGCGGCTCTGAACCATCCTGAATACGTAAAAAACCTGCTGCTTGTTCAAATGTACGTTCGCCTAAACGAGGGACATTTTTCAACGCTTGACGGTTGTCAAAACGACCATTTTCTTTACGGAAGTCAACAATTTGTTGCGCAATTGATTTATTCAGACCTGCGATATAACCCAAAATAGCCGCTGATGCTGTATTCACATCCACACCAACCGAGTTCACACAGTCTTCAACCACTGCTTCAAGCGTTTTTGCTAAACCTGTTTGATTGACATCATGTTGATATTGACCCACACCAATAGATTTAGGATCAATTTTCACAAGTTCCGCCAATGGATCTTGTAAACGGCGAGCAATAGATACAGCACCACGAATAGATACATCTAAATCTGGGAGTTCATTTGAAGCCAATTCTGATGCTGAATACACCGATGCACCTGCTTCAGATACTGAAACACGCGTCATCGTCAAATCAGGATGTACAGCCATCATTTCAGCCACAACCGCTTCAGTTTCACGACTTGCTGTGCCATTGCCAATCGCAATCAAATCAACATTGAATTCACGGCAAAGACGTGCTAACTCAGCAATTGAACCTGCTTTATCTTCTTTCGGTGCAAATGGATAAATCGTACTGTGTGCAAGTACATCACCCGAATTTGAAACGACTGCAAGTTTAACACCTGTACGAATACCAGGGTCTACACCGAGTGTTGTACGTGCGCCCGCAGGTGCAGAAAGTAATAAATGACGTAAGTTTTCTGCAAAAACATTCATCGCTTCCGTTTCTGCATTTAGACGTTTTTCAGTTAACAATGAATGTTCAACCGTTGGACGAACTTTACCCAACCAGAACAATTTTGCTGTTTGTTTTAAGAAATCTTGACGTGCTTGTGGCTGAACAGTTTCTAAATCATATTCAGTTTCAATACGTGTCAGTGGCGCAGCATCTTCACCATCTACTTTTAATCCCAAGACATTTTCTTGGCGACCACGAAGCATCGCAAGTAAACGATGTGAAGGTACTTTGTTAAAATTTTCAGAGAAATCGAAGTAATCACGGAATTTTTTACCAACTTCTTTTTTCTCTTCACTTGCAACCAAACTTTTAAGCGTCGCTGTTTTTGCAAACATCGCTTTGAGTTCTGTCGTCAAGCCAATATTTTGAGCCCAATCATCAATAATAATATGTTGAATGGCATCAAGCTGGCTTTCAAGATCAGCATAATTTTCATGGCTAAAACTTGCCAATGCTTCAGCTGGATCAATTTGTTCTGCAATGATTTTTTCAGCGATTGGCCCTAAGCCCGCTTCTTTTGCTTTAAATGATTTACTGGTACGTTTTGGACGGTACGGTGCGTAAATTTCTTCTAATGCATTTTTAGTTTCTGCCCCGTTCACACGAGCAAGTAAATCATCTGATAATTTATTTTGTTCTTTCAGTGATTCAAGGACTTTCTCACGACGTTCAAATAAATCACGTAAATAAACAAGTCGTGTATCGAGTTGGCGTAATTGGATATCGTCTAGGCCTTGCGTTACTTCTTTGCGGTAACGTGCAATGAATGGAACACTAGAGCCTTCATCAATCAGTTTAATTGCAGCTTCTACTTGGTTGGGACGTACGGCAAGTTCACTTGCCAACTGCTGAACTAAGTCAGTCATCGTGTTTAATTCCACAAGGATAAGGACTAAAAGTTAGTGATTATAAAGACCAAGACTATAAAATCCACACTTGTTTTTCAAATTGCGAAAGAAAAAAACTATAAAAGGAGAATTTTCAATAATTTTACCTATGCAATCAGTCATTTCTATCATATTGCTAAACACTGATTTTACATAGAAAAGCATCAATTTTATTCCGTTCAAGATACTTTTAACTTATTCAATATAAAGCATAAAATCATATTCTTAAAAACAACGTTATTTTGTTGAATCATAGTGAATGACTTAAAATCTTCTGAGATGTTGTTTTTTGGTTTAAAAACACCCTTTAAATTGTAATTTTGAGCAAATTGATACATAGTCTTAACAAGAACTTAGGCATTATACTGAGACTAACGAATATCTATAATTTACAACATTTAGGGAGTGCATCATGAGTTTAGTTGTACCAGCTGAAAAGACAGATGTCGTACAAGGTGAAACGGATCGTGTCGAACGCATTTTAGTGGTCGATGATGATGTGCGCTTACGTACCCTGCTACAGCGTTTTTTAGAAGATAAAGGCTTTGTGGTCAAAACTGCCCACGATGCAACTCAAATGGATCGCTTGTTACAACGTGAATTATTTTCGCTTATTGTGCTCGACTTTATGCTTCCTGTTGAAGATGGCTTGAGTATTTGCCGACGTTTACGTTCTTCAAATATTGATACACCTATTATCATGCTCACTGCGCGTGGTAGTGACTCTGACCGTATTGCAGGTTTAGAGGCAGGTGCAGATGATTACTTACCAAAACCATTCAACCCTAATGAGTTGTTAGCACGTATTCGTGCAGTACTGCGTCGCCAAGTGCGTGAAGTTCCAGGTGCACCAAGCCAAAATGTTGAAGTGGTTTCATTTGGTCCTTGGTCACTTGATTTATCTACACGGACACTAACACGTGAAGGTCAAGTTGTGACTTTAACCACAGGTGAATTTGCTGTTCTTAAAGCCTTAGTACAACATCCTCGTGAACCATTGACACGTGATAAGTTAATGAATCTTGCACGTGGTCGTGAATGGGGTGCAATGGAGCGCTCTATTGATGTACAAGTTTCACGCTTACGCCGTTTGATTGAAGAAAACCCTGCTCGTGCGCGTTATATTCAAACGGTTTGGGGTGTTGGTTATGTATTCGTTCCAGATGGTGCTGAATAATCAATTTATTAAAATAAGCCTATTTTTATAGGCTTATTTTATTTGCATTATCCAATGTTAATATCTGTATAAATACCAATAATCTATTTTATATCTCGGGATAACGCTGTGAAATTAGAGCCCATTGATCCTCAAAAATTTACTGAATTCGCTGCATATTCTGAAAAAAAACGCACAGCTTCAGAGCGTTTTCTCGACAAAATCAAGCCACGTTCAGCAGCAATGCGAACAACGGTATTGGTTTTATTTGTAGTATTTTTCAGTTTATTTATGTCTTTTTGGTTCTTTTGGAAAACTCTATATTTACCAGAGATTCAACAACATGCTCGCTTTTTAGCAGTTGAATTAGAAATGGTCAATAACCCTCGCCTACAGATTTATCATGATGAACAACAGCTTGATACAGATGAATGGCTCAAACAGCGTGTCGGTGTTGAATATGTTACTGATCCAGCAGAATTTCCCAACGTTAAAGATAAACTGATTGCTGACTTTTTTACGAGTCGCATTGAGCATCAGCTTGCAACAGAACTAAATATCAAAGATGTGACGGTCTATTTCCAATTTAAACCGAGTCCGCGCATTTGGGTACAAACCCCTGAAATGAATGGTAATTGGGTGCGTGAACCGCTCAAAACTTATGCGAACTATAGCCCTGAACTTATTTTAGCTTGGTTATTGGGAATTCCTCTGATCTCTGCTGCCATTATTTTAACTTTAGTCCGCCAATTGAATCGCCCATTGCACCGATTACAAAATGCAGCCAATAGCTATAGTAAAACAGGCAAAGCGCCCTATCTTGAAACCAATCATGGACCTCAAGAAATTCGAGAGGTAAATCATGCCTTTAATCAAATGATTTATACACTAGAACAAACTGAGCGTGACCGCCAAATTATGCTCGCAGGCATTTCTCACGATTTACGTACTCCATTGACCCGCGTTCGCCTGAGTGCTGAAATGATGCCTGATGATGACTTTTTAAAAGAAGGTCTGATTTATGATGTCGATGATATGGATGCAATTTTGAATCAATTTATCTCTTATATGCGAGATGGTTCGGATGAAGAAATTCAAGACACCGATATCAACAACATGCTACAAGAGCTTGTTATTCAGTTTAAACCCCTTGATGTACGTTATACACCGCAATCTCTACCCATCATCCAAGCTCGCTCGTTGTCGCTTAAACGTATGATTGGTAACTTAATTAACAATGCCAAACGCTATGGTGCTGAGCCCATTAACCTAAGTGCTTTAGTTGAAAATGATCATATTAAAATTAGTGTTTCAGATCATGGCGAAGGTATTCCTGAAGACCAAATTAGTGATTTAATGCAACCCTTCGTTCGTGGTAATGCCGCTAGAACAGTACAAGGAAGCGGTTTAGGTCTTGCCATTGTGAAGCGAATTGTCGATTTACACCAAGGTGAATTATATATTCACAATCGACCTGAAGGTGGACTTGAAGCAATTATTTCATTGCCGCTTCGACAAGAAACTGAGCAGGAAGATGTGCCACAGAATACAATTCAAAAAATTAAACAAACACTTAGCGATCATTTTTGATGGTCGTTCAATAAAGCAACACCCAGTATCGTTTAATTATCAAGCAGGCACTATTATTTCATTTAAAAATAGCAACTTAAAACACATCACCAATATTTATACCTACATTTATTGAAAAAATTAGACCTTAGCATTAGAGGCATGCACAATTCAGTTTGATGGCGGTACAATCCGTCTAGTTTTGAACAAGAATTGAGCGTAAACCATGTCTTTAGATCGTATTCGTTTAGCATCACTCCACAATAAAGTGATGAGCGCAGAGCAAGCAGCTACCTTTATCCAAGATGGCATGACTGTTGGTATGAGTGGTTTTACTCGTGCAGGTGAAGCAAAAGCAGTGCCTTTGGCACTTGTTGCTCAAGCACAAGAGAATCCTTTAAAAATCACATTAATTACAGGCGCAAGTCTAGGTAATGATCTAGATAAAAAACTGACTGAAGCAGGTGTTTTAGCACGCCGTTTACCGTTCCAAGTAGACAATACCTTACGTAAAGCCATCAACAAAGGCGAAGTGATGTTCATCGATCAGCATTTGTCTGAAACTGTTGAACAAATGCGTAACCTTCAGTTGAAAAAACCTGATGTTGCAATCATTGAAGCTGTTGCAATCACTGAAGATGGTGGCATCATTCCAACGACTTCTGTAGGTAACTCAGCAAGTTTTGCAATTTTCGCTGAAAAAGTGATTATTGAAATCAACACCAACCTAAGCCCTGCATTCGAAGGTTTACACGATATTTACATCCCAACGTATCGTCCAACACGTCAACCAATTCCGTTGACTCAAGTGGATGAGCGTATTGGTACACCTGCAATCAACATTGACCCATCTAAAATCGTGGGTATCGTGATTAATAGTGAACTCCATGACTCTCCATCTACTGTGACTGAACCTGATGATGAGACTCAAGGCATTGCAAACCACCTGATCGCTTTCCTTGAAAAAGAAGTGGCTGAAGACCGCTTACCGCCAAACCTAGGCCCATTACAAGCAGGTATTGGTTCGATTGCGAATGCAGTACTTACAGGTCTTAAAGATTCTAAATTTGAAGACTTAGTGATGTATTCTGAAGTTCTTCAAGACTGTACTTTTGAATTGATCGATGCGGGTAAAATGAAATTCGCTTCAGGTTCTTCTATTACGCTTTCTGCTAAATATGGCGAAAAAGTATTTAATAACCTTGAGCAATACAAAGACAAACTTGTATTACGCCCACAAGAAATTTCAAACCATCCTGAATTGGTTCGTCGTTTAGGTATTATTGGTATCAACACTGCGCTTGAGTTCGATATTTACGGCAACGTAAACTCTACTCACGTGTGTGGTACGAAAATGATGAACGGTATTGGTGGTTCAGGTGACTTTGCACGTAATGCACACCTTGCAATTTTTGTGACTAAATCAATTGCAAAAGGTGGCGACATTTCTTCTGTTGTGCCATTTGCATCTCACATTGACCATGCTGAACATGATGTTGATATTCTTGTAACTGAACAAGGTCTTGCTGATTTACGTGGTCTTGCACCGCGTGAACGTGCTCGTGCTGTCATCGACAACTGTGCTCACCCAATGTACCGTGATGCATTAAATGATTACTTCGATCGTGCATGTGAAAAAGGTGGTCAAACGCCTCACATTCTTCGTGAAGCACTTTCTTGGCACTCTAACTTCGAAGAAACAGGTCATATGTTGACTGCTCAAACTCAAGAGAAAAAATCTGCATAAGATTTTGGTATTGATTGAGGAATAAAGAACGCCCGAAAGGGCGTTTTTTACGCCCTTTCGAAGCATGCTCATCACCTTTTCCAAAGGAGGGGGATCTAACCATTCACATTCTCTATCGCTTAAACTACCTCAACAACTTTTTCTTTTTTCTCTACAAATGCCACACTCGCTTGATCTTGACGAATCATATCCACCGCTTTCTCTGCAATCATAATTGCGGGCGCATTGGTATTACCATTCACCACAAAAGGCATAATCGAAGCATCGACTACACGTAAATTTTGCACCCCATAAACACGCAGTCGCGCATCTACAACTGCCATGTCATCAACACCCATCTTACAACTGCCTACAGGGTGATAGACCGTATCTGAGCGATCACGTAACACCTGACGAATATCTTCATCTGTCTGTACGTTAGAGGTAAATAAATCTTCCTTAATCATACTTTTAAATGCATTAGACTCCATCAATTGCTTGGTTATCTTATAGCCTTTGACCATTTCTTCTAAATCTGACTCATCACCATAAAAATCAGGATCAATGAGCAAAGGGTCATCAATACTCGGCCCACTCATTTTAATCGTGCCCCGACTTTTTGGATTTAATAAGCATACATGACAAGAAATACCGTGCCCTGTATGCATGGTACGAGCATGGTTATCAACAAGTGCGACCACAAAATGCAGTTGTAAATTTGGAAGCTTTTGTTCTATTGAACTTTTAATAAATCCACCACATTCCGCAAAATTGGTTGTGATCAAACCACGGCGTTCTTTTCGATAACGCCCAATTTGCTTGACCAAATCAATTGATCCCGGAATGGATAAACCAAAAGTGCCTTCAATTTGACTGACTTTATAGCCAAAAATAAAATCGGGATGATCATGGAAATTCTTTCCCACCCCAGGTAGATGCTTCTTCACAGCAATACCATGCTGGGTTAATTCATTTTGATCTCCCACACCTGAAAGCATCAAAATTTGTGGTGACTGCATAGCACCTGCACTGAGCAACACCTCACGACGGGCACGAATCTGCTTTAATTGCCCATCTTTTTTATATTCAACACCAACAGCCACGTCATTTTCAATCAAAATTCGATGTGTTTGCGCATGAATTTCAACTGTTAAATTTGGACGCTCTAGATGTGGAAATAAATAAGCACGTGCGGAGCTACAACGCTCACCATTAATATGTGTGACTTGGTAAACGCCTAAACCTTCTTGTTCTTCGCCATTAAAATCATCTAGGATTTTATAACCTTGCTCTTGAGCAGCTTGAATATATTTTTCTTGTAGCGGATTTTCGCTATGTAAATCAATAACAGATAAAGGGCCGTCATTGCCATGATATTGGTTTTTTATACGTCCATTATTTTCAGATTTAATAAAATATGGCAAAACGTCATCATAAGACCAACCTTCGTTACCCAATGTCGCCCAACCATCATAATCTTGACGATGCCCTCGAATATAAATCATGGCATTAATCGCAGAAGAACCACCTAAACATTTTCCACGCGGTTGATAACCCTTACGACCATTCAAACCTTTTTGCGGTACGGTTTCAAAAGCCCAATTGTTGATTTTAGTGGGAATACTGATCACGGCTGCACAGGGCACTTCAACTTTCCACCCATCGCCACCACCGCCGGCTTCTAACAAACATACAGATACATTCGGATCTTCTGACAAACGTCCTGCCAAAACACAGCCTGAACTCCCACCACCAATGACAATATAATCAAATTCCTGTTGATTCATTTCATAGTCCTTTTCTTTCTATTTTAATAATTTTACTTTTTAACCCATCATTCACTGCAACCAAATACTGAAACATCTATTTATTTTAAACGCAACTCAGCTTATTATTTATACACAACTTTCAACTCGGACGCAGTATTTTTTATATCTGGCTTGAACCCATAAAGATCTAAATCAAAAACATCGTTAAATCTTATTTTTTCTTTTCATAAAACTTTTTCTGCTACTTTTTTACTCGGCCCAAGCGTAAAAAGACAGGAAATGTGATTTCAAATTCTTGCTCTAAATCTTGTAAATATTCAGCTAAATCTAACAATGCATGTTCAGCATACTGATCTTGATAATTTTTTATTGCCGACCATGTACTCAAATACTTGAGTAATTGCGCTGCTGTCCACTGATAAGTCATTGAAAATTTAGGAACAGTAATCTCATCAAAATCAAATGGAATCGTTTGATACGCTTCATCAATATACCGACGCTCTGCATCCCAACAGCCAGCAAGTTTTTCATAATACAGTGCTTGAATCATCGTATTGACCTGCTGATCTTGAATCTCAAGTAAGCCATAACCCACTACAGCAAGCAGACCATTTACCTTTAATGTGCGCCTAACTTCTGCATAAAATTTTTCAAAATCGAACCAATGAATCGCTTGAGCAACGGTAATAAGATCAAAACTTTGATTGGTGAATATTGTCTGTTCAGCAATTTGAATTTGATAACTGACATTTTCAAAATAAGGGGCAGATTGTAATTGGCTCTCACTCAAATCAGTTGCCACAATCTGTTCAAAATATGGTACCAAAAGCTGAGTAAACTGCCCTGAACCTGCACCACAGTCCCATGCAAAACTATGTTCAGGCGTATGTTTTAAAATTTCATGAATCACACTATGCGGATAATCTGGTCGAGCTTGTTTGTAAAGTTGGCTATTCTGAGAAAATAAATCTTTCATATGCTTCATTCTTATTTTTCTATTTAAGAATAACTTTACACTGTTTTTATCACAAGAGAATGCATCCTGTTCGACAATTTTTCAAACTCTTGTAATGCCAAGCCAATAGATAAGATACAAACTTAATTTTGTACTGAGCGTATACTGAAAATTGTTTGCTCGATAGGCTGTAAATCATTAGTCATCTGATAATAACGAAAAAAATCCTGAACAAGTTCATTGTTCAGGATTTTTTAAAATATGGTGGCGAGACCCAGGATCGAACTGGGGACACACGGATTTTCAATCCGTTGCTCTACCTACTGAGCTATCACGCCGATGCGGTGTATTAAGCCGTATCTGACTATATTAGTCAATATAAAACATGATTTTTTTATTTGATTGAATGTTTTTCAGCCAAACTATAGCCAAAAAAAATCCCTAAAGTTTATTTAGGGATTTTTTAAATATGGTGGCGAGACCCAGGATCGAACTGGGGACACACGGATTTTCAATCCGTTGCTCTACCTACTGAGCTATCACGCCGATGGGTCGTATTAAACAATCTAAGCCCGTACACGTCAAGTATTCAAATGCATTAATTTAATCAATAGTTTGTTTTTACATCAACTTTTCTCAAATAATGTATTATTCGGTGATATTTCACTCAATAAATTAGTATTAGAACTACTTTTATAATACATCTATACGTCCTATGACTTTTGAGTACATATAAAAAAACAGCCTTTCGGCTGTTTTTTCATGCATTTGATGAGAACAAGATTCTTAAAATTAAACTTTGCCCAAATGTGCCAAGCAACGGTGAATAGCACCACAGCCTGGTTCAAAAACTTTCACACCTTTTTCTTCTTCTATACGACAGACTTCTTCAACCAAACGCTCTGCTACACCACGCCCTCGATTGGCAGGATGCACCACAATATTTTCAAGGACTTTACTTTCACCCTGACCAGTACACCAAAGTGCACCAATAATCTTTGTATTAAATTCTGCAGTATAAAGTAAGGTATACTGAGCTAAGTTTTGCTCAAGTTGTTCTACTGCATCTTTACCATCACCGAATTCAGGACTTGTGTCGTACAATCGCTCAAGCTGATTGCGAACTTCCTCATTTTCAAGCGAAGTTTTAGCATGTACGGTAATAGGCATTGATTAACCCTCCAGAGCAATCTAATATGCGGTGATTTTCGTCACCACGAAAAAACATTTTTACATCAAGGTTTTATTTTTGACGTCTTTTGAGGAACGTGTCCATGGCGCAACGTATCAGTGAAGTTGTAAGAAACACCAACGAGACTAAAATCCGAGTTCGTTTGAATTTGGATGGTACGGGTCAAGGCACCCTCAATACAGGTATTCCATTTTTAGACCATATGATTGATCAAATCAAGCGTCATGGCTTATTTGACATTGATATTGAGTGCGATGGCGACCTTGAAATTGATGATCACCATACTGTTGAAGACTGTGGAATTACCTTAGGTCAAGCATTTGCTCAAGCTTTGGGTGATAAAAAAGGCTTAAAACGCTACGGTCATTTTTATGCACCGCTCGATGAATCTTTAAGCCGTGTAGTGGTCGATTTATCGGGTCGTCCAGGTTTATTTATGGATATTCCATTCACTCGTGCCATGATTGGTCGTTTTGATGTCGATTTATTCTCAGAATTTTTCCAAGGTTTCGTCAATCACTCACTCATGACTGTACATATTGACAATTTGAAAGGTAAAAACAGCCATCACCAAATTGAAAGTGTATTTAAAGCCTTTGCTCGTGCACTTCGTATGGCATGTGAAATTGATCCACGTGCTGAAAATACTGTGGCATCAACAAAAGGATCTTTGTAATGACCCGTATTGCCCTTCTTGATTATGGCATGGGAAACCTACATTCTGCTGCCAAAGCACTTGAACATGTTGGCGCAACGGTTGATGTAACCAATGACCCAAAACTCATTGCCCAAGCTGATAAGATCGTATTTCCGGGTGTTGGTGCGATGCGTGACTGTATTCAAGGCATGCATGAAGCTGGTATTGATGAAGTTGTGCGCCATGCTGCATTCAATAAGCCTGTTTTAGCAATTTGCGTCGGTATGCAGGCATTGCTTGAAACTTCCGAAGAAAATGGCGGTACAGATGCGCTAGGCATCTTCAAAGGTGCTGTAAAGCATTTCCCTGATGTTGAAGGCTTAAAAGTGCCCCATATGGGTTGGAATCAGGTGCATCAAGCCGATCCATCACATCCAATGTGGAAAGACATTGAGCAAGATGCTCGCTTTTATTTTGTACATAGCTACTATGTTCAACCACAAGATCAAAGCCTAGTTGCAGCGACCTGTAATTATGCCTTAGATTTTTGTACTGCAATTCATAAAGAAAATTTATTTGCAACACAGTTCCACCCTGAGAAAAGTCATACGGCAGGATTACAGTTATTGAAAAACTTTGTGGAATGGAAAATATAATTTAGATTTCCTTCATATCTGAAAATCCATAATACAGAGATCAAGTGACTTCGGTTACTTGATCTTTTTTTATAGTTAGATAACAATATTTTGAAATAATCGTATTTTTATTTTCAAGATCAATTCCACATATTATTTAGAATAATAAAGAGTATTTATGCAAAATAGAAATAAAACAAATCAACCTTCTGCTTATGTTGCTGATGGTCGTTGTGGTCGTGCGACCTACATTGCTTGGAACTTCCTCATCACCTTAATCATGTTTATCTGTTTTGCCATTGTGATTACAATCTATTGGAGCAGTATTAGCGTACTCTTCACTATGAATGAAGCCACACCTGAAACAGCAGATCAAATTATAAATGCCATTGCTCCGATCAATGCTTTTGGCTCGTTGATTAATTTTATTTTTATGTATTTTATGTTTGTTTTTTCCATTAAGCGTTTACATGATTTCAATAAATCAGGTTGGTTTTCCTTATTTAACCTCATCCCCATTGTAAATCTATTTTTTATCGTTTGGCTCTCTATGAACATTGGTGATGAAGGCAAAAATGATTTCGGCTATCCACGCCCAACAAAAAAATGGGAATATATCCTTGCTTGGATCTCAATTATTTTCACTAGTCTAATTGGACTTAGTCTAATTGTCGCTTTAGTTCAAGTTTTTAAATTTTTATAAAAACTCATAAATTTAGCTATTTCAAATACAACTCCAAGATAGCCAAATCAATCTGAAATGTGATTACAACATCACTTTTCAGATTCATCACGCATGACAAAACCGCCTTCTATCGGTTGAACGCTAATTTTAATGTCGGCTTTTAAATTCAATGCTGCATAACGGTCTTTAATTTCACCCATAAGTTGCTCCATCGTTACATGACTCAAATCAAGCTCAGACTCAGCATAAGCTTTGGCAACCAGATCAGCTCGGCTATCTTGCTTTGTATCACTGCTTCTACGTTCTGTCATGCCTACAAGTTTGACCAACTCAACTAAACTTTGTGCGCTCGAGGGTGTTGAGTTCTGTAGCCATTTACTCATAGTACCTTTTGAGGATTCCAAAACACTCACGAGATCAGATGCTTTAATATTTTTTTCTTGAATGAGTTGTTTTAGACGCTTAGCACCTTCAACAAATAAATCATCATCCTTATCTGACATAAAACAATCTCCATTTTTCAATGTGTTAAAACTATCATTTTTTCAGCAAAATTTGTTATAAACATTCTAATTCTTCATCGTGAATATTGCCTGTGTTAGCACTTAAAAATGAACTTCCCAATAAAATACAGTGTATAGAAAAAATAATTTAATTGTATGCATATAAATTTCCATTAGAAAAGTAAGCATTAATGAGTTCTTTTTGGGTGCATCATTAAGCATGGTGTAAACATTTTCTGCATTTATAAACATTCTAGCGTCCATATTCCTACGATTCTGAACTCCTCTAGACCATATTTTAAACATACCTAATGAGTTAGTTTTATCTTAGAGCAAATTTTTGATTTTTCTTTATCAGATAAATCAAAAATATATTTATCAACATAAAAATTTATATCTTTAGAAAAATATGTTTTTATAAAAAACTTACAATTTTCAATTGCTCCATATCGCGATTCATTTATTCGACTACTGCTACTTATTCTTTGCAGAAATGGTTTATTTTTCTTCAATAAAATTAATGTAGAAATATCAATATTTCCTCTATCTGAAAAATTTGTTGAAACTTCAACACTTTCTTCATTTATTTTTTTTAATTTAGCGTTGTCATAATATGAAATTTTATAATAATCAGTATTTCCTATTTTTTAAACGATAAGCATTTTTTCCATACTTATCTGTATACTCAAACAGACATATTTTATTTTTTCCAACAGTAGAACAACTGTAATCTTTAGCTTTTGCCTCACAAGAAATTGAAATAAATAAGCCTATAAATATTAAAAAAAACTTATTTTTTATTTGTACATTGATCATACTTCATAACCTTTTTAAACTTGTCCAATTCTGGACTTTGGTAGGAAACAAAAAGAATAAACAATTAGGTATTCATTACACCCAAATCGCAAGTGATCATTGGTACAGTTTCATCACTGGTTTTAAAAACTGTAAACAAAGTATTGCTAAGTTTTTTACCGTAGGTATTGAAGGTAATAATTGTAAAATAAGGCATCGAATTAGGCGGGGTTTAACAGCAGTCGCAAAGTTGCCCGACTTTGAAAAATGGCTTTAGCCATATTTCAAAGCATCGAGCTAATGGTATATTTTAGCTAATTAATATAAGAATTTTGATAACTCAACATTTGATAATTCATACCTTTTATCAAGTGGTAATTTTTTTATTGTGCGATGATCATCGTTACCATCAGGGACTATTTTTTGTGAGACTACTTTTGTTAAGAAAATCCCTTTATTTTTTTTATCGAATTGCATTATCGTTTCAGTTGTTGAACTTTGCCCATACACTAAAGAAATAGAGAATCCATGATTGATTGATTCAACATTGATGTCCGATATGTAGTCAAGGTTTGATAAGAGTTTTCCGCTAACTATAAGTGGCTTTTTATCTTCATGTATAACAAAAACATACTTATGTAATGTAGAGTCTGAATATGGACAATCTTTTATTTTTTTGGGTGAAATATTTTTATCTAGGATATAAATATATTGAGAATTAGCTGTTTTTAATGTAGAAATTATCTTATATCTATCTGATATTAAAATATTGTTTTTACTTATAAATCTTTCTTTTTTTTCATCACATTTTTCATCATATTTAGCTGCTACTTTATTTTCAGCATAAGCCATTCCAATAGTACAAATCAGCATTAAATACAGAAAATACTTCATCAATAAGTCTTCCAAAAAATAGTATGCCCTTCACAGACAGTAGCTATAATACTTTTACCTGAACTACGTGCATTAGTAATGTAAATAAAATTTCCAGTACTCCAATTTTTAGGATCTGCAAAGACAGGAGATGGTACTGATGAGGTGTAATTATATTTTGTATACACAACCTTTCCTTTTGGATAAATTTTTAAAGTAGCAGTCTTGTACTTTTCAAAAATAATTTTATCAATAGTTATTTTTTTATACTCTCTAAATTTTGCATGTGGTACACCATTTTGAAATGGGCTTTTTAGCCCCCAAGCTAAGAAATCTGTACCATCCCAAAATGTTGCGCCTTTAGTTGGATCATCATAATCAGCTAAAAATTGTAATAACCCTTTGTGAATATTATTTGATTTAGTGTCAGTTTTAGAAGGTATCAATAAAGTTCCTTTCTTACTTTGAGGAACGGAAGAATAAGGAGTGAGAAGGAGCTTAAATAATTTCCAACTTAATTCTTTTGCTCTATTCGATGCTGTAAACCCTAAACAAACACATTCTTGACCAGGATCTCCAGCTTCTTCAGAAAGAATAAATGCATTTTTTTGAAAATCAGTATGTGTCATTTCTAATTTTTTCTTATTTTTATAATCCTCTCCATCTTTCCCATTACAAGCATATAAATCTTCTACTTGCCCTGTACCATTAGTTATTTTTCCTTCAAAAATACCCGTGTCCACATTGTAATAATGACCATTCAATAAATCTTTATCATCTACCAAACTATTAGTTAAATTTTGCTGAGAATTAACAGGCTGAGAGCTTGATCGAGCAGAGCTACCCGAACTTCCGCCCCCTGCATCACCAACAACATGCGATTGTTGATATAATATTTTCGCTCCACAGGTCAAAGAATCCCCTACAAAAGCCACTGCCTTCCCATCAAAAATGACATGATCATTGATTTTGATAACGGTTGACCAACACTTACATTTAGGACAGAAATGCCCATCTCCTGCTCTGACAAAAGTATTACCTTCTTGAGAACTTCTTAACTGTGTAGAAGGAATAATTCCACCGTGATCAGTCGGTGCATTGTGAATCGCAAAACCTTTCATTATCTCAGCCCTTAAAATTTAGTCATGACTAAGAAAATTCTTAGGTATTGGTTGATCTTTAAAAATACGGATCGTGATTCCTGTAGCAGAACTATCCACAATTTCATCGCCATTTTCTAAACGACTACCAGCCAATGCCACAGAAGCCCCTTCAACAATACAAACGTCACCTGCACCTGAAATAATTTTAGAAATTGTGCCATCGGCATAAATCACATCATCCCCAACACGACCAATAGATAAGCTCTTAATTTTCCAAACATCCGAAGATGCTTTCAATAAACCACCTTGTTTAGTCTTAGCCCCATTAACAGCTAAATAATAAATTGTATGAGGTTTATTATCGTAATAAAGCTGTTCAGCATTAAGAGTTTGTTCAATAGGTAATTCATGAGAAAAGATAGGACTAGTCATTTTTATATTCTTAAAATTATTGTGACAAAGTTAACATAAAAAGCAATTAAGAAAAAGTAATACATAAATCATTTCCAATGAGAACCGAGCAAATGCCTACGAGCAATTATCTGCTATAAAAGTTTTGCGCATCTCCGCCCTTTTCTATGATTATAAATTTTCTGTTGCGACTAAATGAAATTAACTGAGTAAGAACTCCGCAGAACATCCCCTAAAATGGGTAGTGGAAGATTTAGATGACTAATCCAAATGATAATTTAGACGAGCAACTTTATATTTTATAGGCGCATTAAAAATGCTGTATTCAGGAGTAAGACAAAATAATTTACAGGCTCCGATTGAACTATCAATTCATTGCGCTCTATGTCAGTGCCTTTGTTGCCTTGGTCATCATTTTATTTTTGGCAATATTTCTATTTGTACCTAGTTTGGACGAGATTCAACAACGTAGATGGGAAGTAAATAACCTCAAACAATACAGCCTTGATATATCAAAGTATGACAGACAAACCTGCGTCAAAGTTTTGACTAAAAAATGGGTATTGGGAAAATATGGATCACTATATGATTGACCCTAAATAATTTGAGGCGGTACTTTGCCCTGCTCTTGGTCGCGACCAAATAAATACAGCAGTCGCAAAGTTGCCCGACTTTGAAAAATGGCTAAAGCCAATTTTCAAAGCATCGAGCTAAAGTATTCATTACGCAAGTATTATTTTTCGGAGCTTTAAGCGCTATAAAACATCAGATAATTTTATATATCCTTTTGTTATTTTATTTTTACCCTTAAATTCAACTTTCATATAAATCAGATTATTTTTTTTAATTAAATTATCAACTTTCACTTTATCCCCACGGACAATATAAGGTTTCGTTTGTTTTAAATTTTCATCGAAAAAATATGCCTTCGCTGAACTTATTTCTAAATTTTTTATTACTTGATTTGAATCATTTTTTAAATAAAATGTAGGTGTCTTATCCAAATAAACTGTACTTAAATTAAGATCACTAGCTAATGTTTTTAATTCCTCAAATACGTAGTACTTACTGTTTTTTAAAACATATGTGCGTGTATAACTGACAGGTCCATCTTTAAATCTTTCAATAATTTGCTTTTTAGTACTATCGACTTCTGGGTCATATAGTGGACTTAAATAGAATTTTTTAGCTTTATTTTCAGATATATCAAATATTTCATATTTACCACTAGGGTTACAATCATCTGTATGATTTACAAATAAATATTTTTTATTATCATTTGTTAATTTTTCAACTGAAAAAGCATCTTTATCAAAGCAGTAATTATTATCAGTAAATAGAAAAATTTTAGTATTCCCCTGTTTAAAAAAAATTCTATTATTTTCTTTCAACAACCCATCACTAGCAAAAGAAAATGTTGAATAAATTGTCAAAAATAAAAATAAATACTTATTATTTAAAACCATTTCTCTTTTCAACCTCTCTCAATATCTTTAAAAACAAGCTTTTTCTTTCTGCCATGCCATTAATACCGCCATTTATTTTTTTACTTACTTTATAAACAACAGCCAAATGTTGTGAATCAGTATACGTTTTTGTTAAATCACCATAACTATTGCGAATCAAACTATCTGCGTTTTTGAACTCGTTAAAAGCCCATACTGAACTTTCCACGGCATGAAAAAGATCACTACACAATAGATCTGGATTGCTTACTACATCAAGTCCAGAATATTGTTTATATTTAATATAAGCACTTTTCCAAGTCAATTGAATCAGACCACGTCCTTTATATCTTGCTCCATCACCTACTGATGTATTTCCTTCGTTTATGATTTGTTCACGCCTTCTACATGATGCACTTTTTGGAATATTACATACAGACGCTGGAAAATTTGCAATCTCCATCCTTGCGCCCGTTGTATATTCAACCAATGTATTAAAGTGATCACACTCATGATAAATCTGAGCAAGAAAATGACAAAGCATCAGTTTTTCTGTCATTTTATACTTTAGTAATCCTTTATTGAGAGCAGATAAAAATTGTTCAGGAGATGTATGTTGAGTCGATTTCCCATTCATCTCTTTACGCCAAAATAATTTTTTTGTTCCATATACTTCTTTAAAAAAATTTAATGAAATAATTTCACCAACAGAGCTATCCTCTATACGCTGAGGAATATTAGGATCATTTTTTGCTGTTTTTCCATTTAGAACATCTACATCTAACTGTAAATCAATAAACTCTTCCTTTACTCTTCTAACCATGAACTCGACTGAATCTAAAGGCTTTCCATCAGGTTTAAAAATAGTCAACTTAACTTTTTGACCAACCCAATTAGTTAATTTTAATTGCCCATTTTTAACTTTTAAATTCTTCTTTTGTCCATTATCAAAAATCATTTCAACATCTACATCTTTAACAGCGTAATGTTGCCCCGATTTATCTAGTACTTTTATTAGCGTAAAACCCTTAAAACTATCATATGGTTCATTTAATTTAATTAATATAGGTTGCTTAGTTCCAGCTCCTGAATTTCCAAAAAATTTAAGCTCAAACTGATCTTTAGAAGTGAGTGTTAAAATTTCAAAATCTCTATTTGCAGAGGATAAAACCTCAACAATACCTTGATTATTAGTATATTTATCAGGGGAGCTTCCTTTTCCTTTAGGTCTTGATTGAATTGGATAATTAACCATTACCTTTCCATTACTATCTACAATTTTAAACAAGGTGCTAACTATTCCTTTATTGGGAGTAGGACTACCACTACCTGTTTTATTATATTCATCAATTGTTTTAGGCAATTTTATAATGATAGGATTATTTTCAGATGAAATTATTGATGAACTTATTGATTTAAATACAGTATAGTTCTGTTGGTTAGGAGGTTTAGCTAAGATTTCTATTGTTTTATTCGGAGAAGCTTGAAATATAAAAAAGCCATTGCTATCTGTTTTTTTTAAATTTTCTGTAGTTGAACCTGCATATCTAGATTTTACATTTAGATTGATTACATACTTTCCAGAGCTATCAAAAAATTTTGCTGTAATTATATTTAATTCAGACATTTAAAAATCATCCCCTGTATATACCTCTTCATTATCAGACTCAAGCAGAGCCTCTTCTAATAATTCATCTTTATTTTCACCATCCAAGCGATTTTGTTTTAAAGAAACATGCGAAGAATTAAAGCCTAAAGCTGTGAATTCTGTTGAATCAGATGTATAAAAACGTAAGGAGCTTAAATTTTTTTCATCATCTAATTGATCTACTTTTGATGTTATTAAACTATTTTTATTTTGATCTAAAACAAAAATTTCCTTTTCATTACCAAGATTATCATCCCAATTGTAATCAATTTTATTACTATATGGTGTTTCAGACATAGGCAAACTGACCTTAGGAATAGGAACATGTGCTCCACCTTCAAAAACGTGCTGTCCTGCAAAAACTTTAAACTCCCCAGGTGTTTTTATAATTATACCATCAGAGGAAATAATAATTTGTGAACCACCAGCCATGACTATGCCATTTGTAATTATATAGATAGAATTGCTTTAGTATAACTTAATAATATTATAAATATGACTTTTATTGTTGCCATTCAACTTCAAGATAGTATTGTTATAGCAATCGACAACAAGCATCTTCTTTTAAAAGATAAAAAATTAGATGAATATCAAGAATATGAAGATTCAAAACTATATGCATGGCATAGTGGAATTATCACTGGTACAGGTGAACACTATGTCATTGATAAAGCCATTCGCCTCTTTATCAATAATGCTGAATCTGACCTTGAAAAGCTCCCTGCATGCTTGAATATTTCAAGACAAATTAGAGAGATGGAAGTTGGACAGCATGAACAAATTCAATTATCTAAAATTTTGTACTCCAGTTATAGTGAAAATGGAGCAAAACTTTTTGCAGTAGAATTAAATGAAGAGTCTGGTTTGTATCAAACCAGTGAATTTAAAGAAAATGACTTAATCATTTGGCTATTCAATCAAAATATTCAAAGCATTACAGAACATTTAAAAACTTTATATGCCAATCCTCGCCCCCGATCTTCATTCACTCGAGTCGAAGACTGGATTGATTATTATATTTCAGCCATTGCAAAAATATATGAAAAACAAAGTCATATTGATTCTTGGATGAGCAGTAGCTTTGATATATTTTTTCAAACTAAAGATCACTATTTTTATCAATACATTGAAAATAATAGAAACTTTATTTGAAATAAACGATTAATTATTTTAAATGCTTTTAGAACCTTTGAAAGTATTGCTATCAGGTGGTTTCATTTAAGATTAGCATATTAATTCTCTTATATAACCCAACAACAAATAGAATATGCTGATGCCTATGCTGCGCTTTTATTCTATCAAGAATTACACGCTAGAGGCTCAATTTAGCCACAATGATAGAAAAATTGGCTTCATCATTAGGAAAATTGGGCTTTCTTGGCAATAAAATCCATGACTAGCACTTAGAAATTGATCAATACTTTGCTAAGATTAGCGCCAATAAATTCCTTATGAAATTAGGCAAGGAGCGAAAGCATGCTGATCATCCCTGCAATTGACCTGAAAGATGGCAAATGTGTTCGTTTAAAACAAGGTCGTATGGAAGACGATACTGTATTTTCTGATGATCCTGTAGCCACTGCACAGCATTGGGTCAATGAAGGTGCACGCCGTCTACATCTTGTTGATTTAAATGGTGCTTTCGCAGGTACGCCTATTCATAAGCCTGTGGTTGAAGCGATCTGTAAAGCACAGCCTGAACTACCTATTCAAATTGGTGGCGGTATTCGTTCATTCGAAACCATTGAACACTACTTAGATGCAGGTGTGTCTTTTGTCATCATTGGTACAAAAGCAGTTCAAGACCCTGAATTTGTAGAAGAAGCATGTAAGAAATTTGCAGGTCATATCATTGTCGGTATTGATGCTATTAATGGCATGGTTGCAACTGATGGTTGGGCGAATGTTACAGATGTTAAAGCGACTGATCTTGCGAAACGTTTTGCAGATGCAGGCGTATCAAGCATTGTGTATACCGACATTGCCCGTGATGGCATGATGCAAGGTGTAAACGTTGAACAAACCGTTCATCTTGCTCAATATTCTGGTTTACCTGTGATTGCTTCAGGTGGCGTAACTAACCTAGATGACGTTCGCAACTTAAAAGGTCAACCAGGTATTTTAGGTGCGATTACTGGCCGTGCGATTTACGAAAACACTTTGAACTTACGTGAAGCACAATTACTTTTAGATACGCAGTCGCTTTAAGTCACTCCGTATTTAAACCCAAAAAGAGGTCGATATGACCTCTTTTTTCTTTGTGATAATGTTCTATTTTCATTGTTATCTAGCCTTATCATTTTACCGAAAGATTCATTTTAGCTCCCATGTCTATATTTTTAAGCCCTTGGATGCAATCCAAAGCACCTCAATTGGTTCTAATTTTTATTACCATTATTTGGGGTGGTAGTTTCCTAACGGTGCAATATGGTCTGAACTTTAGCAGCCCTATTTTATTTGTCGCTTTACGTTTTGCAGCGGCTGCCATTCCCGTGAGTATCATTTCATGGCGAAATTTAAAAGGCTTCAATTTAAAAGAAATTGTTGCAGGTGCGTGTATTGGTGCTGTCATTGCAATTGGCTATGGTACGCAAACCGTTGGGCTACAAACCATCAGTAGTAGTGAGTCTGCATTTCTAACTGCGCTTTATGTACCACTAGTACCTATTTTTGTTTGGATCATTTTTAAAACTAAAACCCATCTAATGACATGGCTCGGCGCAGGTTTGGCTTTTATTGGCTTAGTATTTTTAACAGGAAATGGTTTTGGCTCTATTCAACTGAATGATGGGCAAATTTTGACACTACTTGGCTCAATTGCGATTGCCTTTGAGATTATATTGATCGGTCATTTTGCTGGTTCAGTGAATGTCCGCCGAGTGACCGTATTACAACTAGTCTTTGCATCATTATTTTGTTTTTTACTTGCACCTTGCATTGGTGAAACACAATTACCCATGTTTGATTGGCGATTATTAATGGTTCTCATTGGGCTTGGCTGTGCGAGTGCAGGCATTCAACTGGCAATGAATTGGGCACAACGCGTAGTCGATCCTTCACAAGCTGCCATCATTTATGCAGGCGAACCTGTGTGGGCAGCAATCTTTGGGCGAATCGCAGGTGAGCGTTTACCGATAATTGCTTTATTTGGTGGTTTACTCGTGGTACTTGGTGTGATGGTCAGTGAGTGGAAGCCAAAATTTTTACAAAAAATGGAAAAAGAGATAAAGCCATAATGTTTTCAAAATGGCTTATGATCTCACTTGAAAATTTATGGCAGATGTCTTTATGAGCACTTTTTATAAAAAATCACATGGCTTAAAATATTCAACATCCGGCATTGGATCATAAAAATGATGAAGCAATATTTTCCATTCTAAATATGCCTCAGACTTTCTAAAGCCTTCTGTATGATGCTCAAGCTTATCCCAATGTACCTGTAAAATATAATGCTCTATATTCGTATGATGTTGCATGAGCTGTAACTGTTGGAAACCTGCGGCTTGCTGAATAATTTCTTTGGCAATATTAAATGCCTGTTCAAACGCAGCAGATTGCCCCACACTTACGTGTAAATGTACATGCTCAATAATCATGAAATATGAATCTCGTTAAGGAACAGGTTTATCTTCATTTAACACAATTAATCCACGTACAGCTCGGTAAACAATCCAAATCCAAGAAATAAAAATGACCGCTACACAAAAAGTAGTGCCAGCAAATGCAACACCCGCAAATGCATTTGGATTATCTAATGTCATGAACAAAAAGAAAAAAGGTACAAAGGCTAAGATATTCCAAATCAAATACCACCAAAAGGTACGAATTTGCCATTTAAAATGGCTTTCATAAATCGTACCTCGGACTGAATCCAATTTAACGTAGTTAATTATCAATGCGATGACAGCCAAAATCCCTGCCGAAAAAATTGCAATCATATATAAAATATAAAGAATAAAAGTTAATGACTTACTGTTATTTGAATCCATATCTTTATCTCCAATCGCATTTCCAAAAGATTAAATTTTGAAGGTGTTTAAAGGTGAAACCAACCATACTATTAATAATAGATTTAGAAAAATTGTACAAAAGTAAATATTGCGAAACGGTTGTTTTTGCGTTTTATGTCGTAAACGTTGTTGTGCTAACCACGCAGATGGCCAACCACCCAAAAAGGATAAGATATGTAATGTATTTTCAGGTACACGGCGCTCACCTTGCTGAGCCGCTTCTTTATCTTGAGCATAAAACCAATACGTCATTGCATTGATAATAAAAACAAAGAGTAAAACTAGACTTGGCAATAAACCAGCAAAACTCAATCCTGCCAAAGCAATAATATAAATTACTGCCGCAATTTGCATAGGTTGTAATTTTTGTTTCTGTGCCTCAGCATAATTACTTTTAGACTGTGCAGATTTTTTCTTTGTTTGCGAAGCTTTTAAATACGTCACTTGCTTGGCTTGATAGCGCCCATGACCATCAAGCTGAACCACATATTCCAAAGCACAACCCTCGATTGGACGAGGACCGCGCTGTGCAAAGTCTTTAATATGTAAAAATACACGATCTTTGCTTGCATCATTGGGTTGAATAAAGCCGTAACCTTTATCATCAAACCATTCTACTAAACGTCCTTGATCGCGCATTTAAACCTCTTTATTCATAGACCTAAAACTAGGTGAAAAACCATTAAGCTGTGACGAATTTTAATCGTTCAATCAGCATATTACGCATTTCTTTCGGATTTTTCTGCAAAATATCATCGCCAGTACGACCTTCAGCTTGATTAATTTGAGCCACTTGCAAACGCATCATCCAAAAACGCCCTGCAGCCATTGCCAAATACAACTCTAAACACGATTTTTCATCTGAAGTTAAAGGACGAATCGTTTCATAAGCTTCAAGAAATGCTTGTGCTTTATCTTCATTCAACGTCACATCAGGATATTCAGTACAGAAATCATTGAGCGTAATCGCAATATCAAACAACAATTCATCTTGATTCATTTCATAAAAATCTAAAATACCTGTCAGTTCCTCCCCCTCAAACAAAGTATTGTCACGGAATAAATCTGAATGGATTAAACCTTTCGGTCGATCAGGATACATCACTGTCAAAACTTCATATAAACCCAATAAATTATTCAAAATAGTCTTATCGGAATCATCTAGTGTAGGCTTAATCTGACGTGCAACATTGTACCAATACGCATGATCACGCGCCTCAGCACGAACCAAAGGAAAGTTTTGTAATGCTACATGCATTTTAGCTTGAGCAATTGCTATCGCTTGTGTTTGCTCAAGTGATGCAGGCATCGGATGATCACCCAACATCCGAGGTGCAATTTGTGCAGGTTTTTGCTTTAATTCATGAATCGCTTTACCACTATGACTTAATGGTACAGGGACAGCCAAACCTTGCTGCCCAAGATGTTCAAGTACAGGAACCAACTCACCTGCGCCCTGTTCATCAAGGTTTTCAAATAAAGTCAAAACATACTGTTTTACATCTGCACACACAATAAAATAGTTGGTGTTTTGAATACCGCCCTGAATCGGAATCAGATCATTCACCTCCAGTCCATAAGGTGCTGCGAAGTCCTGAACTTCCTTTAAACTCAAAGTGGTATAAACCGACATATAAAACCTGCGAAAAAACTTACATAAGTTTGATAGAATACCCTCTTGAGTTACCAAGGTGTAGCACCTATGTAGCTTAGTTTCATAATCGACTGTTATTTTTGGAAAAAATTATGCTCGCTAAACGTATTATTCCTTGCCTAGACGTAGATAACGGTCGTGTGGTGAAAGGCGTTCAATTTCTTGATATTCGTGATGCAGGCGATCCTGTTGAAGTTGCACGTCGCTACAATGAACAAGGCGCAGATGAAATTACCTTTTTAGACATTACCGCTACCTCAAATGGTCGTGATACGACGTATCGCACTGTAGAGCGTATGGCTGAAAGTGTTTTTGTTCCACTCACTGTCGGTGGTGGTGTACGTAAAGTTGAAGATATCCGTTTATTACTCAATGCAGGTGCAGACAAAGTCAGCATCAACTCTGCAGCAATTTATAATCCTGAATTTGTACAAGAAGCATCACAACGCTTTGGCGCACAATGTATTGTCGTTGCGATTGATGCGAAAAAAACTGGTGACAACAAATGGGAAATATTCACCCATGGCGGTCGTAAAGAAACAGGGATTGATGCAATTGAATGGGCTGTGAAAATGGCTGAATATGGCGCAGGCGAATTACTCGTAACCTCAATGGATGCCGATGGGACTAAAGCTGGCTACGACCTTGCGCTAATGCGTCAAATCAATGATCGAGTGACTATTCCAACAATTGCATCAGGTGGTGTAGGTAATTTACAACATTTAGCCGATGGTATTTTACATGGTGGTGCAGATGCCGTTTTAGCTGCGTCTATTTTCCACTTCGGTCAATATACCATTCCTGAAGCGAAACAATATCTTGCTGATCAAGGTATTGAGATGCGTCTATAATTTAAAAAATGCAGACCATAGAGTGTAAAAATTACACTCTTTTTTACACTCAAAACAGCTAAAATAAAGATAAAAAAAAGGAGCCCTAAGACTCCCTATTAACTGAGAAAAGATAAGAAATACGCTTTCAAATCTTTAAAAAAATAAACATTCACTTTTACTCGCAAATCCAATATATATCAGCCATATACCTAGATATTGACCAATTACGCCTATTTTTATGACAATACACGACAGTTTGTGATTTTTAAACTTTAAGATAAGGCATCGACACGATTATCCGCTTGAACTTCAGTTTCAAGCATTTTGATGTTTTCAGCCGCCAACATTTTTACAGGAAAATACTGTTCCACTGTTTTTGACAACCATTTTGCTACAGGTTTTGGTAAGGTTATTCCCAATGGATTTTGCTCTTTTAAATCTATTGAAGACACCACACGTGTTCCCATAATATAATCAAACCAAGGCTTGGTCACACACCAGTTGGCATCTTGATTTGAGTTCATATGATGATCATAGTGCCATGGAATCGTCTTTTTCGCCCAATCAGGTTCTAAATGTGAACGACGATGAATATAATAATAATTGCAGGCACAATAGATGGTTGAAAGTGCCATACCTTTTGAAACAGGTAAAAATGCTGTACCAAATGCTGCAACCACAACAGCTAAAGATATCACTTCATTTTTTGTACGCCAATTTGATAAACCTTCGACATAACCATCATCAAAAAAACTTTGCTTTCTCACTTCACGATGATGTTCCCAATGTGACTTCATACTATGTGGCACAGGGCTAAAACGTGGCTTTCCTGTACGATGCGTACCATGCAAAATATATTTATGTGCAAACCACTCAAAGCCATTGGCAATTACAATACCGGCAATAAAACCTTTAATCATTATCAGCTCTCCTCTTTATATCACTCAATATACCCCTGCTAATTTGATGAATCTTGACCCTAAAAAACCGTTTCGTTGACAAATTACGACAAATTGATTCAAATATTCTAAAAGATAATCTCAAACTCATTTAAAATGAGGGTTAGAACCCTACAACACCTGCTGAAAGGCTTGGAAATCATGTTTAAATTCTCTATAGTCAAGCGATATTGACTTAATACGACAACTTATTCTCACTACAACAAGAAAGGCCATAAAGATGCAACGGATAAAGGATTATGCCGGCTCAGTCTATGGTGGTTTGGGGCACTTGCTTTATGCATTTTGTCAGACCCGAAAACTAGACATTTCCGAACAATTACAACAGGTTCAAAATTTAGAGCGTTTTGATTTTGCACTTTGGCGGGACATACTCAAGCAAATGAGTCATGACATTAAAAGCCCTGCTCTCGGATTAGAAATTGCGGAACATGTTCAACCTAAACACTTGGGTATTATTGCTTATATTGCACAATCGAGTGAAACCCTCGGTGAGGCTTTGGCACGTTATCATGACTTTCATCGCTTGATTTATGATGGCAGTCCACTACAACTCAATAGATGTAATGAATATATTTCAATCCGTTGGGGAAAATTGCCTGAACATCTGACTACACAAGTCACCGATGAAATTGCGATGGCATTGATGGTGCAATTTTTACGACATTTTTTGTCACTAGACGACATTTTTTTACATGAAGTGCACTTTTGTCAAACTGCGCCAAAAGATATTAGCTTTTATAAAAAATACTTCCGTTGTAAGGTCAAATTCTCACAACCTTATGCAGAATTGCTTTTTGATCCATATATTTTAAACACTGAAATTAAACATGCCGATCAAACTTTACAAAAACTTTTGATGCAACAAGCGACATCTTTATTAGAAAAACTACCAAATAGCACACAGTTAGATGAGCGTTTACAGCAATTTATTCTCAGAGGTTTACAGAAAAATAATTATCAAATTGAAGATGTTGCAAAACAACTTAATATGTCCATTCGCCAGTTACAACGCCATTTACAACAACAAAACACCACTTATCAACACCGAGTACAAGATATTCGCAAGCTACTCGCTACACAATATTTAAGCGATCCACATCTAAGCCTACAAGAGATTGCACTACTCCTGAGCTATTCCGAGCAAAGCGCATTTCAACGTGCATTTAAATTATGGACAGGGGTTACGCCTTTACAATGGAGGCAACAAGATCAAATCAATGCATAATTGTCATAGATTTTTAAACAAAATTGATTAAAATACCTTCAAAGTGCTTCAAAAAGCCTGATTAAAATAAATATCAAATATCTAAAAATAGGAAACAATATGAATAAATATCTTGCTGAATTCATTGGAACATTTTGGCTTGTCTTTGGTGGTTGTGGTAGTGCTGTGCTTGCCGCCGCGTTCCCTGAGCTTGGAATTGGCTTTGCAGGTGTTGCACTTGCTTTCGGTCTGACTGTTTTAACAGGCGCTTATGCTCTAGGACACATTTCAGGTGGTCACTTCAATCCTGCTGTGAGTATCGGCTTAATGGTTGGCGGTCGTTTTGATGTAAAAGATCTTTTGCCTTACATCATTTCACAAGTCATTGGCGGTACTTTAGCTGCATTCGTTCTCTATCTGATTGTACAAGGTCAAGCTGACTTCACAGGTACAGGTGGCTTTGCAACAAACGGTTTTGGCGACTTATCTCCGGGTAAATACTCAATGATGTCAGCATTAATAATTGAAATTGTACTGACTGCCGTATTCCTCATCATCATCATGGGTTCTACAGACAAACGTGCACCTGCGGGCTTTGCACCAATTGCCATTGGTCTAGGTTTAACCTTAATTCACTTAATCAGTATTCCTGTAACAAACACTTCTGTTAACCCTGCTCGTAGTACTGCTGTCGCTTTCTTCGCTGAAACAGCAGCACTTAGCCAATTGTGGTTATTCTGGGTTGCACCAATTATCGGTGCGATCATTGGTGCAGTGATTTATAAAGTTTTGGCAAATGGTCAAGATAAATAAAATGCTACGTTACATCTCATAGCGTTAACGATAAAAAGTCCGCATCTAATGCGGACTTTTTATGTTCGAATATATAGGATCATGCATTATAAAAATGGATTTTCAACTTCACCTAGATCAGGTCGATCAATTGTTTCTGGCAAATTTATTTGAGCTTCTAAAACACTGACAATAGTATTTATATAGTCTTGCAATACCTTTGCAGCCTCTAACCCTTGCTGATCTTTCGTGATCTGTAAATTACCTGAAAGATTAACCACATCTACATCATTTTCTAAAGTGAGATCATGAATGCTATGTGATTCTGTACCATTTTCAAAAGGTTTAAACATTTAAATTATTCTCAGCTATTTTCATCATTATGCTTTGAGTATATGTCAGTTTTTTTAGAATATTCAAACTTATTCAGCTTGCTATCCCAAGAAATTACATATGGTCAGACGTCATTTTATTTAATCTAACCATATGCTTACTGTTTATTTAAAAGCTGTAAAATAAACTGCAATAAAGCATCTTTTAACTGTTGAACCAAAGCATCTTGCG
This sequence comes from Acinetobacter sp. 1207_04, assembly GCF_052850415.1. Lineage (NCBI taxonomy): Bacteria > Pseudomonadati > Pseudomonadota > Gammaproteobacteria > Moraxellales > Moraxellaceae > Acinetobacter > Acinetobacter sp. 1207_04. The sequence continues at coordinate 75,691 of NZ_VXCQ01000001.1, read as the reverse complement.
TTTGCTGATCTACTTTTGGCAATTCTGTTGGTGTAGTCGTTGAACTCGATGTATTCGACTGTCCTGACTTAAATTGCTTCTTAAGCGCAGTTAGCTGCTCTGCGGAAACATTTTCAGCACACTGACTATTTGCATCCCAATGGGAATAAGCAATTTTCTGTCCCGCTTTCACCTGTGTTGCTTTAAATGGCAGATTATACGTATTGCGCTTCTGCTCTTCCGTCAATTGTGGAAAGAGGTTCATGCCTAACTGTTCTTCAAGTTGGCAAATACTGACTATTTTAACTTGTAGTGAATTATCATTCGGTGCGTAATATGCCCCAATCACACCATCTTTCGGAATATAAACTGCCTTAAAAACTGCGGTTGGAACAATGACCCCATTGCCAATGGTTTTGAGTTTCTTTGCAGCAAATACAGGTCCCGTAATCACATATACATCTTGCTTTTGCTTGGTGACAATAGCACGTGTTGCTTCTTCTAATTCACGCCACACTTGCTGATTATTTTTTGGCGCTTGCGGCACCATATTTGCCAACGAAAAGCTATCATACTGTGAGGCTTTATCAGGCATATCTGCATTTGGCGACATGTGCCCCCGGTCATAACCTGAAGCTCGATAATCGGATAATAATGCACGATGTTTTTCACTCACACGTGTTTCTTCGTGAAAGCTATCTTCACGTTTAATTTTTTGACTTAAGCGCTGTGGTGATAAATGCTCAGCAGTCCACAATGGTGTTTTTGACATGCCTGAATACATGACATTAAAGCCATTAAAACACAGTGGATAGGTATTTTTTTGTAAACTTTCTTTGGCTAAAAATGGCGGTTCTTCACGATAAAATTGTTTCAAACATTCTGAACTGCCAGATGCTGTAAAAGGAATATATTGTGCAATTTTTTCTTGTCCAAATGCAAAGGCAAAACTTCCTGTTGCAATCACACCCAATACCATTTTAACCAATGAATTATTCAACCAATTCCTTCCTGAAATTACTGATGTTTTGCGACTTTTCTTACGCGCCATTCTAACAACTAATCCTGAATTAAAAATCGTAAAAGGAAAGTGATTTATAGAAAATTTTCACCTGAATATTCAAATGAATAAATATTATTCATTTTCTACTTATTCCCCGAGTTATAGGATGTTTCAATACAAATAAAGATTTATAAATTATGGCATAGTTCATTTTATTATTAGACTTCCAGACGACATTAATTGTCGTTTTAATGCATTATTTCATGTGAAAAACCACTATATACTTCAACTTTAAATATTTATCCTATTTTTGTAGACACAAAAAAGCCAAGCGAACTTGGCTTTATCATCTATATGTTTAAATCATATTTTTAAATTTCGATTTGACTTCCCATTTCCACCACTCGGTTTGGTGGAATTTGATAGAAATCACTGACAGGGCTTGTATTTCGTTGCATTGAAATAAATAACTTTTCACGCCAAGGCGCCATACCATCACCTACCGTATGAATCAGGCGATCACGAGAAATAAAGAAGCTGATTCGCATCATATCAAATCGAATGTTTAACTGTTGATATGCCAATTCTAAAGCATCTGGAATATTCGGCTGATCTTTAAATCCATAATAAACATAGATGCGTTGGAATCGATCATCTAAAACTTCTACACGAATTCGTTCCTGATTAGTCACATAAGGGACATCTCGGGTAATGACCGTGACCATCATATTGCGTTCATGCAAAACTTTATTGTGCTTAATATTATGCAACATCGCATGTGGCACAATATTTGGGTTGCCTGTAAGAAAAATTGCATCACCTGGTACAAAGATCGTTTCAGAACTTAAACTGACGCTTTTAATAAATAGTTCAAGTGATAAGGAATCTTTGGATAAGCGGTTAAATACAATCTCACGGCCATCTTTCCATGTCATTAAAATACAGAATGCAATTACACCAATCAGAATTGGCACCCATCCACCAGATATGATTTTTAATGATGTTGATGCAATAAAAACCAAATCAATCAACAAAAATGGAATTGCAAATAGTGCCACTTTCCATTTTGGCCAACGCCAAAAACCATAGGCTAGAATAGCAATCAAAATGGTGTCACAGAGCATGGTCATAGTAACCGCAACACCATAGGCACTCGCCAAATTTGCACTATTTTGAAAGATTAATATCAGCAATAAAATTGAGATATATAACACCCAATTGATAAAGGGCAGATAAATCTGTCCTTGTTCAACATCAGATGTATGTTGCACAGTTAAACGAGGCAAATAGCGCAATTGAATCGCCTGATTTGCCATGGAAAATACACCCGTAATTACCGCTTGTGATGCAATAACAGCAGCGGCTGTCGCCAAGCCAATCATTGGGTATAAAGCCCATTCAGGAATCAAAAGATAAAATGGGTTTTCAATGGCTGCGGGATCACGTAAGAGCAATGCACCCTGTCCTGCATAGTTCAGTAATAATGCAGGTAGAACGACAGTGAACCATGCTAACTTAATCGGTATACGTCCAAAATGGCCCATATCGGCATAGAGTGCTTCGCCACCTGTCATGGTCAAAATCACTGCACCCATCGCAATAAATGCAACAAAAGGTTGATGATAAATAAAGCTAATTGCCCAATGCGGACTAATCATTGCCAAAACATAAGGCGTCTGAAAAATACTATTTAGCCCAATCACGCCAATTGCAACAAACCATGCAAGTGTTACTGGACCAAAAAATTTTCCCATCGTTCCTGTACCATGTCGTTGTACAAGAAACAGTCCTGTCAAAATACCAATTGCAATTGGCATCAGCCATTGATTAAAAATTGGTGTGGCAATACTCAGCCCTTCAATAGCAGACATAACAGAAATCGCAGGGGTAATAATACCATCACCAAAAAATAGTGAAGCGCCTATAAAACCAAGCGCGATCAGAAAGATTTTTTTATTATCCGCAATTCGCGTGGAGCGAAGATTCAATGCCAATAAAGACATAATCCCGCCCTCGCCATTGTTATCGGCTTTCATAATGACAGTGATGTATTTGAAGCTAATGGTGAGCATCATGCACCAGAAAATTAACGATAGAATACCGAGTACGGTACTCTCATTAATCGCAATATGGGCAGAAATAAAGCATTGTCGCAGGGCGTACAATGGACTAGTTCCGATATCTCCAAACACCACACCAAGCGCAGCGAGTGTAATGGCAGGCAATGCAGCTTTTTTAGCAGTACTTTGCATAGATAATTCTTCGTTGAATAAACGCTGTTTTGGCGAATAATATCACTGAGTAAAATAATTTGCTTAAATCAATTGTTTCAACTTGGCATAACTGAGTTTTTTCGTTATTATCCGTCGCCTTGGTGAGGTGTCCGAGTGGCTGAAGGAGCACGCCTGGAAAGTGTGTAAACGTTTATAGCGTTTCGAGGGTTCGAATCCCTCTCTCACCGCCAAATTGCAAGAAACTGCATTCCAAAGCAGTAACAAAAGGCTTGAATCTAAAGGGTTCAGGCCTTTTTGTTGTCTAGGCAATTACATGTAGTCTATTACAATCTTGCTATATCTGAGAGTATAAATTTCTCTCTTATAATACTGATTCCCATATAGCGTCGATTAATCTAAGACAGACAAGAGATTAAAACTTGAATTTCAAAATAAAGAATACTTTTTAATCACGATTGGATTTTTTTAAATTTTACTTCACTTTATTTAATAATATGTACTTTTAGTAAAGTGAAAATAAGCTAAATATAAACACAACGTATGATGTAAAATAAATACTTAAATTATCATTAATTAAAATAAAAAATATTTAAATAAACTTAATAATATTTAAAAATAATTTAATACTAAAAAACATACTCTTAACTCAACAATTAAAATAAATTAAATAAAAAGCAAAATTTATATTTACAACAAAATCGATCTTTGTTAATAATAATGCAAACAAAATCACATTAAGAAGAAAAAGATGAAAAATTTACAATTGCTTATTTTTGGTGCTTTAGTTATTGCAAATGCAAGCGTGTTCTCAAACTCAAGCTTTGCTCAAGAACCAATAAAGAATCCAATACAAACTGAGCAGAGTACTTGTCATTCATTTGCATGGAACCTTGCAGCAGCACAAAAAGGCGATGCTCAAGCACAATATAATCTTGGCATGATGTATTTAAATGGCGATGATGTAAAAGCTGACAGTAAGCAAGCAATTACTTGGTTAAAAGCTTCAGCACAACAAAACAACGTACACGCCTCTTATCATTTGGCAGTAATATCAGAACGTGGTATTTCAGTGACTCCGAATGATAAAGAAGCATTCCAATGGTATTTAAAAGCTGCTGAACTCGGTCATGCGAAAGCACAATACAAAGTTGCGAGTGCTTACCGTACAGGTACTGGTATACAACAAGATCAAGTGCTTGCAGCACAATGGTTCAGGAAATCAGCGAACCAAGGTAATCTTATGGCACAAGCTAATTTGAATTAATAAGATTAATAAAACAGCAATATAGCCTTTAATTTTAACTTTTTTATCCTCAGTGGAATGTTTGTATATTTTTTGGCTTGCATTCTCATTTTTTTTCTGTAGAATTCACGACACAACGCCGACATAGCTCAGTTGGTAGAGCAACTGACTTGTAATCAGTAGGTCCACAGTTCGAATCCGTGTGTCGGCACCACATCTTAGCCTCGCTTTTAAAGTGAGGCTTTGTTGTTTCTAGGCATTCGCTTTTGATAAAGTATTCATTTTTTAAAATTATATGATTCACAAGACTTTAAAAATTTAGAGCTCTTTCCTCCCTATTTTTCTGCTGTAATTTGTACATAACGAACAAACCCATCATCAAACAGTTTCTGACATAGCTTTGCTGTCATTTTTATTTTAAATGCATCTAAATTGTGTGTTTTAAGTTTTCGCTGATCAATATAATGTGCAAAACCTGCCAAAACAGACTGAGATAAGTCTTCAATTTGAATATTTTTAAATTTCTGATCTTTGAGTGCTTGCTCAATTCCTTGCCTGAATAATAAATCTTGTACATTCACATCGGCAGATTTCAACATTGTTTGATAAGGTAGACGTTGAAAATTTGTGAGTTGTTGCCATTTATCGGTCAGCATCAGTGTATGGAACCCGACACGACCATTTTCAGCCAGTACCTTCGATATCGAAAGAAGTAATTGATCTAAATTACAATGATATGCGGCATCTATAGAGATGATCACGCTAAATGGCTTGATTGGATACAATTGTGCTAAATCTAAAAAAGAATAACGATGGATGTGAATATCTGGAAGATGTAGTTGAATCAATTCAACGCATGCAGATTGGAGTTCAACCGCTTCTATTCGTGTAGGATGATAATGTTCTATCCAATGTTTGAGGCTTGCACCTTGTCCACAGCCTAAATCGAGTAGATGATCGTGTGGACTTAAGTGTAGCGCATGAGCAAGATGATCCGCCAAAGCTTGTGCAGCTTGTATATAGCTCGCTTGAGTGTCTGACCAATAGCCAAGATTACTCCAAGCAAGTATTGCATCATCCCCCAACATTTGGGCATTGATGGCGTACTTATGCTGAGGGAAGACTTTCCAAAGGAATTTACGCATAGATCACTCAAATGCCTATTTTGACTTCATTTTCTCAGCACAGTCTATCATTAACACCCATTTTTGAATCATACATACCATATAGAAAATGGCGATTATGCATAGCCAAGTTCAGGGGCAACTTCCACTTTTGGCTTTAAACCTTTAAAAGGGATTGGGGCATCAAAAATTTCCGCTATATGCATCGCAGAAGTCACTGCTGATTCTAAAATTGGTAAACCATCGCATGACCACGAACCACAGTAGAATACTTTACGGTCTGTTGCCTGATGACGTTGTTGTAATTGATGATTGAGTTCAACTGTCACAGAGTCAACTACAGCACGTGTTAATGTCACTGAAGAAATGATCTTTTTCGGATCAATTGCCGTAACTGGACGCCATGTTTGGAATACTGGAGATTTTCCAACCAAAGTCGGTTCAATTGCATTTAACCATACTGTAAATTGCTGACGGGTAAAGTTACGATCCATCATATAACTCAATACAGCCCACTCTTTACGTTTTGGCGGCATCACGGTTACATCGGTATGCATGACCAATTCACCTTGCTCAAACTTAAACTGTTTCAGCAAAGCAATATCATCAGCAAACTGTTCATTATTAAGAAAACTTTCAATCTTATTGGTTGGTGTTGCTACCACCACACGATCAAACTCAAACTGCTCACCTTGTGCATTTTCAACATGCACATACTCACCACGTTGCTCTACTAACGTGATTCGAGAATCGCTGTGAATATCAATACCTTCAATCAACTTATCAACAAATGCAGCAGTTCCGCCATGTAAACGAAGCAATGCATCACCATCAGTCAACTGTCGAAGAAAAACCAAGAGTGGCTTTGCTGGCCATTCACCAATAGTTTTGGGATCACAAGTACAAATGGTATAGAGCACAGGCATCACCGCACCATGCCAAAAGACTTCTTCAATTTGATTATGATTGATAAACTCAGCGAGCGTAATATCTTGATTTTTAGATTTAAAAAATTGATGAATAGCTGTTTTGAGTTGTAACATCCCCTTCACCAAACGCCAACCGTACTGCTTAATTCCTTTTTTATTGTTAATAATGGGAAAGTTACCAATACGCGTTCGGCTCGTGGTCAGCCACGTTTCAATTTTGTCATCAAATAGCCAACTGCATGTCATAAATGTACGTACAGGGAAGGATTTAATACCTAAATGCGTTGCAAAGCTCAGTGTATTTTGCCAAAGATGCGGATTCATGACACGCAAAGGTGCATCAATGATTCCACCTTCAAAAGCAAGGCTATGACTGTCCATGCCTCTACCTGACAATGCTTCAAAAATTGTTATATTATGCCCAGCATCTTGCAAAATTCTTGCGGTCGCAAGCCCTGCCATGCCACTACCGATGACTGCAATCTTCAACGTTATTATCCAGAATTAACCATTTTTTTTATTATGACTGATGCTTATCCAATAAGAGCTATTAAAAAGTTCCAGTTTTTAAGATTTTTGATTGTTCAATCCTTGCATATCACTATTTGATTTACTCAAGATTCACATTGTGACTCTAACGACATCAGGAAATGAGCGATTTTAATTAATAAATTAAATTATGTAAATTAAAACATATAAATCAATATATTAAATTTACTTTTTATTTAAAATACTATTTACAAATATTTTTAACTTCATTATTATGCTAGCCAATAAAGTGAAACATATCACGTATTACAAAATAAATAACAATACGATGATGTAATTTAAAAATTAAAATACGACCAAAATAATAAGTAAAAGAGAAACTACAGCGCAAAAAGGATCTCTAGTCCAAACACTAGAGATCCTTTTTTATTATGTAAAATTTTTACTTTTTCAAAAATTCAACGCATATCTATGTACATCTATGAAAATTTGACCGATTATTAAAATTAATGTCTATTTTTTATACAAATTTACAAAAAAAGAAAGAGCTCTTCAAAAAACATATATAAATCAATGCACAAATAATTATCTTTTGCTTTACAACGCTGAAGAAACACACTAATATGCACCCAACAAAATGACAACTATGTCACACTAATTAATGTAAACATTACTATGTGTGCAAATAATAACAATAAACAATAATAATAGTTGCAAATAATAAAATAGAAACTACAGCGCAAAAAGGATCTCTAGTGTGTGGACTAGAGATCCTTTTTATTATAAGCCTTTAGATAATTTTTTTCGAATAGCTACGCATAATTTTCAGCATACTTTATAGATAAAAAGCGGATCTGTGGATCCGTTTTTTATTGATAATATTGTATAAAACAATTTATGTATCAATCGCTTAAGACTGAACTGGAATCGTACCAAATTTACCATTGTTAAAATCGTTAAAAGCTTCAACAATTTCTTCTTTGGTATTCATGACAAATGGCCCATAACCTTGAATAGGTTCATTAAGTGGCTCACCTGTTAGAACAAGGAATTTCGTATCTTGTATTGCTTCCAATAATATCGCTGGATCATCATTTTGTTCAAACAATACAATTGAACTATCTTGAACTTTTTGCGTACCATTAATTAACATTTCACCTTCAAGTATAACAACAAGTACTGTGTGACTCATAGGCACATGAATATGTTCAGATTTCTCTGCTTTCAACTGACCATCCCATACATTGATTGAGCTAAATGTTGACGCTGGTCCTTTCACATCATGGAATGTTCCCGCAATCACACGAATCTGACCCGCATCATCAGCAAAATTTACAACTGGAATATCAGAATTATCAATAGCCTGATAACGCGCTGGTGTCATTTTATCTTTTGCAGGCAGATTTACCCACAATTGAACCATTTCAAATAAACCACCTTTTTTAGCAAATTCTTTTGAATGAAATTCTTCATGTACAACGCCTGCACCTGCTGTCATCCACTGTACATCGCCAGTTTTAATGATACCACCACCACCACTCGAATCTTTATGCTCAACTTCACCTTTATAAGCAATCGTCACAGTTTCAAAACCACGGTGTGGATGTGAACCTACTCCATGTTGTGCAGTTGTTGGCTGAAATTGATATGGTGCAGCATAATCAAGTAATAAAAATGGACTCACAGCTTGACCTAAACGATCATAGCTGAATAGATTTTTTACTGGAAAGCCATCGCCAACCCAATGCATATTTTGATTACGATACACACCAATTACTTTTCTCATTTTTTTGGCTCCAATTTGATCAATTATTTAACTTGGTTATATGTTATTGCGTTTATCATCATCACAACATAGTGCTACCAATATTCTTCATCTCAAATATAGGAATATTATGAAGCTATATTAAGTACATAAATTCTTTCTTATAAAAATCAGTATACTATCCATAATGTCTTATATTTAGGATTATCTTTCTCACAAGACACACTTAACGAACTAAAAATCCACCAGTAAAGTGTTGTAAATTCGAAATTGATTTCGGATTTTAAATTTTTTGATAATCCTGACGCATATTTAAGGAAAATAAAAATGGGCAAGCCATACGTACGTTTAGACAAAGATAATGCAGTGGTTCTTTTAGTAGATCATCAAACTGGTTTACTTTCACTCGTTCGTGATATTGATCCTGATAAATTCAAAAACAACGTTTTAGCACTTGCTGCTGCGGCGAAATATTTTAATCTTCCAACAATTTTAACAACAAGTTTTGAAGATGGTCCAAATGGTCCTTTAGTTCCTGAACTTAAAGCAATGTTCCCAGATGCACCTTATATCGCTCGTCCTGGTCAAATCAATGCTTGGGATAACGAAGACTTCGTAAAAGCAGTTAAAGCAACGGGGAAAAAACAGTTGATCATTGCTGGTGTTGTAACTGAAGTTTGTGTTGCTTTCCCAGCTCTTTCTGCACTTGCTGAAGATTTTGATGTGTTTGTTGTAACGGATGCTTCTGGTACGTTCAACCAATTAACTCGTGATTCTGCATTAGACCGTATGTCGCAAGCTGGTGCTCAGTTGATGACCTGGTTCGGTGCTTCTTGTGAATTACACCGTGACTGGCGTAATGACATCGAAGGTTTAGGTGCATTATTTGGTGCGCATATCCCTGACTATAGTAACTTAATCCAAAGCTACGTAAAAAATACAACAAAATAATCAGTAAAGTATTCAGTTCTACTGAATAACAAAAAAGCGATTTTTGTATCGCTTTTTTGTTATTATTTTAAACAATTTTATTTTTAAATATCTAAATTCTACTGATTTTCACATCAATGATATAATTTTTACTCTGACTGAACGTTTCGGGTGAATCAATGCATTCTTTTGATGACTATTATTATTTTTACCTTGTCGTCAAACATGGCGGTTTCAGTGCTGCGAGTGAAGCAAGTAATATTACAAAATCCAAATTAAGTCGTCGCATTTTAGATTTAGAAGCAAAATTTAATATTACATTGATTCAACGCTCTACAAGACATTTTAAAGTGACAACACTTGGACAAGAATTTTATGAAGAGTGTAATAAAATTATTGAACAAGTTGAAGTTGCACAAAGCGTATTGCTAAAACAAAAAATTGATCCGCAAGGTTTAATCAAAATTAGCTGTCCTGCAGTAATGATGGAGTATCAAGTTCGTCCCTTACTCAATGACTTTTTAAAAAATCATCCAAAAATAAATGTCGAGCTTGAACTAACGAGCCGCCGTATCGATATTTTACGCGATGATATTGATCTTGCGATTCGTACCAATTTTTCATCCAATGAAGATTCTAGTATTATTGTTCGTGATGTCATTAAAACTACCCATTGTTTAGTGGCAAGCCCTGAGTTATTACAAGGTAAAACGCTAAAACATATTACTGAACTCAGTGCATTTCCAAGTATTGTTTTAGGTACGCACAAACAACAGTATCACTGGCATTTACATAATCTAACACATACAGATGAAATTGATATTCCGCTACAACCGCGAATTAAAAGTAATGATTTAGCAGGTACCTACTATGCTGTACTTGATGGTTTAGGCATTGCCGATTTGCCTTATTTGACGGTAAAAAAAGATATTCTCGCAGGTCGACTGATTCATTTATTCCCCGATTGGTGTTCAAATATAGGCACTGTTCAATTGGTTTACGCTTCTCGTAAAGGTCAACGCCCTGTTATGGAAAAACTAATTGAACATTTAATTGAAGGTTTACGAGCTTATGCACCTGAAAATGATGGCTACTTGATGTAAATGTAATTTTAAATTATTGAATGTATTTAAATTAAAGTAAAAACCGAGCATATTCTGCTCGGTTTTTTTAAAAATATATATTTAATCAAAAATTTATATTTTTCCAACTAAATCAATTGACGGTGCAAGTGTTGCATCACCTTCTTTCCATTTTGCAGGACAAACTTCACCTGGATGTGCATAGACATATTGTGCTGCTTTCACTTTACGCAATAACTCTGATGCATCACGACCAATACCACCTGCATTGATTTCTACAATTTGAATTTTACCTTCAGGATCAATTACAAACGTACCACGATCCGCCATACCATCGGCTTCAATTAAAACATCAAAGTTTTTAGCTAAAGTCCACGTTGGATCACCTACCATCGTATATTGAATTTTCTTAATTTCATCAGAAGAATCGTGCCAAGCTTTATGCGTAAAGTGTGTGTCTGTAGATACTGAATAAATTTCTACACCCATACTTTGAAATTCTGCATAGTTGTCTGCTAAATCACCCAATTCTGTTGGACATACAAAGGTAAAATCAGCTGGATAGAAAAATACAACTGACCATTTACCAAACATATCTTTTTCAGATACTTCAATAAATTCACCATTTTTATATGCTGTTGCGTTAAATGCCTTAACTTCAGTATTCATTAAACTCATTTGGTATTCCTTCAATTCATTTCAGAAAATGCTTATTTGGTGAAATCAGAATACGTAAAAACACAAAATAGGTAAAACAGTAGTATTTTATAAAAATAATCGTTTTTTTAGATTTAGACTTTCATAGACATCATTAAAAATACCTCAACAAAATAAATTATATATGCACTTTTAACTTAGCATTTTCTTTAGTTAAAAAAATAGCTTCTCTTATTTACAAAATAAAAGAAGCTATTTTTCTATTTAAGTTTTTAATTTTAAATAAATTTAAAACAATAAAATCTTAAATAATTTAACAAATTATTTAGATATATGATCTCAGAACGGAAGATCATCATCTAAATCTGTAGGTGCTTGCGCAGGCGCAGATGGAGCAGCAGGTTTAGGTGATTGAAAACCTTGGTTTACAGAATTTCCGCCATTACCATAACCACCTTGATTGCTCTGATTGTTATAACCACCTTGGTTAGACCCCTGATTGCCATAACCACCGCCTTGGTTGTTATTGCTGTTATAACCACCTTGCTGATTATTATTGAAACGAGGTTGATTATAACCACCATTATCAGCGTTTTGACCTTGATCACCTTGCTGACGGCTGTCTAGCATTTGCATTTGGTCACCACGAATTTCTGTCGTATAGCGCTCTTGACCATTCTGATCTGTCCACTGACGTGTACGAAGTGAACCCTCAATATAAACCTTTGAACCTTTACGTAAATATTGCTGTGCAATTTCACCTAAACGATTATTCAAGACAATACGGTGCCATTCTGTTTGTTCTTTTCTTTCGCCCGAACTTTTGTCTGTCCACGATTCGCTTGTTGCAATCGAAAACTGTGTCAATGAACCACCATTTGGAAACGATTTTGTTTCAGGATCTTTACCCAAAGTACCTACTAAAATAACTTTATTTACGCCGCGCATCTGCTCTAATCTTCCTATTCGAATCTATGTTTTACTTTATAAGAGTTATGATTAAATGGCTACCTCTTTACCCAACAAGTGCGTTAAATGTTGTCGCGCAGCATCGTCAATTTGCTGTTTATCGACCTTTAAGTACGCCACTTGATGTTCTGACATCACCACAACTTCTTCAATACCACGAATTGCCAATAATTGAGAAGTCCAATCATCGGTTTGTTTATCTTCAGGTAAACGAAGTACAACAGAGCTTAAATAACGGGGTTGTTCCAAGCCAAAACTAATAAATAACCAAATGATGGCAATCGCAGAAAGAATGCTCCAGCCCATGGTTGTATTGTGCAAAAGTAACAATTGCCCGCCTAATGTTCCGCCAAAAAATGCACCAAGGAATTGTGCACTCGCGTTAACGCCCATTGCAGTTGCTTTGGACTCAATAGGTGCTACTTTTGAAATCCATGAAGGTAAAAGTGCTTCCATCACATTGAATGCAATAAAGAATAAACCTAAACCTGTAAGCAGAATATATTTTGACTCGTAACCAAAAATTAGAATCAGTAAACCTGTGATAATTCCTGTAATGGCAACAAGAAAAATTCCACGCATTTTGCGATATTTTTCAGCCAAAATAATACTGGGAAATGCGAAAAATAAGCTGACGAGTAATAGCGGTAAATACACAATACCATGCTTTGACAATGGGATTCCTGCATAACCGATTAACTGCGATGGAACATAAATAAACATTGCTGTGAGCAATAAATGTAGAGAAAAAACCGAAACATGTAGTCGATTTAAATCACCCATTTTCAGTACTTGTTTAAGCTGTTTTACATAACCATGTTTAAAATTTTGATGATGGCGTGTGGTTTTAGGCACCATAAATAACATAAGCATGGCAAGCAAACCCATGATTGTAGTCACCCAGAATAATCCTGAGATTCCGACCAAAGTCGTCAGCCACGGACCAAGACTAAATGCCACCACAAAAGACACACCTATACTCATGCCCATGGTTGCCATTGCTTTAGTACGGTTTTCTTCACGTGTGACATCAGCAAGTAGTGCCATTACAACTGCTGAAACAGCTCCTGCACCTGCAATTGCCCGCCCAATGATTACGCCATAAATCGTTTCAGACATTGCCGCAACTGCACCACCAAGTGCAAACAGCAGTAAGCCAAAAATAATCAGTGGCTTACGGCTAAAACGATCTGCCAGTAAACTAAAAGGTATTTGTAACAATGCCTGACTTAAACCATAGACACCAACTGCCAATCCAAGCAATGCTGGTGTTGCATACTGATATGACTGCCCCGCCACTGCAAATACTGGGATAATCATGAACAGACCTAACATTCGTAAAGCAAAAATACTGCTCAGCGCAAAGGTCGAACGACGTTCTAAGGCATTCATCATAGCTATAAACTTTTCAATTTAATCAAACAACTCTCTAAATACATCATCGCATATTGGCGTGACTTTGTCGCAATTTCACCCGTAAAAAAGAGGATGCAATAATGCATCCCCCTAATCATAGTTTTTCTACAAAGGTCATTAACCCTGTTGTACTGTCCGTTTGTTATATTGAATAGATGCAAAAATTGCCCAAACAATAAATGCGACACCAATCAGACCTGTCACAACTTCTGGTACATGCACACCCGTACCACTTGCAAGCATAATGAACGCCAATGCACCAATCGCGTAATGTGCACCATGCTCTAGGTAAATGTATGCATCCAAAGTGCCTTTCTCGACTAAATAGATAGTCATAGAACGCACGAACATTGCACCAATTGCAAGACCAAGCATGATGATTACAACATCAGAAGTAATCGCAAATGCACCAATTACACCATCAAAGCTAAATGATGCATCAAGCACTTCTAGGTAAATAAAGCCACCAATACCCGCTTTAATTACACCTGTAGGCGCACCATTGGCATCATGTCCAACGGCATTCCCCTCTTCATCGACTTCAGGTTCACCACCAAGCATATGACTGAGGACTTGAACACCTACATAAACCACGATGCCCCAAATACCCGCCATTGTCACGGCTAAACGTGTTGCATCATCAACATTGGCAGCCATTATCAGCAAAGCAATCAGTGCAATGAAGACTGACATTGCAGGTACATTTGCTAAACTTGCTAAACGATGTTCTAACCATTTAAACCAATGAGTATCTTTACCTTCGTCAAGGAAGAAATTCAAAAATACCAGTAATAAAAATGAACCACCAAATGCTGCAATTTCAGCATGATGTGCCATTAATTTTGCAGAGTATTCGATTGGATTATTTAGTGCCATGCGCACAACTTCCATCATGCCCATGTCTGCGGTAACTGCAACAATGACCACAGGAAAAACCAAACGCATACCAAAAACAGCAATCAAAATACCGACTGTTAAAAAGATCATTTTCCAAAAATGATCCCAATTACGTAGTACAGATGCATTTACAACAGCATTGTCAAAAGACAAAGAGACTTCCATCACTGCCAAAATTGCAGTAATGGTCAGCGCAGTCAGCATGGCTTGTACGCCTGCATTTGGACCGTGATTCAGTCCCCAATATGCAGATATACCTAAACATACGACCGTAAAAATGATTGAGAAACCAAAGTGTTTCCACATGATAGATCGACCTTCAAAGAATATTTGAACTAGCGTAAAACTTAAAATTGATTAAGTATAATTGCGCGTAATTATGACGACTTTTTCACATTTAAGCCAAAATTCTTCGTATGATTTTTTGTAGCACCGCATTAGCGTACCTATAAATGTCATTATGGCTCAGTATCTTCTGCCCAAAACTCTTGCTATAGTCCCGAGATTCGCAAAATTTAACCCCTTATTTTACGGAAATTGAATATGAGTTTTTCTCAAGACGTATGGCAACGTAATCTCGCATTATATGAAAAAACATTGGCGCTCCCTTTTAATCAAGAGTTGGCTCAAGGCACACTGAGCAAAGAGGTGTTTTGTCATTATGTCATTCAAGATGCACATTATTTAGTGGCATACGGTCGTGCTTTAGCAGTATGCGGTGCGAAAGCCTTTGATGCAGATGATATTATTCAGTTTACCCAAGGAGCAAAAGAAGCGATTGTCGTTGAACGTAGTTTACATAACGGCTTTATGCAAGATTTTGGTATTAGCAAAGCAGACTTTGAAAATACGCCTTTAACGCTCGCTTGCCATCATTACACGTCATTTTTAACAGCAACCGCTTGGTCTGAAAGCTACCCTGTAGTACTTGCATCACTCTTGCCTTGTTTTTGGATTTATGCAGAAGTTGGCAAAGACATTGTCAGTCAATCAGTTGCAAATAATCCGTATCAAGCTTGGGTTGACACTTATTCAGGTGAAGAATTTAACGAAGCTGTTAAAAATGTTCTCACAACTATTGATCGTATTGCTGAGCATTGTGATTCAGATACGATTGAAAAAATGCACAAAGCATATACCAAAGGTGCTGAACTTGAATGGTTATTTTGGGATGGCGCTTATCAGCAAAGACAATGGCTAGGTTTAGATGAGTAATCCCTTCACAACCATTAATCACCAAGCATCAATACAATCATTTTAAATCGGGATTACTCGTCTAAATCTCTTTTAAAAGCTCAAAACCAGATGCAGTCAGTCCGACATTTAGTTGGGTGATGTCATAACTTGCTACTGCCTGAAACGGATCATTTTGTAAAATTTGTTCAATTTCAGGCAAAGGCATGTCTTTCACTAAAAATACACCACCTGTTATAGGGTTTTTTCGACCTGCAGCAATAAACGTACCATTGGCAATGTATGGTTTAAGCCAATCGATATGCGCTTTTAAAAGAAGGTCTACTTCATCCAGACTTTTTTGATAATTCAAATTAACGATATACATATTTATTACTCAGAAGTTCAACTTTTTATAATCAATCATTTTTATAAATACAATGATCACAAACACTGTTTATGAAAAGTAATGATTCCATCCCAAAATTAAAACGATTGCTGCAATAATCCAACATGCTGTAGCAACACCTAAACATGACCACATGGGTAATTTTGTCGCAAGTAAATATACCATCAATAAATAGATAAAATATGGAATGAGCGACCACATACCGAACAGTGCAGTTTGTTTTAATGCATCTGCACCTTTTTCCTGTGCCACAATCACATGTGCAATCAGCGCAAAAGTTGGAAACAGTGGAACTAAACCTGCAATATAAAATGCCTTACTTTTTGAAAGAATTGAAATGAGCAGAACGACTGCTGCACCTATGACACATTTCAAAAATAACGACAGCATGTCTAATCCAATGATTGAATCTAAATAAGTTATGAGAGTTTACGCTGATTGTTTAGTTTTAAAAGATGTCATTTAAAACGTTTGAAACATCTTTATATTATAAAGGTTAGACAAGGACATAAAAAACATGTCAAAATAAATGAGAATAATTATCATTTATAATTGTTTGAAAACGGAAATCTTAATACTACGGGGGCAATATGCATCAGGATAATTTAGGTACAGAGGCTATTCGTGCATTTTTTACATTACAATGCTGTTGGCTCAATAGTGAAGAAATCTATTTAGAAAAGGGCTGTACACACTGTGGTTCTGCTGCAACATATTTAATTTACTTTACCAACTCTCCCATTCAAAAACTAATGTTGCAATTCATTGGCAAATATCAATGTCATTTTGCGAGAAAAATGGATTTACTCGATTTTCCTGATTTTGAAGAAAAATATAATGATTTTCTGCAAATACTTGAAAATGAGATCAATACCTATGCTCGAACACACCATGAAATACCGAAAAATCATAGCTTTGAAGATATAGATTCTATTTTTGAAAGATCCTATGCACTCGCATCTTAGTCACAAGCATTTCACAGTATAACGAGGAGATTGTTCTCCTCGTACTTACACAGTCAGCTCTACAAGACGTAGAATTAAGCTAGAAAGTTTACAGCGAATAAAGCAATCAATGCAGGTAATGCCTGAATATATAAAATCTTTTTACTCGCAGTCATTGCACCATAAATACCAGCGACAAATACACAGCCCAAAAAGAAATTGGCAAGTTGCGTGGCAAACGGTGCAGTAGCGCATAAAGACCAAATTAGACCTGCAGCAAGAAAACCGTTATATAAGCCTTGGTTCTGAGCTAGAACCTTAGTCAGTTTTGCCTTTTCAGCATTGTTACCAAAGGCTTTCATACCGATTGGCTTATCCCACAAAAACATTTCCAAAATAAGGAAATAAATATGCAGAATAGCAATAAAAGCGATCAAAAATTTTGCAATAATCATGTACGATCCTTTGTTTTTATAACGTTAATGTGATGACATTGAAGACTCTATTTTAAAGCCAGTTTGACTTAAAAATACATTATTACCTATAAAAACTGACTTGCTTGTCTATTACACGCTTCATTCTGGTGAGTTTTTTTTAAAGTATTATCACCCCGACACAAAATGTCGTTAAAAAACGATTTAATACAGCTTGAACAAAATTAAATCGCTATCATATACAAGTTTTCAATTTGCATAATTTCGAGAAAGTTTTATGAGCCAAAGTCATATCCGTATTCGAGGCGCACGTACCCATAACCTAAAAAATGTGTCCCTTGATATTCCACGCGACAAGTTTGTGGTGATTACGGGACTTTCAGGTTCAGGTAAATCATCACTGGCATTTGATACTTTATATGCAGAAGGTCAGCGACGCTATGTAGAATCACTTTCAGCATATGCACGTCAATTTCTATCACAAATGGAAAAACCTGAAGTCGATTCAATTGAAGGTTTAAGCCCTGCCATTGCTATTGAGCAAAAATCGACAAGTCATAATCCACGTTCAACGGTAGGAACGATTACCGAAATTTATGACTATTTACGACTTCTCTATGCACGTGTCGGTACACCGTACTGCCCTGAACATGATTTACCGATGGTGGCACAAACGGTTTCGGAAATGGTCGATGCAGTAAAAGCCTTAGAGGAAGGCACAGCATTGATGCTTCTTGCACCTGTCGTGCGTGAGCGCAAAGGTGAATACACCAACCTGTTTGAACAATTACAAAGCCAAGGTTTTGTTCGTGCCCGTGTCGATGGTGAAGTCATTGATATTGATACACCCCCAGAACTCGATAAAAAGAAAAAACACACCATTGAAGTAGTAGTAGACCGCTTTAAAGTCCGTGATGATTTGGGTAACCGTATTGCAGAAAGTTTTGAAACTGCACTTCGTTTAGGCGGTGATATTGCAACATTGTCGTGGATGAATGGCGAACACTCTGATCGTGTTTTTTCAGCAAAACATTCCTGTCCAAAATGTGACCGAGCTGTTGCTGAATTAGAACCTCGCCTATTTTCATTTAATAATCCATTTGGTGCATGTCCTGTTTGTGATGGTTTGGGTACACGTAGC
Source organism: Acinetobacter sp. 1207_04 (assembly GCF_052850415.1). Classification (NCBI taxonomy): domain Bacteria; kingdom Pseudomonadati; phylum Pseudomonadota; class Gammaproteobacteria; order Moraxellales; family Moraxellaceae; genus Acinetobacter; species Acinetobacter sp. 1207_04. The sequence goes on along the minus strand of NZ_VXCQ01000001.1, from coordinate 56,873 downwards.
CATTTTAGTGCCGACAAACTCATTCCAAGCCCTGAATTTAGCCTAAATCAAGGTGCAATTCGAGGTTGGGACAGACAGCGTCCGTACTATTACAGCATGATTGAAAAAGTCGCTGCGCACTTTGAGTTATCTTTAGATACGCCATGGAATGAACTTGATGCCGATACCAAAAAGAAATTCCTTTATGGTACAGGCAAAGAAAAAGTGGACTTAAGTTATATCGATGAACGTGGTCGTAAACATAGCCGCGTGCAAGCTTTTGAAGGGATTTTGCCACACCTAGAACGCCGCTACCGTGAAACTGAAAGCAACTATGTTCGTGATGATTTAGCACAGTATTTGTCGAATGCAGCATGCGATGCTTGCGATGGTTCGCGTCTGAATGAAATCTCTCGTAATGTAAAAATTTTGGATAAAACCATTGCCCAAGTCACAAAAATGTCAATTGGTGATGCGGAAAATTATTATCAAGATTTAAATCTTGAAGGGGCAAAAGGCGAAATCGCCGATAAAATTTTTAAAGAAATCCGTGAGCGTTTGCACTTCCTTGTATCTGTGGGTTTGAATTATTTAAGTTTGTCACGTTCTGCTGAAACCCTTTCAGGTGGTGAAGCACAGCGTATTCGTTTGGCATCGCAAATTGGTGCAGGCTTAATGGGAGTCATGTATGTCCTTGATGAACCTTCAATCGGTTTGCATCAACGAGATAATGATCGTCTATTAGAAACTTTAGTTCGTTTACGTGATCTTGGAAATACCGTTTTAGTCGTTGAACATGATGAAGATGCCATCCGTGCAGCCGATCATATTATTGATATTGGTCCAGGTGCAGGTATTCACGGCGGGCATGTCATTGCCGAAGGAACATATGATGAAATTTTGGCAAATGAAAATTCTCTTACAGGACAATATTTATCAGGTAAATTAAAAATTGCCGTACCAAAAGTCCGCACTCAGCCACCAAAACCAGAAGAACAAATTAAGCTGATGGGTGCATCAGGTCATAACCTACAAAATGTCGATTTAACTATTCCTTTGGGTGTGATGACATGTGTAACTGGTGTTTCGGGTTCAGGAAAATCAACTTTAATTAACCGTACATTATTACCTCTTGCTGCAACGCAGTTGAATGGTGCAACGACGCTTACCGCTGAAAAATTCGATTCAATTGATGGTCTACAATTTTTAGATAAAGTCGTCGATATTGACCAAAGCCCAATTGGACGCACCCCTCGTTCTAACCCAGCGACCTATACAGGTTTATTTACTCCAATTCGTGAATTGTTTGCTCAAACACCTGAAGCCAAAGCACGTGGTTATGCTGCGGGCCGTTTCTCGTTTAACGTAAAAGGCGGTCGTTGTGAAGCCTGCGAGGGTGACGGCATGATCAAGGTAGCGATGCACTTCTTACCTGATATGTATGTGCCATGTGACTCGTGTCATGGTGATCGTTATAACCGTGAAACTTTAGAAGTTGGCTATAAAGGCAAAAACATTTCTGATGTTTTAGGTATGACTGTTGAAGATGCAATGCATTTCTTTGATGCGATTCCTGTCATTCACCGTCGTTTAGAAACCTTGAATCAAGTCGGTTTGGGTTATATCCGTTTAGGGCAATCTGCAACGACACTTTCAGGTGGTGAAGCTCAACGTGTAAAACTCGCTCGTGAACTTGCGAAGCGTGATACAGGTAAAACCTTGTATGTGCTTGATGAGCCAACGACTGGTTTGCATTTCCACGATATTGCGAAACTTTTGGATATTCTTCATGAGCTTCGTAATAAGGGCAATACCATTGTGGTGATTGAGCATAATTTGGATGTGATCAAAACTGCTGATTGGGTGATTGATTTGGGTCCTGAAGGTGGTGCAGGAGGCGGTATGATTATTGCCGAAGGTACGCCAGAAGACGTGGTGAAATCTAAAGTTTCACATACAGCAAAGTTTTTGAAGCCGTTGTTGAAGTAAGAATCACCCCTAGCCCCTCTTTCTTAAAGAGGGGGAATTCCCTCCTTTAGAAAAGGAGGGTTAGGGAGGATTAAAAGAAAAAGTTTAAACAGTAATTTATTGGGGACACAATGCGCTTTTCGGAAAGATATGGATATAAACCTGTTCGAGAAATTATTCAAAAAGAGTCAATAGATAAAGAACTAAGAAATGCTTTATGGTCTCTATATGACAGAATCATCTTTGCTAATTATCAACATCTAGTCAATCATCGAAGCACAAGAATTCTAGGAAGTAATTTAGAAGGATTTTTCCTAAATATTTATATGAATCAATTTCATAAGCCCACTGATGAAATACCTCCATTTATTGATGGCGGTATTGCTAGCTTAAAACAGTATTTTATGCGTTGTGAGTGGTATAGCATTTATGATTTCATTGAAATTACTTTAGATAATTATCCTAACATTTCACATGATGCTAAGAGTTTTTCTCAATCAATCAACTCAAGCCTTGAGCAGTATTTATCAGCATATCGCCTTTTCAATGGCGCTATCATTGAACTTACAAGTGAACAAGAAATCCAATCCATCGAAGAAGCATTTGAAAATACAAGTCCATATTCGGGTGTTCAACAACATTTAAAGCAAGCCTTACAGCTTATGTCAGATCGTCAAAATCCTGATTACCGAAATTCGATCAAAGAATCTATCAGTGCTGTTGAATCTATTTGTAAAATAGTGACAGGTGATGACAAAGCCACTCTAGGAAAAGCCTTAAAAATCGTTGAGGATAAATTTGGCTTACATCCTGCGCTTAAAGGAAGTTTAAGCCAACTCTATGGTTACACATCTGACGGTGATGGTATCCGCCATGCAATGATTGAAGAATCAAATTTAAGTTATATAGATGCTAAATTCATGCTTGTTGCTTGTACCAATTTCATCAATTACTTGATTGAAAAGACTAAATAATAATTTAAAGGAGTAATAAAATTTGCTCCTTTTTAGTTAAAATCTCTAATCCCCTCTGCCAACTTAGCCAGCTCTCCATCATCCGCACGTTTAAAATCATGCGAGGAAATATAACCTTCATATTGGTCAAAATACTTATCGACATTTGAACTGACTTGCTTCCAATTTTCATGCATTTGCTTGGTTCCGTGCATTGGAAATAATTTCGCATGAATATGATCCACACCGAAACCCTCAAATACCATCGCTGTACGACCAACATCCTCAAAAAAATGATCTAACTTTTTAGCAATCTGTTTGGTATAAAGCATCAAACCAGTTAAAACATCATCTTCAAGATCAAAGGCATAACTTGGATAATGCTTTTTCGGAATCACAACCGTTGCACCCAAAGTATTCGGAAAAATTGTTAAAAAAGCCATAAAATCTTCGTTTTCATCAACCAAATGGCACGGCATTTCATTTTTAATTATTTTACAAAAAATACATGACTCACTCATTATCATTATCCCTATTCATTCATTTTTATAACTTCAAATCTTCTACTAGACTACATTCTATTTCAATCAACTCAATACTTTATTTTCGCCCTTGCACCTTTGCTTTAAACAAAAACTTAATTTGGAAATATCAAACAAAATATGCCTATATTGATCATTAATAAGATTAAAGTAATCAATATTTAAAAAACATATCCGTCTAACGTAATAAAACCCGAGTTCAATTACAATTTTATTGAAACTCAGGTTTTATATTCAAAAATAACTTATCTTATTTATATCTTAGAATCGAGTTCTTAAAGACAAGGTGACATTACGTGGCTCACCCCAATACACACCATTGTAGAAACCCACTTGCTGATAATACTTTTCATCAAACAAGTTATTTACTTGTAAGTTTGCACTGAAGTAATCACTAAATGTATAACCAACATTTGCACTTGCTAAGAAGTACGCATCTTGTCGAACATAACCATCGGAGTTCTTAGGTGCACTGCTCGATTTACTTTCAACATCACTTTGCCAATTCACACCAAAGCCGACATTCACTTTATTGGCACCTGTCCACAACGTCTCAGGCAATTTAAAATTTGTATACACTTTAACTAGGTTCTGAGGAATTGTTGTTGAAGCCTTAACCTGTTCCGAACTAACACTATTAACATACGTATAGCCTGCTGTGATATTCCAGTCTGGCGTAATACGACCAATCGCTTCAATTTCAAAGCCTTCTATTTTAAGACCTTCACCTGAAGCCTTCATTGGATCACCACCATCATCGGTTTTAATCCCTTCAGCAATTGCCTGTTCATCTCGAACAGCTACATTGGTTTTCTTTGTCCAAAACATAGCAGCTGTTGCCAACAGTTGATCATCTAACAAACTCGCTTTTAAACCCGCCTCGTAGCTTTCACCTGTTTCTGGATCTAAGAAACTATTATTACGATCTTTACTACTGCTCGGATTAAACATATCTGTGTAGCTTGCATATGCTGTTACAATATCATTAATATCATATGTCGCCCCAAAATACGGCGTAAAAGCATCGGTCTCAACATCACTTTTAGTACCATTCGTTGCAGAATAGTCACTATAACGACCACCTAAAATAAGTTTTAATGCTTCCGTCATATTTAACTTTAACGTTGTATAAACGCCGTAATTTCGCTGTTCTGCATCTTTAGTACTCGGTATTACCGTATAACTAGGCTTTGTTGTTGCATTGCCATCCCAAATACGCCAATCATTAATTACACATGTATCTCCAAGATTATTTGATGGAACTTTCACACCATTAACTGTTTTAGTACATGTAAGCTGATCACTTGCAATACCGTTTATAGTACCCGAAGGGCTATCTGTTGAACGGTCGAAACCATTACCTCCAATTACTAACTCATGCTCACGGTTAAACAGTTTGAACGGACCACTTGCATACAGCTCTAAACTTGTTTTCTTTGATTCTGAAGTAGGATAGGTTGTAGACCAAACTCCTACACCTGTACCATCTTGATTCGGAAAACCAGAACCGCCGTAGGACATCAACCAAAAACTCTTAGATAATGAATATGAGCCTGCAGCTTTTATGATCCAATTATTATCAAATTTATAGGTTAAATCTGCAAAAGCAGTTTTGTCACTTTGGCTAATTGTATTCCAGCGATTCGCCAAACTAAAATTACGAGGTAAGTTTGCTAAAGAACCATCCTGATACCAATATGGGACTGTTCCCCAAGTCGATCCTCTTGGCTGATTATCTTGATATTGGAAGCCAATACTTCCTGTTAAATTTGATGAAAAGTCAGCTTCGACCATCGCCATTGCAGCTGTTGACTCCAATGAATAATAATCCATGTAAGACTCGCCATCTCGATGTGCTGCCATTACACGACTCCGAACACTTCCATCTTTTGTTAATGGAATAGAAACATCCGCTTCTGTTCGAATCGTATCCCATCGACTAAACGATGTAGCTGCAGAACCCGACAACTCTTTTGTTGGTCGCTTTCTAATCATATTAATAGTCGCTGATGGGTTTCCTGTTGCTCCAGTTAAACCTGCTGCTCCTTTAATCACTTCAATTCTATCGAAGAAAAAACTGTCTACTCGTGGGCTATTTTCTCCAATAGGCATTCCATCAATTTGACGATTTGTAATTCCATAGCCTCTAGCCGAGTAGTTAGATCGTTCACTATCATTTTTCGTCACAGTTACGCCAGGAGTAGCGGCAAGGACATCATCAATAATATTGAGATTTCGCTGTTCAATTTGCTCTCGCGTAATCACACTCACCGATTGAGGCGTATCTTTTAAGGAGAGTTTTAATTTAGACGATGTCCTAGATGACTCAGCTTTATAACTTTTACTGCCTTCTGTTACATCCTTATCTGAATTAGCAACAATTGTAATAGTAGGTAAGGAATAATTTTCGGCTTCATTGTCTTGCTCTTGCGCAAAAACACTTTGTGATAAAACACAGCTGATCAAAACTGATTTTATAGCAATATTTAAAGCAGTTTGTTTAAGCTTAATTTCCATAATACTTAAATCTAAATATAAATAAGAATTATTATTATTACTATTTAATAAAGAAAAACAAACAATTTCTACATACTATTTCTATAATTCAAAGGCAGCCAATAAAGCATACCCGTACAAACCATTGATATATATCTATTTTTATAAATATTAAATATAGTTAGACAATGAGTCGATTCCGCCCACCTGCCTTGGCTTTAAATAATGATTGATCTGCTTTCATAAACAGAGCTTGCCAACTCTCAGCACCACTCGCAATACCTATACTCACAGATACTTTTAGTTTTTCATTTGATTCAACTTTACTTGGTAAATCAAACTCTAACGCGGAAACATCCGCCAAAATACTTTCTGCAATTTGTATAATCCAATCTGTATGAGTTTTTTCTAATAAAATCAAAAACTCATCACCACCAAAACGAATAATAAGGTCAGAATGTGCAACATTATTTTTTAAACAAGAGGAGATTGCAACGATCACTTCATCACCAAAAAAATGTCCGTAACAATCGTTCACTGCTTTAAAATTATCAATATCAACAACAATTAAATTTAAAGTTTGAAAGCGTTGTGGCTGCATTTCCATGTCTTTCAAATAAGCATCCAAAGCTGTTCTATTAGAAACACCCGTTAAGCGATCCGTATTTGCCATATTTTTGAGTTGTTCTTCAAATGCATCTCTTTGAATCAACATATTTTTTAAACTTTCAATCGCCTCAGATAAACTTTCTTTGCCATCATGCCGAGCTAAATTATTTAACTCTTGACCTAAATCGGCCTGAGAAGATAATGCAACAATACTATTTCGTGCCTGAATTAACGGTTCAAATAAATTTTTTCGCGTATAAATCATGATAAAAATCGCAACACCCAAAGACAGTATTGAAATAAATAAAGTTAAAAAGAATTTACGCTGAGCAATATGAATATTGTGTCGGGCATTAAGTGCATGTGCTTCTAAAAGATAAGTTTGTAAATCAACCACGCTTGAAAAACGACTTACCATATATTCTGTCAATTGATTTGGCGTTAAAAAATAAGCTTGATTGTGCTGACTTTCTGAAATTAAACGATTTACAGCTGACAATCCCTGCCCCAAAAAATTTGCTTCAACATTTTTATGCAATTCAATATATTGGGGTGTTTTTAATTGCTCAGGTTGCATTGAATCCATTAGACGCCACAAATATTTTGCTTGCTCTTGTGCCAATAGTGAACTCAGGTGATTTTCTTCAGGAATTTTCTGTTGCGCGCTTAAGGGAGCCATTATAGTTGATGCAACTCGCCCTGCTTGATCACGCAAATCTGCTAATAATAAAACAATCGATGCAAAGTCATTTACAGACGTATTATTTTTCTTAGCCGCTGCAATTAATTGCTGAAAAATATTCCGACAACTATCCCATGCACCAAACATTGAAAAAATTGCTGCATTCATTTGTGTTGTTGTTCTTTGATCAGCATGTATATAACGATCTACTTGATGGCGTGCACTTTGTAAATCTGACCGTAACTCAACATCGACTTGTTGCGCTAACTGATAAAATCCTGATTTTTCAAGCATCCTAACAGTCAAATCCATTTGCTGATCGACTTCAATACGATATTTTTGCAATGCGTTCAAGTTAATTGCTAAATTACTTATATCACTCGACATTGCTTTATTTGCAGGCGCACGTTCACGTGAAATTTTATTAGATAATTCTGCAAATACTCTTAAATTTTGAATATCAACTAAGGTTTGTTGTGATTGTTGGTAATAGCGTTTACTTTCTAAAATTTGAGGTAATGCAATAAAAATAATAGATAAAATAACGACAAGCATCAGAATTAACAATCGGGCTTTTATTTGCTCTGAATGTAATTCGTTCGTCATAATCTCTATCCTACTCAAAGCTTTTTGACATTTACGAATTTTCAATATCAATGAATGATGCTGATTTACTCTATATAGTCATCATCTCTTGAGGACAGCACTACATAAAGCCTAAACAAACGAATGTTTTAATTTTAACCACATCTATTGCTACACATTCTATTTAAAAAAAGCGAGATGTCTACTTTTATCATTCCCGCTTAAAAAAGTGACAATTATCGTAAGTAAAAAAATATGCCTAACTTATCTAAAACATCTAAAGTCAGTTGCTTACGCTCTGTTGCATCATCCCCTTCTTTCATTTCCATGTTTAAAGTAAAAGCTGTGATTTTGCCATTCGGTTGCTCCACCCAACCTGTATACCAACCGACTTGTGGACTCACATCCGAAGCCCAACCACTTTTAGCATATAATTTGGCATCACCTCGTCTTTCTATATACAGCATCTCTTTCACTTGTTGTTGAACAGCAGTATCAAAAGGCAAAGATTGGGTTGCTAATTGATAAGCAAATTTAGCTTCTTGCTCAGGTGTCACTTTCAAAGGTCCAACAAGCCAAAAATTATCGACTTGATGACCTATGTCAGCATTACCAAAACCAACACGTTTTACTTCGCTACGCATTAAATCTAAACCAATACGACGTGCCAATTCTTGATAAACTGGGACTGCTGAAGCCTGCATTGCTTCAGTTAAAGTCATATCTTTTTCCCAAGCTTTGAAAGATCGCTTTTCGCCCTGCCATTTAAACACTTCATTTGGATCAGTCTTTTTATGTTGCAAACCAATCAACGCATTTAGCATTTTAAACGTCGACGCTGGTACATAAGCCCTTTGTGCACGTGTTAAATCATTACCATAGCTTTTCAGCTGAATACCATCATAAGTGACAAAAACCGCTTGAGTTTGCGCTTCATTGAATAATAGTGGAATTTCTTGTACACGAGATGTTTGAGTGGAATCCATCATATTTTCCTTAATATCTATATGATGATTCATCGATACATTTGAACTACATGCGCCAAGCAGAGCCGAAACCATAATTAATATAAAATGACGATACATTGCAAAATTCTCACTTTCTCTTTCAGTCTGAATTTTAATCTATTGCTTTCCGCTAACACTATAAATTTTATTAAAAAATTATTTTTTTTATTCAACTCAGGAAAAATAATATTTACACATGCTACATCATAGTGCATAATGCACCGCATTAGGGCAGTAATAGATTTTTCCTCAGCAGGATGTTTATTTCTCCCTCAGATTTTGGCGAGAAAATCCGAATTTTAACGAATTCGGATTTTTTTTATGCTAAATATTACATTTTGAAATAAATCATACCTAATAGCTCACTTATTTACGCACCATATTGATGCACTTATTTTATACATTCTTTACTTATCAAAACTTTAGTTTTTAACTAATCTCAAATTTTAGACAAAAAAAAAGCCCAACCTTGGGGAAAGCTGGGCATATAAAAACAAATATGGAGAACATTTATAGAAAATAAATCTATATTTGATATAAATATTATGTGAAAAAAGCATGATTATGTAAAGTTGATTAATTTGATCAGATTTAAATTATTTATCATAATATTCGATTAACATTGATATTGTCACAGTTCAATTGCAAAATTGATTGCGAATAAACATAATCTATTTTTTATGTATTTTAAGATCGTAAATTTTAAAAATTAATGATGTTTATCTTCATTTCTTAATCAAAATTAACGATTAATAATCGAAATTAAATTTATTTTTACCATGAAAATTATGGTTAAAATAAAATCAACCCTTCATCTTTCAATCTATTTTTTAAGCTTTAGCTTCTTGTTCTTATTTAAGTTTTATGTTCGTTGACAAATCAAATTTTGTTTGAACACTTTTCACCCATACCATAATTAAAGCCAATTACCAAATGTTAAATATTGTTAAACATCATTGATATAATATTTTGTAACAATACAATGGCTCACGTTTAACCCATTTCAACCTTTGGAAATGATCATGAAAAAACTCGGTTTAGCCACTGCTCTATTATTAGCCATGACCGGCGCTCAAGCGTATCAATTTGAAGTACAAGGTCAATCTGAGTACACAGATACAACTGTAAATGACAAAGATTTCACTGGTGGTCTTCAAGGGACTTACTACTTCAAAAATGTTGACGCAACTAAAGGTCCACTTGCTGAAGCTGCTTTTGTAAACCAAGCATCAAATGTATCTTTGGCTTACAACTATGGTGAAATCGGTACTCAAGGTATTGATATTACTGCGCACAACTATGGTGCTAAAGCTGAAGCTTATGTTCCAACTAAATTCGTTCCTGCTTATGCAAGCGCGTCTTATAGCCACACAATCTTAGATAGCAAGAATGACAGTGCTAAAGATGATAGTGGCGACCGTTATGCATTAGAACTTGGTGTACTTCCTACTCAGAACTTTTTGGTTGCTGTAGGTTACACAAGTGCTGCAAACCAAGCTGCTGTTGATGCATTCAATGTTATGGGTAACGGCGTAGCGAAAGCTGCTGCTGAAGCTGTAACGATTGGTGATGATCAAGATGCCGTTACTGCTCGTGCTAAATACGTTGGCGGTATTGATAATACAAATATGTCTATCGGCTTTGAATCTGCAATCATTTATGGTGATGACACTGCTTACCAATTCAAAACTGACCTATTCTTAACGCCTAAGTTAAGCGTTGGCGCTTCTTATGCAGAATCAAGCTACGAAGGTACACCTGACTCAGCTTGGGGTGCAAACGTAAATTACTTCATCACTCCTGCTATTGCAGTTGGTGCAAGCTACGTAAATGCAAACTACGAAGCAGCTAAAGGTCAAACTGTTGCTTATGCTGGTGACACTCAATCTGTTGGCGTAAATGCTAAATTCCGTTTCTAATTTTTAAACTTTAGATACTGAAATAAAAAAGGACTCTAATTTAGAGTCCTTTTTTATGCTTTGTGCTACTTAATAAAAATATTAATTCCGAACTACATTTAAGAAATGTAAATGACGCTCATACTGATCAATAATATCTTGCAATAAATCATCTTGCGTCCAATCCATGACATTATAATTTTGACCGCCTTCTCGTAAAAACACTTCAGCTTGATAAAAATTATCCGTTTCTTGATGTTGTTCATTCATCATAAAACTTGGTGCAACTGTTGGGCGTGCAATCACTTTATAAATAAAGTTAAATTCATCATGATGATCTACACTCAGTTGAAGACCATCTTCAACCTCTTTCACTACAACATTTAAATGTCGACGTTTAAATTCGTAACGTACACTTTCAAATGCTTTAATCACCTCTTGATTAATATAACTTTGAACTTCTACATGATGATGAGGATGATGCATAATCAGTCCTAATCGTTGTTGCCAACTCCGAGGATTTTGCACAGCACGTGGCGTAATTCTTGCCACTTGTAAAGCCTGAGTTTTAGTGACATCTAGACGCAATGATTTCAGCAATCCCCAACAAAGTAACAACATGATGATAGTAAATGGTAAAGCACTCAACATGGTCGCCGATTGTAAAGCACCTAAACCACCAACAACCAACAAAATAATGGATAAAATTGCCATTAATGCTGTCCAAAATAGACGTTGCCAGATTGGAGAGTTTTCAGTTTTTGCAGTTAAATAATCTGTCACTAATGCACCTGAATCTGCCGAAGTCACAAAAAATAAAATAACCAAAACCGTAGCGACTAAACTAGAAATACTCGCAAATGGAAGATAGGTGAGAAACTCAAATAGCGCCACTGAAGAATCCTGTTGTACTGCTGAAATCAGTCCAACGTGCCCTTGCTCCAAAATGCTAAATAAAGCCGCATTACCCATAAAGCCCATCCAAATCAGGGTAAAACCTGTAGGAATAAGCAATACACCAACAATAAATTCACGAATCGTACGTCCTTTGGATACCCTTGCAATGAACATCCCTACAAATGGCGACCATGAAATCCACCATGCCCAATACATGATTGTCCAGCCACCAATCCAATCACCTGGTTGATAAGCATATAAATTAAAGGTCATGCTAAATAAATTGGAAAAATACTGTCCAGCATTTTGAATCGTGCCTTGTAAAATATAGACACTTGAACTTGCGAAAAAAACAAAACCAAGCAATAGCAAGGCTAAGAGCAAATTCAACTCAGATAAACGTTTAATCCCTTTATCTAAGCCTAAAAATACTGATAATGAAGCCAAACTACTGACAAAAATAATCAGTATGATTTGCATGCTAATCGTGCTTTCCCAACCCAACAAATAACTTAAACCTGAGCTAATTTGGGTTACACCAAAACCTAAAGTTGTCGCAACACCAAAGACTGTACCAATAGTTGCAAAAGTATCGACAGCATCACCAATAGGACCATAAATTTTTTGTCCTATCAGTGGGTATAAGCCCGAGCGTACTTTAAGGGGTAGGTTATAACGAAATGCAAAATACGCTAGTGTCAGTCCAACGATGGCATAGATTGCCCATGCATGAAAACCCCAATGGAAAAAAGTAATTCTCATGGCTTGTTGTGCAGATTGAATTGTTTGTGGATCGCCTGTCGGTGGATTGACATAGTGCATCACAGGTTCAGCAATACCAAAGAACATCAGTCCAATACCCATGCCTGCGGTAAATAACATCGCAAACCATGAACCATTGCTGTATTCAGGTTGACTATGATCTGGACCTAATTTAATTTTACCCATTTCAGACATGGCAATAAAAATGAGTACTATTAAAAAAATCGCAACAGATAATACATAGAACCAACTAAATGAATCTGTGATCCATTGTTTCATTTGCTGTGTAATGAGTTCAAATGCATTTGGTGCAAAGATGACAACCATCAGAAAAATAAAAATAATTCCAACGGTACTTAAGAAAACATTTGGATTGACGTTATCAAACCAAGTTGTTTTTTTGGAAGGCATATTTCCCCCAGGTTTTTATATTTAAAGGACAGACTTTTAAAGTCAAAAAGGCATTCACAGATGTGAAAAAAGACGAACTCTGTAGAAAATCGTTCGAGTTCGGTAAGAATTGTAATTTAAATTGTTGCTTTTAGCAGTTTAGCAAATGTAACCATTTACCATTATTCACTCGAATCTCTTTTATGTACTACATAATGTAATGATATTAATCTCGATACAATTAATGCCAAATACATCACTCCACAAAGCATCTGAATCATGGCAATGACACGAGCGGCAGGTAATATTGGCATTAAATCGGATAGTCCAGTTGCCGATTGAAGACTAAAACTCAAAAAAAGTAAGTCTAACCAACGCTGATAATCCCCTGCGAAATTTGGATTTTGAAAACTTCCTGGAATCAATAACTGACAAATACTATAGAGAAATGCAAAGCCCCAAGCGATAAGAGTAAAAACGGCTCCTGCCGCAAACAATTCATCTTTGGTTAAATACTTGTCTTCAAACATATAACGAATTAAACCATACGCTGCACAAAAATAAGCCGATGCTTCAAAAGCATGTGCAATTACTTGTAAATAATTATTGTTTATTCCAAATAACATCAGCGATGAAAAAATGAATGCTCCTCCAACAAAAATCAGCCCCATCATTGTAAAAGTCGGCGTATTTCGAATCACTTTGGCAATAATCAATAAAGCAAGTACACCCATTGCCCAACTTAAAATCTGGTAAGTTCGGCTTTCTATAGTAAAAATAGACAGAATGAGAATTAACAACTGTACTAATAACAGCCAAGCAGAAGGAAGTAATTTTAAGTCTTGCCAAAAGTGATTGATTATTTTCATCTTTGATCAGATTTTGTTTTATTTGAATGATTTCAACTTAACATATTTAAAATCTCAACGAAAAGAGAAAAATGTATGGTTAAGCAGTTTAAAACCTTTCAATTTTAGACATAAAAAAAACACCTCAAATGAGGTGTTTTTTCAGTGAGTCAGATTAGTGATCTGATGCACCTGAGATACCAATACCTGTTTGTGAGCGTACAAACTGTGCATCAAATGCTTTACGTTCAGCTTGTGCACGTGGCGAGTTATCGGTTACAGAGAACAACCAGCAGCAGAAGAACGCTAATGGCATTGCAAAGATTGCAGGACCATTGAATGGGTTTACTGGTGTATCAGAGATCCCCAATGTATCAACCCAAACCGCTTTAGATAGAACAATCAGTGTTACTGCTAGTCCTAGCCCTACAACACCACCAACAACAGCACCACGAGTCGTTAAACCTTTCCAGAACATTGAAAGTACAAGTACTGGGAAGTTTGCACATGCTGCTACAGAGAATGCTAAACCAACCATGAATGCAACGTTTTGCTTCTCGAAGATAATACCAAGAATCATGGCAAAAATCGCAAGACCTAAAGTTGCAATTTTAGACATACGTAGTTCAGATTCAGGCGTTGTTTGACCTTTCTTAAATACGTTTGCATATAAGTCATGAGAAATTGCAGATGCACCAGACAGCGTCAGACCTGCTACAACCGCAAGGATTGTTGCAAATGCTACAGCTGAAATAAAGCCCATGAACAAGTCACCGCCAACCGCATCAGACAAGTGAACCGCAGCCATGTTATTACCACCAACAAGCTCAAGCTTGCCAGTCACAGCCATTTTCGCTACATCAATAAATTGTGGGTTGTTTGATACAAAAAGAATCGCACCGAAACCAATAATGAAAGTTAAAAGATAGAAGTAACCAATGAAACCTGTTGCTACAACCACAGATTTACGTGCTTCTTTTGCATCTTTAACTGTAAAGAAACGCATTAAAATGTGTGGAAGACCTGCTGTACCAAACATTAATGCCAAACCTAAAGACAATGCATCTAGTGGATTAGCCGCAAGTTTACCAGGTCCCATAATGTTAGATGCTTCTGCAACCGTCATATTATGTACTTTCGCAAATACATCAATAGATTGACGGAACATTTCAGAAAAGCTATATCCAACAGAATGCATCACCATAAATGCCATGAACGTTGCACCAGACAGCAACATTACTGCTTTAATGATTTGTACCCAAGTCGTTGCTAACATACCACCAAACATTACATAAGCCATCATTAGAAGACCAACGATAACAACAGCAATATTATAGTTCAAACCAAATAATAGTTTGATCAACTGACCTGCACCAACCATCTGCGCAATTAAGTAAAATGCAACAACAACCAGCGAGCTAATTGCAGCCAAAGTACGAACTGGTTTTTCTTCCAAACGGAATGAAACCACATCAGATAAATTGAATTTACCTAAGTTACGTAAACGTTCAGCAATTAAGAACAATACGATTGGCCAACCCACCATGAAGCCTAGAGAATACAATAGACCGTCAAAACCTGAACTAAATACAAGTGCAGAAATACCCAAGAACGATGCTGCTGACATATAGTCACCTGCAATCGCCAAGCCATTTTGAAAACCTGAAATACCACCACCAGCGGTATAGAAATCCGCAGTACTTGTCGTTTGTTTTGCAGCCCACTTGGTAATGAATAGTGTAAAACCAACAAAAATAGCAAACATGACAATCGCATGCCAGTTGGTTGCTTGTTGTTGTGCTTCACCTAAATCAGGACCTGCCTGAGCAACGGTAGACAACAATGCGGTTGATGCGAGTGCCGCACACGTTTTAATTGAATTCCATTTCATCTTAATGCTGTCCTTTTTCATGTGCGATCGCTTCCACTTCCTTCATCGCATCTTCATTGAGTTGATCAAGTGTGTTATTAGCGATATATGAATAAACGCCGCACAGTACAAAAGACAAAACAATAATACTCAGACCTAATGGCATACCAATAGTCGTTACACCACCACTGACAGAGGTCATTAAAAATTCTTTGTTGTAGCCGACTAAAAGCATAAATCCAACATAAACAACTAGCATAATTGCCGTAAGTGTCCAGCTTAGATTTCTTTTTTTAGCAACCATTTCCTTAAACTTTGGATTTTGAAGAATCGCTTCTACTTGTTTCTCATCCATAACGCTGCTCCTTGATAAGCCATCAGTCCACTGATTGCTTTTTTATTCATCTTTTTTACTGCGCTAAAATTAACAATGTTATAGGGGGGACGTAACTTAGACTTTGGTCGTTAAATTTTTCTCAAAATCAATGTCAATGCTGTCCAATGCGGTATCATTATGACCATCCTTTATACTGTAAAACCTTATGAACAGTTGGTTGATTATTGGGGTTCTAGCCCTTTACATCCTCATTTTATTTGTCTGTGCATTCTTTGGTGAGAAGCATGCAAGCCGATTAAGCACACGTGGACGAATGCTTCTCTTTAGTCTAACACTGGGGGTGTATTGCTCATCTTGGACCTTTTATGGTGCAACAGGAGCAGCTGTTCGTGAGGGGATTATTTTTCTACCCATTTATCTTGGACCTCTCATTTTTGTCGGTTTGGGCTATGACATTTGGCGTAGATTGGGTCGTGTCAGACAGCATCATGCCATCTCATCGATTGCCGATTTTGTCGCAGCACGTTACGGTAAAAGTGGGACGTTAGCATCTTTAGTCACCATTTTGGCTGTAGTTGCCATTATTCCGTATTTGGCTTTACAGCTACGTGCTATTGCACTCAGCGCATCGGTCATGCTCGATCACAACACTCAAGTTGTTTCGACCACAACCAATGGCGTACTGGGACTTACAGCAGTTCTTGCAATACTTGCCATGATGTTTGGTACACGACAAATTGCCAACACAGAACAACATGGCGGTTTGATGCTTGCTGTGGCATTTGAATCATTCGTTAAACTGTTTGCCCTACTCTGTGTTGCTCTATTTTTTATTTTTGAAGCACCTGAAAATATTATTCAAATTTCAAAAGATGTCACACAAACATTTCATCAAGTTCAGCTCTTTGGTGTGCCTGAAACTTTTTGGATTCAAACACTACTTGCCTCTTTAGCGATTATTTGTTTACCGCGTCAATTTCATGTCGCTGTGGTTGAATTACGTGATGAAAAACACATCCGTGGTGCGCGTCGTTGGTTTGCCGCTTATCTGATTTTAACTATTGTTGCCATTATTCCTATTGCAAGTTGGGCATTGCATGCAGCACCTGAATATCTGTCTATTCCCGATGTTGCAGTTTTGTCTTTACCACTGAGTTACAACCAAGACTGGCTAACCTTATTGGCATTTTTAGGGGGCTTTTCAGCATCTACAGGCATGCTGTTGGTTTCATCTGTGGCATTATCTATCATGCTGAGTAATGACTTGATCATGCCTGCATTGTGGCGTTTTAATATTATTTCTCGACATGATAAAAGACTGCCTCAGGTGCTTAAATTTACCCGTAGAGTCTGTATTCTTGCGGTGATGTTCCTTGGCTTCTTATTTTTCCATTTCTTTAATGATATTGATCAACTTTCAACTTTTGGTTTATTAGCATTTAGTGCTGTCGCACAGTTTTCTCCCGCGCTCATTGGCGGGCTCTATTGGCGTGGTGGGAGTCGTCAAGGAGTTTATGCAGGATTAGTGACTGGGTTTATCTTATGGAGTTATACCCTTTTACTACCGACTATTTTACGTAGTTTTCCTTCCGAATATAGCGTCATTGGGCAACAGTTTCTAGCGATGGGTCCATTCGGAATCAATTGGCTACGACCTGAAGCCTTACTTGGTTTTGAATCTTTTGCTCCACTCACACACGGCGTTATTTGGGCACTTGGGCTCAACATTACATTATATATTTGGGTATCTCGTATATATCGCCCAAGTATTGCAGAACAAATTCAGGCGGAAAGTTTCTTTTACTACGAAACCAAACCGCTTCCTGCTCAGAGTGCATCAACAGAAATTAGCTATTTACATCATGATGTTGCACGTTTAAAAGTGGGTGATTTAATTGCACTTGCCAAACGTATTACTGGTGAAGGACCAACCATTCATGCCTTTCAACAATTTTGCGCCATGAACAATGTGGTACTAAATGAAAATAGTAGTGCAAATGGCATGTGGTGGCGCTTCACAGAACAATATTTAGCAGGAACCATTGGTGCTGCTTCAGCCCGTACCTTACTGACGACAGCAATGGTGAATAATGGCTTAGCACTTGGTCAAGTCGCCAATATTCTCGATCAGGCTTCACAATGGCAACGTTTTAATCAAAACCTCATCATGACCATGATTGATCACATGACCCAAGGGGTAAGTGTAGTCGATGAGAATATGTGCTTAGTTGCTTGGAACAATCAATACTTAAAACTTTTTGATTATCCAAAAGATTTGGTCTATGTCGGCTGTCCAATTTCAGACCTGATTCGCTATAACGCAGAACGTGGTGAATGTGGACCGGGTTCAATTGAGGAACATGTGCGTAAGCGGATTCATTGGATGAAAGTCGGCAGTGCACATGAATTTGAACGTATTCGTAAAGATGGGCTCGTGATTCAAATGCGAGGTAATCCAATTGAAGGCGGTGGCTTTGTAACAACATTTGCCGATATTACCGCATTCCGTGAAAATGAAGCTTTGCTCGAAGGTCGTGTACACGATCGTACCCAACAATTGGCAAATGCCTTAACTGAACAACAACTTGCACGTGAACAAGCTGACCGTGCCAATATGTCAAAAAGTCGCTTCATTGCCGCAGCAAGCCATGATTTATTACAGCCGATGCATGCAGCACGCTTATTTAGTACCGCACTTGAGCAAAGTATTCAGTCTGATGATGACCGTAAGACATTACAACAATTAGATCGTGCCTTACATGGTGCAGAAAGCATGCTCTCTGCCCTGCTTGATATTGCTCGCCTTGAAGGTGGGACGATTCAACCGAAACGTCAGCCTTATCCATTACATGACTTGCTCAACGACCTTGAATTACAATTCAAATCAATTGCAGCACAACGTCAAATTCGCTTTCACGTGCATGATGCTCAATTTTGGATAGATACCGACCCACAATGGATTCGTCGTATTATTCAAAATTTTGTCAGCAATGCACTACGTTATACCGCTCGTGGTCGTGTCATCGTTGGCGTATTAAGAGCATCAGATCGTTTCGGCTATATCCGTATCGGTGTTTGGGATACAGGTCCAGGCATTGCAGAGGAACAACGGATTAAACTATTTCAAGAGTTTGAACGCTGTGGGCATACCTCACCATGGGGTGAACAAGGTTTAGGGCTTGGGCTTGCCATTGTGCAACGTATGACAGGACTACTTGATCATCCTGTACATGTTTATTCAGAAATTAGGCGAGGTTCATGCTTCATGATTGAAGTGCCTGTGGTTGCTGCACCTAAAATTATTGCTGCACCTGTACAAGCCGTACCACTGAAAACCAAAGCCTATAAAATTTTATGCTTGGACAATGATGAAACCATTTTAGAAGGTATGAGCACTTTACTGACTAAGTGGGGCTATCAGGTGTTTAAAGCCACCGAACCTGAACAAGCTTTGGAAATTATTCAGCAGGAAAATATTCAAGTTTGGTTAGTCGATCAGCATCTAAATAACCAAAAAATCGGACTCGATTTTATTACTGGAAACCGTCAAGAAAATGTGCCTGTGGCACTCATTACCGCAGATTCTGATCCTGAATTACCACAGCTTTTAAAAGAGCTGAACATCGTTTTATTAAGAAAACCACTCAAGCCTGCATCTTTACGTTCATGGTTATCAGGCTTGAAAATTTCTAAATAACATCTGAAAAAATGTCCAAATATTTGGACATTTCATTCTGTGTTAAAAATATATTTTGATACATTTAAAGCCTCCATAAAATTTCTTTCGGAGGCTTTTTCTGTTCGATCACTCAGAAAAATAGCAATTCATTTTTTTAATTATGCAAAAGTTTTCAAAAATACCCCTAAAGTTCACTCTGTAATTGGCGAAAAATTTCATTGTTTATTTTGATATGGCATTTTTGCTCAAATTATAAATATACAGTTGTATACTTAGTTACAATTTTTATAATTATTTGATTTATATATCAAATTTTTATAATTTTAGCTGTGTTTAGACTTTAGTCGCATATCTCTTGAAATTCGTATAATTCATAAATCAATTAACATCATTGAATCTTTCTTTTCGCGCAAGGACGTTGCGATCAAATTGATTCCATAAATTTGCAGTAGGAGTAGACGCATGAATATTACAGAATCAGTTTTACACGGTCAGAATCAAACACAACAATTCCATCGTCAGTATGGTGCAAATGCAATTCTTCCTGAGATTAATTGGAATGAACTGTTTAAATTTAGTAAGCTCAATGATGCACAACGACAAGCATTAGATGTGTTATATCGCAGTTCTGTACCACTTGCCCTCAAAGTATTTGAAGAACTTAACTTTGATGTTTTTAGCCCGATTGCCTACCAACCACAAGGTCTTGGCTTATTCGACAAGCTAGCCCAACAAGAACAATTACTGATTCAAAGCCTACAAAATGAGTGTGACTGTTTAAATGAAGAAACTCGCCATCAAATTTGGAGTATGTTACTTCGTGGGGGTGCAGTACTGGTCTTTAAAGCATGGCTAGGTAAAGTTAAAACAGGTGAAGCTGTGCTTGATATGACTCAATTCGATGAGCTTTCTGATTTACTTTTTATTAAAACACCTCCAAACACTCTTGCAGAACGTTTGGCAGTAGATATGCATGCTGAACTTGATCATATTTTCTTAATGTATGGCAACGATATTTTCCTCGACCGTTTCAACAGCCTACAAACAGCCGCATTATTTGTCGATTTAGGCGTTTATGACGCGGCATTCCTAAGCCTACGTGATGATAGCGTGGCAGAATATCTTAAATCTCAAGGTCAAGTCACCCAAGAACAAATTGAAGATCTAAAGTGTGCCTTAAATCCGCTAGGTTGCCCTGACCTCATTGGCAAGCAAGACTGCATTGCTTAATCTATAAAAACTTAAGCACAAAAAAGACCTCTTATGAGGTCTTTTTAAATCTAAATAAAAGTGCTATGCATAAAATAGCACGATGTTTATTCTCTTAGATTTTTCGCTCTTCAATATTTAAAGCGCCAATAGCAAGTACTGCTTGCGTACGATTTTGCACACCAAGTTTACGGAAAATGGCCGTGACATGCGCTTTAATAGTTGCTTCTGATACTTCCAGTTCATAGGCAATTTGTTTATTTAACAGCCCTTCAGCCACCATCATCAATACACGGAACTGCTGCGGTGTTAAAGACTGAATACGTTCTGCCAATGCAGTTTCATCAGCTGCACGTGGGTCAAAATTCATATTCGCAGGCAAGTTCGGTGGTAACCAAATATCACCTTCGAGTACTTGACGAATCGCTTCCCCAATATGACTTGGATGTGCCGATTTTGGAATATAACCCATCGCACCATGTGCAATTGAGCGCTGAATAATAGACACTTCTTCATGCGCCGATACAACAATAATCGGCAAAGATGGATATTGTGCACGAACGTGAACCAATGCAGAAAAGCCTGAAGCGCCTGGTAAATTTAAATCTAACAGCACTAAATCAGGTTCTGGACCATTCTCTAAACGCTCATAGAACTCATTTACTGCAGCAGTCTCACTAATTTGAGCCTGCGGTAAACTGTATCGTACCGCTTGAATTAAAGCGTGGCGAAACAATGGGTGATCATCAACGATTAAAATATTCATAAGCGAAACGAAAAATTTCCAGCACAGAGTATCATTCTAACCCCACTTTTACTGTTAAGGATATGCAAATATTCATGAATTTCAGGATATTTTCTAAACTTATCCTAAAATATCCTCAATTTCGGCATAATTTACACATTATCTGAATAATTTACACATTATCTGAAATAGATATCAGCTTTTTATATAACTCAAACCACTGAAAATGAAATACTTATTCTCTATAAATATAATATATTTTATCAATAACTTAATTCGCTTAAATCATTCAAATTTTATACTTTTCACGTATATCTTAAATTCTGATAACCAATCTGTTTTTGCTTATTTTACAGCATAATCCTGAATATTGATTAATAAACCTATTCCGAGATTATCAAGTTTTAGGTTCTATTATGTCTTTTCCAAATCTTCAAAAGCCCCTTAATATTGTTGCTGTTTCAGGTGGATTAAATCACCCATCAAAAACCGAAGCTTTAGTTCAAGCCATTTTAGATGAGCTTGGTGAAGCAACCCCTATTCAAGTGCATTTCATCAAATTCAGCGAAATTGGCTCGTTATTAGGTGGTGCAATTTACCGTAACCAACTGCCACAACGTGTACAAGATGACTTAGCTGCAGTAGAAGCTGCCGATGCTTTAATTGTGGGTACCCCTGTTTACCGTGCATCATTTACAGGTCTATTTAAACATTTTTTTGATTTTGTTGAACAAACTGCATTGGTTGACGTACCTGTATTACTTGCAGCTTCAGGTGGTTCAGATCGTCATGCTCTTGTTTTAGAGCATCAACTTCGTCCATTGTTTAGTTTTTTTCAAGCACAAACTTTACCAATTGGCGTATATGCTACAGATCGTGATTTCACCCCTGAATATACCATTCATAGCGAATTCCTTCGTGACCGTATCACTTTAGCTATTGCACGTGCACTGCCAATTTTAGAATGGGCACCTGCCAAAGGTCAGCGTGCAGAATCCATCAAAACAAAATCTCAACAAGCAAGCCAAAATCTCGGTATTAACAAGCAAATTGAACAAGAAGAAGTCCTACCCTCTGCTGCTGTGCCTAGTTTAGATGCTGCTGAAGCACGTTTACACTCCAAAAAACCAAAATCGAAAGTCGCGTAAAGACACAAAAAAATGAGGGTCGTAAAATGGCACAAGCACAAAATAATATTACTTTTGCTTATTGGGTTCCCAATGTCAGCGGTGGTTTAGTCGTCAGCAATGTTGAACAACGTACCGATTGGAGCTACGAATATAATGTCCGTTTAGCACAAGCAGCGGAGAAAAGTGGCTTTGAATATGCACTGACGCAAATCCGTTTTACTGCAGGTTATAACGCAGATAATCAGCATGAATCGGTGAGTTTTAGCCATGGGATTTTAGCGAAAACTGAAAAGCTTAAAGTGATTGCTGCTATTTTACCGGGCCCTTGGAAGCCTGCGCTTGCGGCGAAACAACTAGCAACCATCGACCATCTCACCCATGGGCGTATTGCCATTAATGTGGTCAGTGGGTGGTTTCGTGGTGAGTTTGATGCCATTGGTGAACCGTGGCCTGAACATGATGAACGCTATGTCCGTTCGGAAGAATTTATTCGCAGTTTAAAAGGGGTATGGACGCAGGATAATTTTAGCTTTGATGGTAAGTATTACCAATTCAAAGACTATACACTCAGTCCAAAACCATTACAAAAACCACATATTGAAATTTTCCAAGGTGGAAGTTCACGTGCGGCACGTGACATGGCTTCTCGTGTTTCAGATTGGTACTTTACTAACGGTAATACCCCTACCGAGTTAAAAAAACAAATTGATGATATTCGTGAAAAAGCCAAAGCGAATGGTCACAGTGTAAAAATTGGTGTCAATGCTTTTATCATTGCCCGTGATACCGAAGAAGAAGCTCAAGCCGTTCTTCAATCAATTATTGATGGTGCAAATGTTGAAGCGGTAAACGCATTTGGTGATGCCACTCGTGAAGCAGGTGCAGCATCTAAAGAAGGTGAAGGTAATTGGGCAAAATCAACTTTTGAAGATTTAGTACAATATAACGATGGTTTTAAAACCAATTTGATTGGTACACCACAACAAATCGCTGAACGTATTATTGAACTCAAAAGTATTGGTGTTGATTTAGTACTTTCAGGCTTTCTACATTTCATTGAAGAAGTTGAATATTTTGGTGAAAAAGTTTTGCCCTTGGTCCGTGAACTGGAAGAAGCACAAAAAAATGGTCATCCACACATTACAGCAAAGTCGGCTTGATGATGATGTATTCAAACAACAATAAATAACTCAAAGTTTTACAACTTTTCCCTCTAAACTCGGTTAGAGGGATTTTTTTATGTATAATTTTAAAAAGAAAATTTTTATCTCATCTATGAATCAAAATACTATTTATAAATTCATTTCTATCACACTTGCTTTTTTATGGTGTTACCAAGGGCTTGTCCCCAAATTGTTGTTTATTCATGCTGATGAAATTGCTATCTGGCAATGGTTTGGTCTTTGCTACTCTCATGCAATATTGGCTGGTCAAATCTCCGGTGTGCTAGAAATTATTTTTGGATTAACCTTTTTAATTTCATCTCATAAATATCTACATTATTTAAATATTATGAGTCTAATTGGCTTATTCATTTTGGTTACACTCCTCCTTCCCCAAAGTCTGATCCAAGCATTCAATCCTGTTATTATGAATTTCTCAATGCTTAGTCTTTCTGTCATTTTTCTAATGCTTAAACAAAACTTTCAAAACAGTTATTCCTGATATTAGAGATCATAATGAACAAAACTAAAACTATTTTGATCACAGGTAGCTCTAAAGGTATCGGTTTTAACCTCGCTAATGCCTTTTTAAAAGAAGGACATACTGTAGTCATATCTGGACGAAATCAAGACATTTTAAACGCAGCCTTTCATACTTTAAGTTCACGTTATTCACCAACTCAACTTCATGCAATCAATTGTGATGTTAGCCAACATGAAGAAGTTCAAAACTTGTGGAATGCCGCTATAGAACGGTTTGGTAAAGTCGATATATGGATTAATAATGCAGGTACTTGCACTGTAGCTTTAGATTTTATTGAGATACCTTCAATTGAAATTCAAAATACAATTCAGACAAATGTTATAGGTAGCCTGCTTTGCTCACAAGTTGCTTTACAAGGTATGCTAAAACAAGGGTTTGGACAAATATTCAATATGGAAGGTTGGGGAAGCAAGGGAGAATGGAGTGCAGGAATGACCGTTTATGCAACAAGCAAACGTGCTGTTGATTATTTCAGCCATGCTCTCCATAAAGAAATCCGAAACACAAATATTCTAACAGGAACACTTAGCCCAGGTATGGTCGTAACCGATCTACTAGTTACATCGTGGGAGAATGGCAAAGTTAAAAATTGGAAAAAAATGAAACGCCTCTTTTTATTTATTATTGATCCACCTGAAGTTGTTTGTCATTTTTTAGCGAAACGCATTTTAGAAAATACCAAATCTAATGTCCGAATCGTTTGGATGACACCGTTACGTCTATTATCACGATTTTTTCTCCCTTACTATTGGAAAAGGAATCCGATCAAAGGTACAGGCTTAGAACACTTGGATTCGGATTCTAAATAGGCACATCTTAATGCTTTAAATCATTCAAAGTTAACCTCCTACTATGATTTATTCATTAAAAGGAACTTAGAACCACGTTAAAATTATTTACATTAACTCTAATTCAATCACAACATTTTATGTTTATATGCATTTTATCAACTTAAAAAACAACAAGATAAAACCAATATAAGATGACCAATTTTTTTTTCTCTTTATAATTAAAATCTTTTAATGACAGATTCTTAACCTGTCATTATTTTTATAATTCTCAGGGGGAAATTGATTATGCTTAAAAATGCATTCGCATTTAAAACACCATTGTTAACACTCACGCTTGCCCTAAGTGTGGTTGCCTGTGGTGGCGGCGGTGGAAGTGGTTCCAATCAACAAGAACAAAATCCTCCCTCAATAATCCCCCCCGTTGTCATTCCTGATAATCGAGTAAAAATGGCATTAAGCACAGGTGATGCATCTCAACTCACTGAGCAGGATCGTAAAACATTATTGCAAATGGCACTCAATACAGCTTTAGAACAACAAAAATGGCAAAAAAGTTTACTCACTGCGTTATATACCAATAGCAATAATCAAGTTATACAGCCGTATTTGCAATTTACCCCAAATGCTTCCATCAATATTTACCCGACAGATTTAAGCGTTGCACTACCTATTGCCGTCAGCGATAAAAACTGTAATTGGGCTTTAGATTTACAAAAAGATAAAGGCTGTGGCTTGGGTATCGCAAGTCAAATCGGTCAAGGTCGTGCGCTTGCCTATGGGCAAAATATGTTTACAGCTATCGTAAATAATAATGCCGATTTCACACAATTTACTGAGGTTTTAAACAACAGTTTACGTTGGCTTTTAACAGGCAATACACAGCAAAGTATCAATAAAACATTAACCGTAAGTGTTCAAGGTATGCCCGCTGATCCTGTTAAAAATTATTTAGAAAAACAACTCGGTACAACGGTCAGTTTCTCACAATGTAATGTACTTGATCCTGCAAACACCTGTTGGCAGGATGTTGATTTGATGGTCATTAGTTCGAATATTGGTGCACAAAATTTTGAAAAAGAGCTCATTGAAAAATACTTAAAAGCGGGTAAATCCATTTATTTCCAAGCCAATACATGGGGTACCAATAGCAATATTGATAAAGTATTGTCGGCAATGAAAATGCAAGCTAACAACAGCTATTATCGGAGTAAAGAAGAACTTTTACTGTCAAATAAACTGAGTACACAGCAACGTTGGGAACAATTTAACCAAATTGACCGCACGATCAATGTGCTTCAATATTTTATTGATCCTAAGAGTATAACTTTGGGCGAGCTCAACGAAAATAATTCAATTATTCAGGGAATTCGTAGTCTTTCAAGCGCCTTACAAGGTTTAAATCAACAAGGGCTTTCAGTCTTTGATCAAGAAAATAACAATACACTACTGAAATCATTAGTGTTGGTTGCTGATACATGGCGTCCAACAGTGAATTACACCACTTTAAATAAAAATGGTGATGCACAAACCTTTATGCAAGCCTATGCATCTGATGCTTGGCTTGACTATAAGCGTCAGACAACGACAGCATCTGCAACAGGTTCAGGCGACTACATGCCTGCCGAAGCACAAAATATGTCTGTGAGCAATGATTGGGAAACCGTGACCGTAACCATTCCACAAGGGAGCGGAATTACAGCAATTGGACGTGCAAGTATCCCTGCAAAAGCAGTCAATATTCAGGTGATTGATGCACAAGGTGCAAACCTTTCAGTGCAAACGAGTTATTTACGTGCTTGGGGTAATCCATTTGATGATGCAGGTTATAAACGCCCGCTTCGCCCGCATAGTTATAGTGTAAAACTCACATCTCCAGTGGATAATGCTTTTATCAGTCCATTTGGTGGTCCACTCATGCTGAATTATAATAATGCTCAAGCAGGCAGTACCGTTACTTTAAAAATTAAAGGCAGTGCCAAATATGCACACTATGATTTTACTCAAAGCATGACGCAAGCTGAAAAAAATCAGGCGACACAAGTTCTGCAAAGTAAAACCTTTGGCTGGAATACCTTTAAATTTGTCGGCGGTGAAATTCAGCAAACGAATGCTTATGCATTGAAAGCTATTGGTAATTTAAGCCCTGATACTTATATTGACCGCATTAAAACTGTAATTTTCGACAGTAACCATATTGCCAATGGTTATAATAATATGCCTTTGGACAACAGCACTCAGCAATATTGCAATACTTTAGGTTGGGACTGTACGAGTAATGTGCATCGTGCGCCAAACGTACAACATTTTGTTGGATGGATTGCAACCTGCGGTTTCCTTTGCTCAGGTAATCCATCGGATGGTTATACAGGACTCGATATCGGTTGGGGTTGGGTACATGAGTTGGGACACAACACTGTGCAAGGTGTACTGACCATGACTTTCCCATCGACAGAAAATCAAAGCACGATTGGCTGTGGTACGGAGTGTAATAATAATATTTTAGCGGGCTTGAGCATGCTTCGTAAAAATGAAATTTATGCACTCGACAATAATGGTAATAATTTCAACCATCCTCAACTGTATAGTTATATCCAAGCGAGTCGTATTACAGGTTTAAATGGCGAAGCACTACGTCAAGATATGAAAAAACGTTTATGGCAAGGCAGTGACAATGCGAAACAAGCGTTCCATTTGCAACTTGCACACGTTTATACTCAAGTGCATCAAGGGAAAGCGAAACCTGATTCGCAAGGTGTTTTTGAGTTTATACGTTTACTCAATATTTCTCAGCGTTTGTATAATCAAATTGATTTAAGTAAAGCAACAGAAGCTGAAAAAAATAAATTGGGCTTAGGCGCTTATTCGTCAAAAAATAATATCAGCCGCCCTGACATGATTTATTTACTTAGTTCGAAAATTATGGGTTATGACTTAAAAGATGTATTTAATTTATATGGCTTAGCGACTTCAAGTACTGCACAGTCTTCAATTGCAATGTTGAATTTGCCTACAGCACCATTAAAGTTCTATGCACAACCTGCCAATCGATCAAATTATTTAGCTGAAGGTACTTGGATCAATGTTCCTGCAAATGGTGTGGTTGCAAATTATCCGTATTAAGTTTTATATTTTAAATGAAATAAGATAATCGCTCTTTTCAAAATGCCCGATAAAATTTATCGGGCATTTAAAATATAAAACTAATTTGATTTATCTCGGCAATACAGTGACTTTTTAGTACGTAAATAAACATCATAAGGAAGAATATGATGCCAACGATAAGTATTGATATTAGAAAAAATATCCGCGTGAAATAGAAATAATGCTAATAAATGCCGTTTATATCGCCTGTAAACATGCATTTAAATTGCCTGACCATGATCGAGATATACGTTTAAATATACATGAACCACATTTATTTCTTTGCCCAACAAATTTAACGCAACCAGAGTACTTTAATTCAAATCGATTGCTTTTTAGGGCGCTCAGTCGAAGTGAAAAGAACACTATACCAATCAATTATT
This sequence comes from Acinetobacter sp. 1207_04, assembly GCF_052850415.1. NCBI lineage: Bacteria > Pseudomonadati > Pseudomonadota > Gammaproteobacteria > Moraxellales > Moraxellaceae > Acinetobacter > Acinetobacter sp. 1207_04. Next base: position 28,265 of record NZ_VXCQ01000001.1, on the reverse strand, counting down.
CAAAACTTATCTGCTTTAAATATTCCTCATGATCATATAAAAATTCTCGTTCGAGAATTACCCACTGAAAATTGGGGAATAAGAGCCGGACAAGCAGCTTGCGATGTAAATTTAGGGTTTAATATCCAAATATAACCTAATCAACATCACATATTATTAATATTAAAATAATTAAGCATAAAAACTCGGATCAGGTACTTTTCCAGTTAACACCCATTCCCCGACTTCCTGATATTTATAATCAATCGGGTCATGCAAAGTCTGCGTGCGTACATTGCGCCAAAAACGATCTAAATTCAGTTTGGCTGTAGTCGCTCTAGCACCGATGACTTGGAAAATATTCTGCGTGACAAAAAGCGAAGTATTAGTCGCTGCAATTTTTGCAGTTGCAATTGCAATCGAGACTTCTCCACGCTGTTCAGCCGTTAGATTTTCACCAATATCCCAGGCCTTTTGCAAAATTTCGACTGCTTTATTTGCCAATAAACGCACACCTTCAAGTTGTACATAAAATTCAGCAAAATGCTTTTGAGTAAATGGATCATTCACCGCATTTTCAACTAGCGATTTCGACCATGCTTTTTGACTTTGCACAGTTTCTTTTGCGACTTCAAAAGCCCCTTCTGCAACACCTAAAAATAAATGTACAAAAATTAATTGGGCAATAAGCGGACGTAAACTCGAATATGGCGTACTTAGAGGACCGGGATTTAACAATAATTCATCTTTAGAAATTTTTACTTGTTCAAAATGGCTTGTTCCACTATCGGTTTGGCGCTGTCCCATATTGTTCCAATCCCCCAAGAAGCTTACGCCTTCACGAGCTGTTGGAATCACACCAATCAATAATTTTCCTGCTTCGTCATAAGCTGAACAAAGTAAAATATCGGAATCAATTGAACCTGAGCAGAAACTTTTATCACCCTGAAAAATAAATTCATTTTCAGAAATTTTCTGTACTGTTGTTCGTTTATCTAAAGGATTTAAAGTATTGCCCCAAAACAAATTTTCTTTGGCAGTTTGTTCAAACCATTTTGCATATTGTTCTGGTTGTGAAAATAACTGAACAGTGGCAATCAGTAAATGATGAAAACCATAAACATGTGCAACAGAACTATCCACTTGTGCAATGGTTTGAATGGTTTTAAAAATTGTTTTCCAATTGGTACCTTGCCCACCATATTGCTTCGGAATGGATAGCCCTAACAAACCACTTTGGCGAATTAAATCACGCTCAGCTTTCGGATTCCCGCCCGCCTTATCTCGTTCACATGCTGTAAGCGCAAACTGATCTGCAAGCTGTTTTGCAACATGAATGGGGTCTGCCAAAGTCTGTTGTGATACGTTCATTATCCTGTCCTTTTTTAACTTCCATGAGCTTAGCAGACTGAAGCAAATACGCTTATCTGAATGCTTGCTGTGCTTATTCTATCAATAAAAATACCGCCTGATTGATCACGGCGGTATTCCACTTTGGATTAGATCACAAAAATAAAAAGTGCTTTTAAATGAAAATCTTCTCCCTAACTCTCTCCTTTAAAAAGAAGAGGTGAGGAATATATTCCACAAGATTGTGAATTAACTTTATTCAAAATCGAATGATATAAAAAAGATACTTTTCAAAATCAACTATTCGCCTGCACTTCTTTAATCAACTGATCGACCACACTTGGATCAGCTAATGTTGACGTATCGCCTAAGCTGTCCAATTCATTGGCTACAATTTTACGTAAAATACGGCGCATAATTTTACCTGAACGAGTTTTTGGCAAAGCGGGTGCCCAAAATATCGCATCAGGTGTTGCCACAGGTCCTAATACTTTACGTACCCAATTAACTAATTCTTTCCGCAGCTCCTCAGTTTCAGGCTCACCTGCTTGCAAGGTTACATAAGCTGCAACACCTTGCCCTTTTATGTCATGAGGCATACCAACTACAGCAGACTCAGCAACTTTTTCATGCGCTACTAAAGCACTTTCAATTTCTGCTGTGCCTAAACGATGACCTGAAACATTGAGCACATCATCAACACGCCCTGTAATCCAATAATAGCCATCAGCATCACGGCGAGCACCATCACCTGTAAAATAATTTCCAGGATAAGTTGAAAAATAGGCTTCTATAAAACGTTCAGGATCACCCCAAATGGTACGCATCTGACCTGGCCATGAAGCTTTTATAATCAAATTACCTTCAGCTGCACCTTCTATTTCATGACCTTCAGCATCAACTATTGCAGGTTGAATACCAAAAAATGGACGTGTTGCTGAACCTGGTTTCAGCGCAGTTGCTCCTGGTAAAGGTGAAATGAGAATACCGCCTGTTTCCGTTTGCCACCATGTATCGACAATTGGACAACGGCTTTCACCAACAACGGTATAGTACCAATTCCATGCTTCAGGATTGATCGGCTCACCGACTGAACCCAATAAACGTAAGCTACTACGATCACTTTCACGAACAAATGCATCACCCTCACGCATCATCGCGCGAATGGCAGTCGGTGCTGTATAGAGAATGCTGATATTGTGTTTGTCGACAATATGCCCTGTACGAGCCCACGTTGGGTATTGTGGAATTCCTTCTGACATCACGGTGGTCGTACCATTGGACAAGGGTCCATACAGCACATACGAATGCCCTGTAATCCACCCCACATCTGCGGTACACCAAAAAACATCATTTTGTTTAATATCGAAAATTTCGCGAAATGTTGTATTCACATAAGTCAGATAGCCACCTGTCGTATGCAACACTCCTTTCGGCTTTCCTGTTGAGCCTGATGTATACAAAATAAAGAGTGGATCTTCGGCATTGATTGGTTCAGCAGGACAAATATCCGTCACGGTCATAATTTCCATGTGATACCACAAATCACGATCTTCTTTCATCGTAATCGGATGACCTGTTCGATGCACAACTATCATCTTTTGAACCGATTCTGTCCCTGCAATCTGTAAGGCTGCATCGACATTTTCTTTCAGGGGAATAGTTTTTCCACCACGCATGCCTTGATCGGCAGTAATGACCAATTTTGCCTGACTGTCTTCAATACGACTTGCCAAGGAATCAGGTGAAAAACCACCAAATACTACGCAGTGCACCGCTCCAATACGAGTACATGCAAGCATAGCAATCGCAGCTTCAGGAATCATCGGCATATACAAAATCACACGATCACCTTTGCCAACACCTTGTTTCTTCAGTACATTGGCAAAACGGCAAACCTCATCGTGTAGTTCAACAAATGAAATAATTTTATGCCGAGATGGATGATCTCCTTCCCAAATAATTGCAGGTTTTAAGGGATGTTCTTTTAAATGACGATCAAGGCAATTTTCACTGACATTCAATTGCCCATCGGCAAACCATTCAATTTTGAAATTATTTGGGTCATAACTTGAGCCATTTACTTTGGTAAAAGGCTTGATCCAATCTAATTTTTTGGCTGCCTCTGCCCAAAAATCATCAAGATTAGAAATAGAGTCTTGATAACGCTCAAAATATTGCTGCTCATTGGTTCGAGCTGTTTTCGCAAATGCATCGGGTACAGGATAGAGTTCTTTCATTGTAATCTTCCTTGTCTTATTGCTCTCCTCACGAGAGACTTACTGAGTTTATTGATTATTTTTTAAACTATTACTCAAGTATTACGATACTGCAAAGTGGCGAACAATTGTGCTTTGGTCGTAGACCTCGGATTCACATCTTGATTATATTTTGTACCATATAATCTGAAATGATGTGAAGCCTTTGAGGTCATACACTGTTTTTATTTTTCTATTTGATTTTTATTTTATTTTCGATATTGAACAATCAATTTTTATAAGCCAATCTCTTCTAAGGTTTTACCTTTGGTTTCCTCACCCAAAATTAAAATTACGGCAGCAACAGCCAATAGAACAATGGTAAACATCATAAAGACATTACTAAAACCATTTGCCGATACCATCATATGGGTTACCACAAGCGGCGCAACAATGCCACCAACACGCCCGACGGCTGAAGCCCAACCTGAACCAAAGGCACGAATATTGGTTGGGTACTGTTCAGGGGTATAGGTATATAAAACGCCCCATGCACCCAAGTTAAAGAATGACATCAAACAGCCCCACAGCATAATCATTTGTACAGAATCTGCCTGTCCAAAGAAATAAGCTGAAACAGCACACATACCAATAAATCCTGCCAAAGTTGCTTTACGTCCAAGTTTTTCAACCAACCATGCGGCAACGATATAACCCGGAAGTTGTGCCAAAATCATACCCAAAACATATTCAAATGACTGCACAATGGTATAGCCCTCTTTAACCAATAAGCTCGGCAACCATGTGAAAATTCCATAATATGAATACACAATACCGAACCAAATGAGCCATAACATTAGCGTACGTTTAGCAAAAGGATTTGACCAAAGCTGTGAAAATGACACAGTCTGTTTTTCGGCAACAGGCTTCACTTCAATGGTTTCAATCACTTCTACACCACATTCACGTTCTAGCCTTTGCACCAAAGCATGTGCTTCTTCTATACGTCCACGATTAATGAGATATGGCACAGATTCAGGCACTTTTTTCAAAATCATAAAGACATAAAGCGCAGGTAAGCCACCAATTAAAAAGGCAATGTGCCATCCATAACTTGGAATGACGAAATAAGAAATCAGTGCTGCAACGAGCCAACCCAAGCCCCAAAAACTTTCAAGTAAAACAATAAACCGCCCACGAACATGTGCAGGAATGTATTCACTTACCAAAGTTACAGCGACAGGAAGTTGCCCACCTAACCCCAAACCGACGATAAAACGGAATACCAAAAGCCACGTTAAATTTGGTGCAAAAGCACAAAGTGCCGTTGCAATACTATAGGTCACTAAAGTAATGGCAAAAACGGTTTTTCGTCCAATTCGATCAGCAAGTCCACCTGAGAACACTGCACCAATCGCCATTCCGACAAAACCAATGGACACCACCCAACCTTTTTCAGTCGGTGTCATTTGCCATTCTTCGGCCATTCTTGCCAAAATGAATGAAATCAGACCTGTATCCATGGCATCGAACATCCAACCAAGTCCAATCACCCACAATAAGGTATAGTGAAATTTGCCAATCGGTAAGCGTTGTACCCGTGATACTAGATCCATAATAACTACTCTGTATGCGCCTGTAGAGGCGAAAAAAGGAGATGCTGTTTTTTCAACAGGGTTATTTTTATCGCTTATTATTGAAAATGGTTAAGCTCAACTTAACCATTCTCTATTTTCATTGACGCAGTATAGCGTAGATATTAGCTTTCATCTTTGGAAGATGCCGATTGTTCATCATCTTCTTTATAAATAAATTTCGGCATTTCTAAACCAAAATAAATGGCGATGCAACGTAATGAAAAACCAAAAACTAAGGTCGAAATAACCGTAAGTTCAAGTGATGCACCCATGTCGATACAAAACCAATAGAAGATCACCGCAACAAATGAAATAGATGCATATAACTCACGGCGGAAGACCAATGGGACATCATTACACAAGATATCTCGTAAAATACCACCCGACACGCCTGTTAGTACGCCTGCAACGGCACAAACCACAAAGCCGTGCCCCATTTGTAATGCCACTTGGCAGCCAATAATGGTAAAGGCGATTAGCCCCATTGCATCCAACAATAAGAAAATTGAATGTAAGTGCTTCATCCATTTGGCAATAATGATAGTGACGAACGCTGCAAAACAGGTTAAAACAAGGTATTCAGGATGTTTAACCCAAGTCAGTGGATAATGTCCAAGTAAAACATCTCGAACTGATCCGCCACCGAGTGCGGTCACACAGGCAATTAAAATGACGCCAAACCAATCCATACTGCGTCGTCCTGCTGACAACGCGCCGGTCATGGCTTCCGTCGTAATTGCAATAATGTAAATAACGGTGAGTAACATTGCCCTTCATCCGCTGATGGGTAAAAGATGCGCGCTAGTTTAAGTCAAATTGAATGAAAAGTTACAAAAATTGTGCGCAACATTGCTTAAATTTTTTACCCGAACCACAAATACAGGGTTGTTTCATTGTGATTTGCTGATCTGTAGTCGGATCAAGGAAATACCATTCATTTTCATGGCGTACAAAGTGTGAAATTTCATGGTGTATTTCCACCTGTTGAGTATGACTATTTTGGTCGACATAGTGGGCTTTAAACTCCACTTGAGCATGATTTTTATCCAATTTTTCTTGGGCTTTTACAATTTCGAGTTTTAACCATTGATTGGCTTTACTCCAATCTGCAATAGCTTTGACATCTAAAGCTTGCTGTTGTCCAAGTGCAGTGGTTTTTACAATATAATCAATTTCATATTTTGCAAATGCACTGTAACGTGAACGCATCAATTGTTCGGCACTTTGTGCTTTTGTCTTTCCTATATGTAAAGGCTGACAGCATTGGCTATATAGTACTGAACCGCATGGACAAGAGAGATTTGACATAAACAAAAACCGTATAAATAACCAAACGAATTATAAATAATCTGGATTATAAATAGCAGATACCTATTGAAGTTTTGTTATTTTTATTGATGAAAACCTAGCCACTTTGACGAAGACTTACACTCCAACATCACATAAAAAATTTTATATTCAACATGCGAAAAGAAAGACTTTCTATCTAGCATTTTGACCAAGACCATATCTAAAACCACAAAAAATTTAGTATTAAAATTAATATAATAGATTTACATACTTAGAGTACCGTATTACAGTATTGTTCAAATATTAAACTTTCTTAAATAAGCCTAAAAACTTCTGAAAGGAGTTAAGCATGTATAGTACCCTAACAAAAAAATTGTTGTTGGCAGTTGGTATCCTCGTTATCGCTGAGGTTGCAATAGCATGTACACGTGTTGTTTATCTAGGAGATAATGATGTAATAACAGCACGCTCTATGGACTGGAAAAGCGATGTAGGAACTAATCTTTGGATTCTACCAAGTAATGTCAAACGAACTGGCATGGCTGGACCTAAGTCTATTCAGTGGACATCAAAATATGGCAGTGTTATTGCCACTGGTTACGATATTTCCACCACAGATGGGGTGAACGAAAAAGGTTTAGTAGCAAACTTACTTTGGTTAGTTGAATCTGAATATCCCGATGTTCAGAAAAATAAGAAACCACCGCTGAGTATCTCGCTTTGGGCACAGTATGTATTAGATAATTATGCAACTGTAAATGAAGCAATTCAGGCTTTAGAAAAAGAACCTTTCATGATTGTGACTGATCAAGTTCCTGGTGAAAAGCGTTTAGCAACGTTGCATTTGTCTATTTCTGATTCTACAGGTGATAGTGCTATTATTGAATATATTGCTGGTAAGCAAACGATTCATCATGATAAAAAATATCAAGTAATGACAAACTCTCCAACATTTGATCAGCAACTTGCTTTAAATACATATTGGAAACAAATAGGTGGGACAACCATGTTGCCTGGTACTAACCGAGCAGCAGATCGTTTTGCTAGAGCATCATTTTATATTAATGCAATTCCTAAAAATGCGACACCTAAACACTCATTAGCGAGTGTATTTAGTGTAATTCGCAATACATCCGTTCCCTTTGGGCTTAATACTGAAGAAGAACCAAATATATCGTCTACTCGCTGGCGTAGCGTAATTGATCATAAAAAAGGTTTATATTTTTTTGAATCTGCTGTATCGCCAAATATTTTTTGGGTGGACTTAAAAGAAATTAACTTTAAAGATGGTCAAACTAAAAAGCTTGAATTGGGCCCAGATCAAGCGAAAACATATGCAGGCAAAGCCAATTCTTATTTTAAGATTACTCAACCATTTCTATTTTTAGGTATTCAGTAGGATATTGAACATGATAAAGAATTTTTTCTACATTCCTTTTATTATATTGATGATTACAGGCTGTACTTCAAATCCTAACGATACTAATCCAAACTTAGGCACAAGAGGTTTATTAATTTGTGAGACAAATGAGATTTGTCCAATTGTTACAGTCGTATGGAACGAAACTCATAAAGATATTTTAAAGGTAAATTTGAGCTTAAGTAGTGTATATAAAAAATATAATATTGAAAAAGTTGTATTTAGTAATGATATAAAAAATCTATCATTTAATGTAATTGGACCCACTGAAATTGATTTTATATTTAAAGCTAATCGTTCACGTAATAGTATTATAGTTCCTATCAATATGATGACTGAATTTCAAGGATCTCAAAATGTATTTATGAAAATATATACAGATCAAGGTGTTATTAAACGTTATATTGTGAAAGATAATGTTAAAGCACCTGTATTTGAAGACTTTACGAAATACTATAAATAACATAAATTTAATGAATTTTTAGCGAATTATAGAAATGTTATTTATAAATTCAATCGTTTTTATCCGAATATTTAAAAGTTAGATTTCCCTACACTACCTAAATTTAAGAGGTCATTTGATCGAATAAGTCCACTAGTGATTGAGAGTTACTCATATTTAAATCAGTTACATACTAAAAATAAAAAGCCAATCTTCTGATTGGCTTTTTATTTGAAAATTACTTACTCATCATCAGACTGCTTCAATGCCACAATATGCACTTTCTCAATTTTATGACCATCCATGGTTACTACTTCAAACTCATATCCATCTGCATGAAGTTTCTGACCATTTTCAGGCAAACGACCTAAATGATGTAAAATATAACCAGATAATGTCGAATATTGTTCTGACTCATCAACTAAGTCACGACCAAGTAATAAAGATACATGACGAATATCGGTTGAACCCTCTAAAATCAAGGAACCATCAGCTAGACTTTCAGCCGCAGCATCAAGTTCATCTTCATCAGGAAACTCACCTGCAATCGCTTCAAGAACATCGATTGGCGTTGCAATTCCTTCAATTGAACCATATTCATTGAGGACAATCGCCATTTGAAGTGGAGCTTGGCGAAGTTGTTCCATGACCATAAGAACTTGGGCATTTTCATGCACAATTACAGGTTCACGTAAGTGTTTTTGAAAATCTAAAATACCCGTTTCAATATAATCATTTAAGACTTTATGGGTAAGTACAATCCCTGCAATATTGTCCAATTCACCATGTGCCACAATTAAACGAGAATGTGTCATCGACATTAAACGCTCTTTTACAGAAACATGATCATCATCTAAATCAATCCATTCGAGTTCAGGTCGTGGAGTCATCACCGATTTGACAGGACGTTCAGATAAGCCCAATACACCTTGAACCATGACACTGTGATATGCGCCATTTTCATCATCAAATATTTCATCGGCAAGTGCCTGTGTTGCAATCACATCTTCATTTTTACCATTTTGATTGTCTGAGTTTTTCCCTCCCAACATTTTCAAAACCGCAGAAGCAGTACGGAAACGTAAATCTGTAGTTGTCACCATTTTTTCTTGGTTTTTACGCATGACTTGGTTCATAAACTCAACCAATACTGAGAAGCCAATCGCTGCGTACAAGTAACCTTTTGGAATGTGATAACCAAAGCCTTCAATAATCAGAGAGAAACCGATCATCATCAGGAAACCAAGGCATAAAATCACCACTGTCGGATGGTTATTGACAAAATTCATTAGGGCTTTAGATGCCCACAGCATAATGCCAACAGCAATCACTACAGCAATCATCATTACGGACAATTCTTTGACCATACCAACTGCTGTAATCACACTGTCTAAAGAAAATACAGCATCAAGTACCACAATTTGGACAATAACCATCCAAAATACAGCGTGAACAGGATTTTCGTCTTTCACTGCTTGTACACCCTCTAGACGCTCGTGTAGCTCCATCGTTCCTTTAAACAACAGGAATACACCGCCAAAGAGCAAGATCAAATCACGTCCCGAGAAGGCGTGATCAAGCACATGGAATAGTGGTTCGGTAAGTGTAATCACCCATGCAATGGATGCAAGCAACACCATTCGCATACAGAGTGCGAGTAGTAAACCAATAATCCGGGCTTTATCACGTTGTTCAGGTGGCAGTTTTTCTGCCAAAATTGCAATAAAGACTAAATTATCGACACCCAAAACAATTTCAAGGACAACCAATGTCGCAAGACCAACCCATGCAGAAGGATCAGACATCCATTCCAATATCATTGATTGTGCCCCTGCATGTCAGTACTTGGCTTAGTTGAATTTAAGAAATGTAAGATTTTCTTCAGTTTAGACTGAGAATTTATTATGTATGAAGACTGTGTCTTTATTGAGCGACGACAACCACTACTCATGATGATTCATTTGTTGTGAAAATTAGTATTCATTATAGGCAAATATCGGGAAAACTTCATCTGTTTATTTTTTTCAACTGCATTCTTCACTCATGTTGCATGTGCAAAAAATCTCTGAATATCACGCTAAAATGGCTTTGTCATATTTATGTCTTTAAATACAGACTACGCTATGTAGAACATGCTAAGTTAAGATGAAATAAAAATTGATGAACAGTGTATTAAAAAATATGACACATAATGCGTTAAATTCTTCCCATAAAACCACTCAACCTCTCATTGCACTGTACTGCGGTTCTCGTGCGGGTAACCATCCTATTTATCGTGAAAAAGCCATTCATTTAGCACGTGGTATTGCCGAACAAAACTTTGGTATTGTCTATGGTGGTGCAAGTATTGGGTTAATGGGACAAGTGGCCGACACCGTGATTGAGTACGGTGGTGAAGTGGTTGGTGTGATCCCTGAATTTATGCTCGATTATGAAATTGCGCATAATACATTGACTGAATTACATATTGTTCAAAATATGCATGAGCGTAAAGCCATGATGGCAGAACGTGCCAATGCCTTTGTTGCCCTCCCAGGTGGTTTTGGTACTTTTGAAGAGATTTTGGAAATAGCGACTTGGGCCCAACTCAATCAGCACCAAAAACCAATGATGCTCTACAATGTGAATGGGTTTTATGATCATATGATTGCCCAACTTGATCATGCTGTTGCTGAAGGTTTTTTACCGCCACAGCACCGTGCAAAATTAATTGTATGCAACCATTCTGACCAAATTTTTAACGCCATTAAAAATTTGAATAATCCTGAAAAATTTGTAGTTTAATTATTAAACTTTTCAATAAAAAACCGTCTTTTTATGTGGCTCACGCTAGTCAGGAAGAAAATTTATTTGATAGATATTTAAATCTTCCCTTTCCTCTCTTTAAAAAGAGAGGAACTACCTGAAATTTAATAAGATTTAGATCATAAAAATCTCCCTCCTTTTTCAAAGGAGGGTTGGAAATGATTTAAAAATTATGAATTGACGAACATTACTTTCATATAATGGTTTTTATTGTGTCGATCTCAAATAAGATGTTTAAGACTGCAAACCTAAAATCACATATTAATGACGTAAAGATTCAATCCAATGATATAACCATGGCAATGTGGTTGCGAGTAAAATACTCATCAATAAACCAATCAAAAGTTTGAGTGCATCTTTACTTACATTACGTGAAGTACGGTGTTTATTGACTTCGACCAAATGCATAGACATGGCAAATTCACGACCTGCGAGTAAACCTAAGAATACCCAAGTCGTACTCATTGGAATATTACTCATTTCTTTAAAGACAAGTAAAATTAATGCATAAATGAAATCGATAATCGTTGCAGAGCGCACATCTTGCACCCCTGTTTTGGTATCAATAATATTCTGAATTGCACCGCCACGTTGATAAAAAACGATACCTAATAAAACTACAAACACGGTAATCGCAAACAACATAAACCAAAATGGCACAACACGAGGCACATAAACAAAGATATTCGCCAAATCTTGAATCAGCCACTGACTCCACAAAAAACCTGTCGATACCCATTGAATCGCCATCCATGTCTTAGAAGCAGGTTCATCGCGGGTTTGTGAAAAATACAACGTGACTTTTTTAATGACAAAACGATAAATTAAAATTGCCGCAACAAAAGCTACTGCGTAACCGAGCATTGACTTGGTGAGCATTGAACTTAAACTGCTTGGAGAAAAAATTGTAAGTACAAGGAACGTGGTACTGACAGGAATCCCAAAACGAGTTAAAAACAGGAGTAATACAGGCGGTACAATATACAGCCATGTCATACCCTCTTTTGGAAATGGAATAGTGTCTAAACGTCCATAAGATGCATCACCTACACCCGATGTCCACCAACCATACATCAATACAACAGCTAAAATAGTACTCGTATATATCCATAACACCCACCAAGGTCGGTGTGCATTGGATGAAATAAATGTCCCTAGTGTTTGAGGAACGTCATTTCCGACAATTGAATACGCAGCTAAGCAAAAGCCGACGATCATCAACAGTTCAATGCCCATGATTTTTCACCTTGTTGAATGCCATAAAATAGTCTTTCATTTTGAGAAAGTGTCCGAGATTATGCCAATTTTGCAATTTTTTAAACCTTTAGTTTTCACTATTGTATAGCGCATTATAAAAACTGTTCCACAACATATGATCAATATCCTTTGAATTACATGGTATCTATAAGCTTTTGCAACAGCGTGTGAACACATTTTGTTTTACACTCAATAGCCTATATATAACGATCTTGTCCAAACGAAAATATATGACGGATGCTCCTGTACATCAAAAATTACAGCCTCAATTTTTACTGTTGGTGTTCCTTGTATCTATCGGTTTTTTTATGCAAGGTTTGGACACCACCATTATTAATACGGCACTGCCAACTATCGCAAAGGATCTCAATGAAGATCCCTTACGTATGCATGGTTTGATTATCAGTTATGTTTTATCTGTCGCTGTGTGTATTCCTTTAAGCGGTTGGTTGGCAGATCGTTTTGGCATTCGAAATACTTTTTTTGCTGCTATCGTTATTTTTACTTTCGCCTCACTCGGTTGTGCACTGTCTCATAGTTTTTATTCACTAATCAGCTTTCGTGTCATTCAAGGCATTGGTGGTGCTTTACTCATGCCTGTTGGGCGTCTTGCTATGCTTCGACTGATTCCACGAGAACAATTTCTCTCTGCGATGAGCATCATGAGCTTAGCAGGATTATTGGGTCCATTAACTGGACCTATTTTAGGAGGATGGTTAGTTGAATATATGTCTTGGCATTGGATCTTTCTGATCAATTTACCCATGGGGCTACTCGGCATGTTTATGGCTTTTAAAATCATGCCAAACCGCACCGAATCGAATGTGAAAAAGTTTGATTTGAGTGGCTTTATTTTATTGATGATTGCGATGGCAGGCATGGCGCTTGGTATTGAAAATATGGCAAGTCATGAAGTGTCTGGTACATTAAGCATCGGACTATTTATTTCAGGATTTATTGCAGCTTTTCTCTATGCTTGGCATGCCCATCATCATACCAATGCTTTGTTTCAAAGTAAGTTGTTTAAAAATAGAATTTACGCCATTGGTATTGTCGGTAATTTATTTGCACGTTTTGGTGCCAATGCTATTCCCTTTATTGTACCGCTTATGCTTCAAGTTGCGTTCCACATGGAACCTTTGATGACCGGAATCATGATGACCCCTGTCGTCTTAGGATCTCTTTTTTCTAAACCAATTATTCGTCCAATCATTCAGCGGGTAGGTTATCGTCGTTTTTTACTCCTTAATACAATCTTGGTCGGTGCTTGTATTGCAAGCTTTGCCTTAACCACGGCAGATACACCTTTTTGGCTTCGCGCCCTACATTTCTTTATTTTTGGCGTACTCAATTCACTACAGTTTGTCAGCATGAATACCTTAACGCTCAAAGATCTGCCACAACAAGATGCGAGTAGCGGTAATAGTTTCTTGTCAATGATTATGATGTTATCCATGAGTATCGGGATTGCGTTTGCAGGAACTTTACTAAATATCTTTACGGCACATTTTGGACAAGCACACATTACACAAGCCTTTCATACAACGCTGATGATTTTAGGTTCAATTAATATCATTACAGCTTGGATCTTTTATCAACTTCCAAAAGACCAACAAATCTAGGTAAATAGTCACTATGCGCTTAAGCATGCAGTAAAAGATAGTTTTGAAATGTCGTTCACGCTAAACTATGAGTCGTAGATCTTTTCTTTATTTTTAAAATTATGCTTTAAATCATCATGGCAAAAAGTAAAAAATATAAATTTCATCAGCTCAATAGTAAGTTCATCTTATTTACTTTGGTAATGTTGAGTGCCTTTGCCTTGATAATTACATTGATTATCTATAATAAACAAGCTACTGCAGAGCCCTATACCATTAAAGGCTTTGATGTGTCACATCATCAAGGTGAGATCAATTGGAAAAAAATTTCTCCACAGCAATATCAGTTTGTATATTTAAAAGCGACTGAGGGTGGAGATTATCAAGATGATCACTTTCAAAATTATTGGCTAAAAGCACGTGAACAAGGTTTACATGTCGGGGCATATCATTTTTTTAGGCTTTGCCGTGATGGTGCAATTCAAGCACAGAATTTCATTGCAACTGTCCCAAATAAACCTGATGCCCTCCCGCCTGTAATGGACTTGGAATATGACAGCAATTGCATCAATACACACACCAAAGAACAATTGCTCAAACAAATTCAAATCATGCATGACCAATTGCGCTCACACTATGATAAACAACCAATTTTTTATACTTCAAAAGCTTTTTATAACATTGTTCTTTTGGGAGAATTTAAAAATACCCCCATTTGGATTCGTGAATATAAAGAACAGCCTAATCTGAAAGATGGTCGTAAATGGACATTTTGGCAACACAACAATCAGGGTAAAATTTCAGGCATTGAAAAACCTGTCGATTTAAATGTGTTTTATGCTGATGCCCAAGCATGGCAACAATTTCTAAAGAAAAGCCAAATCATTCAACAGTAAAAAGGCGTGAAAAATTTCTGTATAAAAAATGTGCTCATTGAGCATGCCGAAAAACAAATCTTTAGTTTATTTTGCCGACACAAGCTGTCGTTTATTCTCTTGATGATGCATCTAAATCAATCTATTCAGGTTAAAATTGATTTTACCTACTCATATCACCTCAGCATGAAGACATATGTATGAGAAAAATCATTCATATTGATATGGACGCATTCTATGCATCCGTTGAACTCCTTGACCGACCTGAACTGAAACATTTGCCTGTGGTGATTTCTTCACATCACCCACGTGCAGTGATTGCGGCAGCATCCTACCCTGCCCGTGAGTTTGGTCTA
Source organism: Acinetobacter sp. 1207_04 (assembly GCF_052850415.1). Lineage (NCBI taxonomy): Bacteria > Pseudomonadati > Pseudomonadota > Gammaproteobacteria > Moraxellales > Moraxellaceae > Acinetobacter > Acinetobacter sp. 1207_04. Next base: position 13,055 of record NZ_VXCQ01000001.1, on the reverse strand, counting down.
CGTTCGGCAATGTCGATGTCACAAGCCAAAAAACGCTGTCCTCAAGTCATTGTGATTGAACCTAATTTTGAAAAATACCGTGATGTTTCTGTAAAAATTCATCAGATTTTTCAAAATTATACGGGACTAATTGAACCTCTTTCACTCGATGAAGCTTATTTGGATGTCACCGAAAATTTAAAAAATATTCCAAGTGCGACAGAAGTTGCAGAATGCATTCGTGCTGATATTTTTCAAACGACAGGACTGACTGCTTCGGCAGGTGTTGCACCAAATAAATTTCTCGCCAAAATTGCCTCAGATTGGCATAAACCAAATGGTATCTGCATTATTAAACCGAATCAGGTTCAGCATTTTATTCAACATTTAGCACTGAAAAAAATTCCTGGTGTAGGTAAAGTCACGCAAGAAAAATTAAAAAGTCTCAATTTAGAAACGCTTGGTGATTTACAGCGAGTCGATGAAAATTTTCTGATTCATCATTTTGGAAAGTATGGCAAACAACTATTTTTATATGCGCAAGGTATTGATGATCGTCCTGTGCAAGCTGAACGCCAACGTCAACAAATTTCTAAAGAAACTACCTTTGATGATGATTTGAATATTCACCAATGTCAGTCCTATTGGGGCAATTTGATTGAACGAGTTTGGATCAGTTTAGGAAAACGTCAAATGCAAGCACGAGGCGTTACTGTCAAATTAAAACTTAAAAATTTTCAGGTTTTACAACACAGTAAAAGTTTTAAACAGCCTCTTAACTCACAGCAAGAAATGATTCAAGTGATTCAGATTTTACTGAAAGAAATGAATATTCCTGAACATTTTCAATTCCGTTTAATTGGTGTTGGACTTTACCAACTCTCTGAACAGCAAGAAGAATCTCAGTTATCTTTATGGCAATAAAAAGTTGAAGCTCAACTTTTTATTGGGTCTGAATCACAAAAATATTTGTTATCTTTATACTAATGATTCATACAGACTATCATTTTTGATGAATTATTAAACAACACATCAATATTCGACTAAATATTTATCCCCAATGATCAAAAAATAGCGTACTCTGTTCCCCGCAATACATTACCCATGTTGTTGCCGAGATATCGAAGTCATCAATACTTACGATATATTGTCCTGTGATTGGCGTGACGATCAAATCCGAATATTACAGGGCGCTCAGAATTTCACATGGGGAAAAACCCTCAAAATTCTATTCTTATCGATTTTTTGCACTTCAAATACTCAATTTCAAATATTAAAAATATCATCTATTATAAAGTTCACTTAAACTTCACCTAAATCACATCGCCATTCTGCTTCATTTTCAGTACACTGAAATTGTTGTCACTTATGTTTTAAGCCTATGAATAATAAAAAACAAATCTTATGTGTAGAAGATGATGCTGCCATTATTATGCCTCTACGTTATGCACTTGAACTCGAAGATTGGCTGGTGACTTGGGCAAATACAGGCATGTCTGCTATTCAACAAATTGAGCAAAACCACTTTGATTTTATTATTCTAGATGTTGGCTTACCTGATTTAAGCGGATTCGAAGTCTGTAAAAAAATCCGAACCTTTAATCATACACCTTTGCTCTTTTTAACTGCTCGAGATGATGAAATAGATCGTATTGTTGGGCTTGAAATTGGCGCAGATGATTATTGTGCAAAGCCTTTTAGCTCAAGAGAAATTGTATCTCGCATCAAAGCCATTTGGCGTAGAATGGAAATTCAACAACAACTTCTTGCTGAAAAACAGCAATCCATTTCGTCACAACAGCCTTCTAATATTTGGCAATGTCAGGATGAAACCTTGCAAATTCATTACTATGCCATTGCCTTACAACTCACCCGTTATGAATATCGTTTACTAAAATTACTTATCCAGCACCCCGAACAGGTTTTTAGCCGCCAACAATTGATGGATCATGTATGGGAACATCCTGAGCATAGTTTAGAGCGCACAGTCGATACCCATATTAAAAGTATTCGTAATAAACTCAAACAGATCTCACCTGAACATGAACCCATTGAAACGCATCGTGGTTTTGGCTATAGCTTGAAGCGGATGAGCTAAAGCATGTCTATTTTTATCCGTATTTGGTTTTTCTTCGGGTTAATTATTTTGCTCGGTTTATGCTTTATGTCATATACCTTTAATCAGCAAGTCAAACCCAATGTCCGCCAAGTGGTAGAAGATACCCTTGCAGAAAATGCCAATATTATCGCCATGTTAGTGGCTGAAGATGTTCATGATGGCAGAGTCGATACAGCGCAATTCGATCAAAAAATTCAAAATGCGCTCAATCGCAAACTTAATGCCAATATTTGGCAACACAATAAAAATGAGATCAATCAACAAATTTATATTACCGATGCCAAAGGCAAAGTGATTTACGATTCTCAAGGTATTGCCACAGGGCAAGATTATTCAAAATGGAATGATGTTTATCTAACTTTACAGGGCAAATATGGTGTGCGTTCAACTCGAAGTTATGACCTTAAAGGTAATGACAGTGGTGCTTATAGCAGTACTATGTTTATTGCAGCACCCATTTTTTATCAGGTGAATGGAAAAGCCCAACTAATTGGCGTGGTTAGTATTGGTAAACCGAATATTTCAGTACAACCCTATATTCAACGTGCGGAAGATCAATTGCTACGTCAGGCGGGTTGGATTGGTTTGATTAGCCTGTTTTTGGCAAGTTTAGTTGCCTATTGGCTCAAACATAGTATTGATCGCGTTCGTAAATATGCACAGGCACTTGCACCCGTTAATCAAACTCCCTATTTCCGTTCTGCTAAAGAACTCAATCAAGTAGCTCAAGCCGTTGAAAATATGCGGGAAAAACTTGAAGATCGTGCTTATGTCGAACATTATGTCAATACACTAACCCATGAATTAAAAAGCCCACTCACGGCGATTCAAGCAAGTGCTGAGTTGCTCAAAGAAGACCTCCCCTTAGAAGATCAGCAACAATTTGCAACCCATATACATGAGCAAAGCCACCGATTAAAAACCTTAATTGATCGTATGTTATTATTGACACGACTTGAAAAATCTCAGCATCAAATTGAACCACAATATTTCAACTTATCTGAGCTAATTCAACAAGTTTTAGATCAACATGCGAGTCAGATTCAGCAACAGCAGATACAATGCTTACTCGATATTGAACCCAATTGTATGATTAGTGCCGATCGTTTTTGGATTCAGCAAACCCTTGCCAATGTCCTTGATAATGCTTTGGACTTTACCCCATCTACAGATAAAATTTTTTTTAAACTCATTCATTTAGATAATAAAAAAATTCAAATTAGCCTGTTCAACGAAAGTGCTTCAATTCCTAATTATGCATTACCTCAAATCTTTGATACTTATTTTTCTTTACCCCGTCCCAGCAATCAACAACGCAGTTCAGGCATTGGTCTGAGCATCGTTAAGCAAGTGATTGAACAACATCATGGACAAATTAAAATTGAAAATATTCAATCCAATCACATTACTAAATTAATACCCCATACATCAGGCGTCTTAGTCAGTATTGAATTGCCGTTGTAATGAATGTTGTCATGAACCCTCCAAAAAATTTGGGTATGGCATCTGACGTACTTCACCTAAACTTCACATTGAAATCAATTTACACTCAAATAAAACACATATAGCACTCGCAAACTCTCCTCACCGAAAGAACAACAAGGAACTGCGATGCGATCAAATTTTTTAACCCTCAAAATCATTGCTATTATTATTTTAATGGCAATATTTTGGGTCGGGCTCAATTTCATTTCAAACTTGGTTTCAGAGCGACAACGATATCAACAAGACTTCTTACAAGATATTGCTCAGAACCATATCCGCCCTCAAAGCATTGTTTCACCGTATATTCGTGTACCTTATCAAGAAAATAGAATCTGTCAAAATGAGAAAAAAGAACCCTATAAGTGTATCGAAACTCATTGGACACTGATTGGCGCAGATCAAACGCACTGGACATCACAATTTGATGTCTCTGATAACCAATATAAGCGTACTATTTACCGAGCAATCAGCTATCAAGCACTTCTCACAGCACAAGGTAGTTTTCAAAAACCACTTTTAGAACAACACCCTTATCAATGGAATCAAGCGGAAATTGTATTGCCCGTGTCTGATCCACGCAGTTTAAATCAGAATCCAACGATCAATATTTTAAATCAAAATTATCAGTTTGAAATTACCCCACAAGATACTACCAATTCAGGACTAAATTTTATGCGAATTGGCGTAAAACAACGACCTGAACTACTCAATGCCATTCAAAATGGTTTTCAATTTAAACTGCAGATAAATACCGCAGGACTGAATAAATTTACCCTTATTCCCACTAGTAATGTGATTACCTACGCTGCAAAAGGCAATTGGGCAGATGCTAAATATGATGGTCAAAGCCTACCTTATAAAAAGGATAGTGCTGAAAAACAATTCTCTGCACAGTGGAAAAATATTGCACTTGGGCAACAAAATCTTAATGTTTTAGCAAACTGTACTGCCAATAATGGAAATAATCAAAATTGCTTAAATCCATTGAAATCATCGCAATACTCAGACAATGAAGAGAATTATACTGCTGAAAATACTCATGTAAAAATCGGGCTTTCTACCGAATTTTTAGAATCCGTCAATGTCTATACTCAAACTGACCGTGCCATTAAATACGGTATTGTGATTATCCTCATTACCTTTGGCTGTTTCTTCCTATTTGAAGTACTGAAAAGTTTACGCATTCACCCAATTCAATACGCATTAGTGGCAATGGCGCAAGGCATTTTCTTTGTCCTTTTACTCGCAATCAGTGAATATTATGCTTTTGCATGGGCATACATGGTGGCTGCTATTGCCTGTATCAGCCTGATGACATGGTATTTATTCTTTGTCATGAAAGGCTTCAAAGCTGCTGCCTTATTTGGCGTTATTCTCAGTATCCTGTACGGCATCATGTATATGTTATTGCAATCATCAGGAAAAACATTCTTGATGGGTTCGGTGATCGCTTTCATTATCCTGAGCATTGTGATGTTCATTACCCGAAATATCGATTGGTATCAATTGAATGGGCGGACTGAACGTGAATTAAAAATTTACACTCCACCACAATAATTCACCCTTGAGTGGATGGCACACTACCATCCACTTTTTAAGTATCTTTAAAATAAAATGATTTTGATCCATAGGTCTAAAAATGAATATTTCTACACAGAAAAAATATCCAAAACAGCAAAACACAACACAACACAAATTCAACAACTCTGCCCCCTGGAATGTTCGATTGCATTTTGCTTAAATCAATTACGTTCAGCTAAAATTCAATTTCTCAATTTGGGAAATCTCGTAATTTGCCCAAAACAAAACTGCCTGATTATTTTTAAATACAAAATGTTGATTCGAATCGATACACTTACCAACAAGCAACACACGGCACAAAATCTGAAAATCAGATGTGCAGATGGCTCATGATCACGTAAACTTTAAGCTAAGAGAAAATTTGAGAATGACCATGACTGTACAACGTCTGCACGTTGCAAAACGCTTTTCTGAAATTGCAATTTCAGGCAATTTAGTTCATTTAGCAGGACAATTGGCTAGTGATTTCAGCTTAGATATTAAAGGACAAACACAGCAGACACTCGATATTATTGATCAGTTTCTTGCAGATGCAGGTACCGATAAAAGCCATATCATGTCTGTGACCATTTATTTAAAAGATATTGATAAAGATTACGATGCATTTAATGAAATTTGGGATGCTTGGGTATCAGATATTGAAGCACTGCCACGTGCGTGTGTAGAAGCGAAAATGTATCATCCTGATGTTCTTGTAGAAATGACAGTTGTTGCTGTTAAACCTGAATAAAATATAGAGTCAAATAAAAATGCATGGTTTAGACCATGCATTTTGTTTAACCAAAAATACGAATACGATTTACTGTAGTTAAATACAGATCAGACTTCCCCATACTCATCGTATACTCCTGTTCAGGCTGATGCATCCCTGTAAACTCCATCAGAAAGTCTTCACGTAATTGCTGATATTCCGGAGCACCGTTATAGCGAACCATTCGATACCCTGCCGATTCCAGTAAAGCATCTTGATGTGCCTGTTGTTTCATGCGCTTCAACGCATGGATGTCATCTAAAGCCACTATTGCAATCACTTTACAATTTTTATCAAGCACCACGAAGTCTGCAAACATCTTTTGATATTTACGGCGAGTGTGTAAATATTTAGTAGTCAACAAAGCATCAAATGAAACATGAGCCAATACATTTGCTTCAGGAAGCACTTCTTTTAAGCGGGTAAATGTCATCATCTCAATTGAATTAAAAACAGCTCTACGACGTAATGCACTGTCATTTTTTTTGTCATTTTTCAAGTTATTGAAAAAAATAACACTGAATAGACTCAGTATGATAAGGCTTACGATAACGATCAAATCCATGATTTATTATCCTTTCATTTTTTATAATATTCGGCTTATGACCGATTCTTCTTGGTTCTAAGTTCTATTATATAACTGATTATTGCTATAGCTTAGTTTTGTAAAAAAACAATATGAATCATTACACGATTATCTCAAACATTAACAATTCGTTGCGAGACAATTTTTAAAATCTAAATGGTATTCATGAATCAACGATCATTTATACAATTATAATTTGAACTAAACTATATTTTATTCACGTAATATGACATTTTTATGAAAATACAACAACTATATATTTATAGCGGTATTTTCTATAAAGTACAAATATTTCCGATAAAATTATTAATATAGAACCGTTTATTTTAAATTACCTATTCAAAATTTTATTCTTATTTTCGGCACTTGTTCTCAACATTAAAAAAGGATGCCGAAGCATCCTTTAATTTATTCAAAAATAAAGTCGTATATTTAAAATACTTTATGCCTTAGCTTTACCTTTATTTTTAGGCTTAGACCCACCAAATGGCTTTTTACTGTCCCCTGTTTCACGTGGAGGCAAACCTGTATGTTGCGTTAAAATTTGACCACGCTCAGGACGTTTTTTGGTATTTGAAGGGCGTGACTGACCTTGTGATGCCTTAGTACGATTGCCTTGCTCACCATTACGTTTTTGCGAATCACCATCTACCGTAGAGTTTTTCTTACGCGCAGATTGGTAATTACCCTCTGCCGAACCCGCAGGCTGATAGGTCGGAATCAAATGATGCTTCGAATTACCAATCAAATCCTGACGACCCATTTCTTTCAAGGCTTCACGGAGCAACGGCCAGTTATTTGAATCATGGTAACGCAAGAATGCTTTATGCAAACGACGACGTTTGTCACCTTTTACAATATCGACATTTTCAGTATAACGTGCCACTTTTGCGAGTGGGTTTTTACCTGTGTAATACATAGTTGTCGCTGTTGCCATTGGCGATGGATAGAAGGTCTGTACCTGATCGGCACGGAAATCATTCTTCTTCAACCAAATAGCAAGGTTCATCATGTCATAGTCAGTTGTACCAGGATGCGCTGCGATAAAGTACGGAATTAAATACTGTTCTTTGCCTGCTTCCTTACTGAAACGCTCGAACATCTGTTTGAAACGGTCATAGGTGCCTATGCCCGGTTTCATCATCTTGTTCAATGGACCTTTTTCAGTATGTTCAGGGGCAATTTTTAAATAACCACCCACATGATGCGTCACCAATTCTTTCACATATTCGGGGTTCAAAACTGCAAGGTCATAACGTAGACCTGAACCAATCAGAATTTTTTTCACGCCTTTAATAGCACGTGCTTTACGATACAACTGAGTCAGCGGTGCATGATCGGTATGTAAGTTTTGGCATACACCTGGGAATACACATGATGGCTTACGACAGTTCTTTTCAATCTCAGGATCTTTACACTGCAAACGATACATGTTTGCTGTTGGACCACCTAAATCAGAGATAATGCCTGTAAAGCCAGGAGCTGTATCACGAATTTTTTCAACTTCACGTAAAATCGATTCTTCAGAACGATTCTGAATAATACGACCCTCATGCTCTGTGATTGAACAGAAAGTACAACCACCAAAACAACCACGCATGATATTCACAGAGAATTTAATCATGTCAAATGCAGGGAAACGTGCTTCACCATAAGATGGATGTGGCAGACGCGCATAAGGCAAATCAAACACATAATCCATTTCTTCGGTGGTTAATGGAATTGGTGGTGCATTCAACCACACATCACGTTCACCATGCTTTTGTACCATGGCACGGGCATTGCCGGGATTGGTTTCCAAATGCAAAATACGGTTAGCATGCGCATATAAAACAGGATCTTCTGCAACTTCTTCAAATGCAGGTAAGCGAATGACCGCTAATTCACGGGGTGGTAATTTATGCTTAATGGCTTTAGATACAGGTTGTAATTGAACAATCTGTGTATCTGCATCCAAATGATCGCCTTCACGAATAATTGGATTAGCAACAAGTTCTTTTTGGAAATTTTGATATTGAGTTAAAGAGTTACCTTTATCTTTCTCAATCTCACAGCCATCTAAATCTTCTGTCATCACATAAGGGTTGATGATTGGATCAACACGACCAATTGCATCAACATCATTCGATGCAATTTCAACAAACTTAGATTTAGAGGCACGATTATGTTTATTGACAATAAATGCCGTACCACGAACATCCGTAATGTCTGTAATTTTTTCACCACGCGCCAAACGGTGCATGACTTCAGTAATTGAACGCTCGCCATTGCCGTACATGAGTAAATCGGCTTTCGAATCCATCAACACCGAGCGGCGGACTTTGTCTGACCAATAATCATAATGAGCAATACGGCGCAGTGATGCTTCAATCCCACCCAATAATACAGGAACATCAGGATAAGCTTCACGGACACGCTGACAGTACACAGTCGCTGCACGGTCAGGACGTTTATTTGGAACGTTATCAGGAGAATAGGCATCATCCGAGCGGATTTTACGGTCAGCCGTATAACGGTTGATCATCGAATCCATGTTCCCTGCGGTTACGCCCCAAGCGAGATTAGGCTTACCCAATACTTTAAATGCTTCGGCAGACGTCCAATCAGGCTGTGCGATAATACCAACACGAAAACCTTGTGCTTCTAAAACACGCCCAATAATGCCTGAACAAAAAGATGCATGATCGATGTAAGCATCGCCACAGACCAAAATAAAATCACAACTGTCCCAACCAAGTTGATCCATTTCCTCACGTGACATCGGCAAAAATGGGGCAGGCTCAAAGCACGAAGCCCAATATTTGTCGTAATCAAACAACGCTGTAGGCGCAGTTTGAGCAGTATAAGCAGTAGACATGATGAGTAATCTCGATTGGCAGTTGGCGATCGGGAGATGATCTAAGATGAAAGCCGATCATTTTACCATGAATTCTGCTCATGTTGCTTGATTAAAAAACAAACATTTTTACTTTATGAGTGTCAAACATCATATAAACACCGATCCATTTAATTGAATAAATAAATATGATGAATGGAAACTCAAATAAATATGCTAAATCAGTTGATTATGAAATACTCTATCTAAAATCAACTTAAAAAGGAGTTTACATGTCAACTATGTCAATTTTTTCGCGGCATTTCATTCTAAGGTTGAGTATAAAAATAAAAGGGGCAAGCCGAAGATCTTGAACAATTCAAACGAAGTAGCATTCAATTTATTCAGCAAAATATTAGCAACTAAGAAAAAATCATTTCAATTCATCTTCAATTTTTCCTGAATTTGGATCTGCTTCAATTTAAATGCAATGAATACCCCAATGATCAGAACAAGTGTAATGGCTATAGTTAAACCAAACCAACCTCCTTGCTCCCAAACCAATCCACCACTGCTCCCCAAGAAACTTGAGCCTAAGTAATAACAAAATAAGTAAAGTGATGAACCTACTGCACGATATTGCAAGGATTGTACCGACACCCAACTACTTGACGTTGAATGTGCTGCAAAAAATGAAAAAGTAAAAATAAGTAATCCCGCTAAAATAGCCCATAAAGTAGGAATGAGCATAATCCAGAGACCGAAGATCATCATGCTCAACATTGCAATGAGGACGTTATCTCTCCCGAATTTATGACTCCAACTTGCTGCACGAGGTGAACTATAAATTCCCGATAAATATGCAATTGAAATTAGACCAATCCACATCTGTGAAAGCTCAAAAGGCTTTTCAAGCAAGTGATAACTCATATAGTTAAACACGGTCACGAAGCAGCCCATCAAAATAAAGCCTTCAGCAAAAAGTAGTCGAAGTCTGACATCTGCCAAATTCTTTTTAAAAGACTCTATAAAGCGATTCAAATTAATTGGATAAGCTTTAAAATGTTTCGATGCAGGCAATGCCATATAAAACGTAATGGCAATTAATAAATTAAGTGCACCAATAATGCTAGTCGCTGTCTGCCAAGAGATATAATCGAGTAATACACCTGCGATCAATCTCCCTCCCATTCCCCCAATGGCTGTCCCTGAAATATATAAACCCATGGCAAATCCAACATCTTTTTGCGCAATTTCTTCCCCTATATATGTCATCGCAACAGATGCCACACCACTGACAGCAAGTCCAACCATCATGCGAGTCGCAAGAAATATTTCCCAATAGGGCAAAATTGAACTAATTAATAATAAAATAGAGGTCGAAAATAAGGAGATGACCATAATCTTTTTACGACCAAAACGATCTGAAATTAAGCCTGCAAATAACAGTCCTAAAGCGAGTGCAATGGTCGAAAATGAAAGTGGAAAGCTGCTATGTGTGGGTGTCACCTGAAAGAATTTTGCTAAAAATGGCATCATCGGTTGCACGCAATATAATGATGAAAAAACAGCAAAACCTGCTAAAAATAGCGAAAAGAGAATAGCAAGAAAGGGACGAGTACCATACTCAATATAATTAGTGGATGTGGACGTTTTAGACATAATCACTCCTCATGTCTAACTCAGTATACGCTTGTTTATGATGATGCAAAAATTAAAACCTAAACGACCCTATTCACCCATTTCAATTTATATTTACCCATAAAAAAACCCTCAACAATGTGAGGGTTTTTCATTATCTTAAATTATTAAGCTTTTGCTGTCACACCTGAACCGATTTTTTCAGATTCATTGCTATTCATAATTAACGAAACTGCAATTGCGGTAATTAACACAGGTAAGCCAACCGCCATAAAATTGAAATGTGCAGGTAAATTCATACCTAACAAACCACCAATTAAAATTGGACCAATAATCGCCCCCATACGACCAATCGCAGATGACCAACCAATCCCTGTCGAACGTACCGCCAATGGATAAAACTGTGCAACATAGCTATACAGCAACATTTGCGAGCCAATTGATGCTGCACCTGCCAAGAAGACTAAAATATAGAGTAGGAATTCATTCGACTGAAAGCCCATTAAACTCATGACTACTGCGCCAATTATACCAAGACACATTAAAACAGGTTTTAAATGGAAACGATCCGCTAAAATTCCGCCACCAATAATACCAATCACAGCACCAATGTTCATCACCATCATAAACATTAAGCTGTTATCCATTGAATAACCCGCTGCCATCATTAGTTTTGGCAACCAACTGCTTAATGCATACATCGTGAGTAAACAAGTGAAGAAAGCTATCCAAAACAATACTGTATTCATCGCACGACCACGACGGAACAAACTCATTACACTTGCAGACTCAGGAACATCGACTTTATCTAATTCAAATGTCGTTGTTTCTTTTACTGTGATGGTTGGTTCTAAACGACTTACGATTTTTCGTGCTTCTGCTTGACGATCTTGTTGAACAATAAAAGTTAAAGATTCAGGTAAAAACTTCCAAATTACTGGCAATAAAAATAACGGAATACCTGCAATAAAGAACATGATTTGCCAACCAAAATCTGGGGTGAACCATGAGCCAAGTAAAGCAGCCATCACACCACCTACGGCATAACCACTGAACATACCTGTTACAAGCGTACTACGCATACGAATTGGTGCATACTCTGAGGTTAAGGCTACAAGGTTCGGCATTACACCACCAATACCTAAACCTGCAAGAAAACGTAAAATGGCAAATTCTGTTGGATTAGATGCAAAACCACCTGCAAATGTTAAACCACTGAATAGCACAATACAGATCATAATGACTTTCTTACGACCAATTTTATCTGCGAGCGAACCAAAAATCATCGCACCAAACATCATACCTGCTAAAGCTGTACTTGCAAGCATACCTGCCTGCATTGCTGTCAAACCCCACTCAGCCATCAAAAGTGGCAACACTACACCATTGATGGCTAAGTCGTAACCATCAAATAAAATAATCAATAAACACCACACCAAAACATTAAAGTGAAATGGTCTAAATTTTGCGTGATCAATAATATGATTAACGTTGACTGCTTTATCCGTCATCATTCAATTCCTGTGAAACTATATTTCAAAAAACGCTCTTCCAAATCATTAGTTTCAATATAATTTTTAGAATAAAACCAACGTCGCTCATCAAAGCAATTGAGACTATATTCACATAATTTATACCACTATAGGAATAGCACATTAGTCTTATTGTTCATTTATTTTTGCGACAAAATTCACACTTTATGTAAATTAAACAATACAGTTTATTTAATTTTTCTTAAGTGATTATTTTTAATACTTTATGAAATGAAATTTACAAAATCATTTTTTGGTAATGCAATCGCGCAAACATCATGCTCTTCATTCAAGGTGATCTATACAATCTAATTCGTTGATAATTCAGTTCTGCTTATTGACCAAAAAGGGTCGTAATTTCAGTGCTAAAATCATTTTTATGAATGATAAATTTTTCCATGATGCCCTTGTGTTTATTTTAGATTCATTACACGCCCTTAATAATTCATTCTTATTTGAAAATGGTGATTTTTTTATAAATATTTATCGACTTTTCACCTATTATTTTCTTAAATTTCGTCTATTTTTCAATTTTCCTCCTGACAATAAAAAACACCCTCTGTCTT